>WFNN01000102.1 GCA_015488545.1 Thermaceae bacterium | reverse complement strand
CCCGGCCGCTCGAAGTTGCTCCGCCTTCCTTGCTCCGCTCCACAGCTCCCGACCAATGGTTGTAAGCTGCATCCGTGGGGACCTCCTCTCTCCTGGAGTGGTCCCCACATTCTTATCGATCCAGTCTCACATGTGTCTGTCCGGGTTCAGGGCAAGGGATCGAGGATTCGGAGGGCGCCGTCGGCATAGCCAAGGTAGAGATAGCCGCTGTCTAGGATGCCCCCTACCGGGGTGACGGCGACCGGACGTTCTGTTGCCTTCAGGACGGCCCCTTCCCAGGCCTCGAGGCTTCCATCGGACGAGGCCAAGTAGAACCGGTTGCCGTCTACTCCGACCCCGGGGAGGAGCGCGTGGCCGGTGGATAAGACCTTTCCTCGGCCGAGCTGGAAGACGCAGCCACCGGCGTCGGTGAAGTAACCCCCGGGTTGGAAAGGGTTGGGGGCGCCGCATAGCGTGTAGGTCGTGGCGGGTGCTTCCCATAGCCGGGAATGGGAGAGGAGGGCCGGCTGGGCGGCGGGGTCCAGCTCGATAACGACCCGCACCGGGCCCCCGCCGGCGGGCACCGTGAAGACGACCTCGAGGTAGCTCCAGGGATCGGTGTCGGAGAGGGTGATCGGTCCCTGGCTGGCCAGCACGCTGCCGTCGCTCGTACGTTCGGCTAGCAAGGTCAGGGTGGTGGTGGGATCCCCCTTCGCAAACACCCCAAAGGCGTAGGTCCCCTCGGCGAGCGGGACGCTCTGGAAGAGGCGGAACGGCGGGGCCCCGGCCGGGTCGCGGGTGACCCGGTCGGCGCGGGGCTCGCCCTCGGGATCGGGGGCCACGTCGGTGTCCACCGTCACCCCCTCGCGGGTCCAGTCGGCGGTGGCGAAGGCGTCGGGGCTTTTGAGCAGGTTGAAGGTCAGGGGGTAGCGCCAGACCCGAGTGGGCGTACTTTGCCAGAGGGCCCCCCCGGCCACCGCAAGGTCGGCGATCGCCTCCTTGGCGCTGCGGACCTCGGGCGGCAGGCTGCTGCCCAGGATCCGGCGCTCCAGGCGGCCGTCGGGGTAGCCGAGGAAGACCAGCGAGGCGCTGGCCGCGGCCGCGCTGGGGGCGGCGGGAAGCAGGGTCTCGGAGCTGCTTACCAGCGCCCGCAGGCGGTTTCCATAGACCGCCACCGGCTCGCTCCCGGCCACCAGCGCCCGGAAGTCGCTGACTCCGCCCCAGACCAGGCTGGTCGAGGTGAGGTCGGGGGCGAGCTCGTGGACTCCGGTGTCAGTAGCCGCGTAGAGGTGGTCGTTCCAGGCCAGCAGCTTGCGCACTGGAGACGGGAGGGTCAGGGTGTCGGGGGTGGCGTCGGGACCGGTGAGGCGCAGCACTTGGTCGCCGGCGGCCAGGTACACCGAGCCCTGGAAGGCGAAGGGCGCCCCCGCCGGGGTGGCGGGGAGCGGGAGGGTGCGCCGCACCGCCAGCGGGATCGCCAGGTCGAGGTCCATCTCGACCGTCCCCACGAAGCCCAGGCTGTCCTCGGCCTCGGCCCGCAGGCGGTGGGGGCCGTCGGCCTGAAGCCCGGGGTCCCAGCTGGCCTGGTAGGGGGCGGCGTCGTCCTGGGCGAGCAGCTGGCCGTCCACGTAGAACCGGACCTCCTTCATCACCCCGTCGTCGTCGACGCCGACCTCGATCGCCACCGGCCGCGCGTGCCAGGGGGACGGGGGGCTACTGAAGCGGGGCACCGGTTTCCTCGAGGCCTTGACCGGGAAGTCCGCATAACCGGTCCGAAGCCCCCAGGCGTCCTGCCAGCGCACCACCGCCTGGCGGGTGCCGGAGGCGGCGGCGGGGTCCACGGCGACCGTGAGGGTGAGGGTTTTGGTCGCGCCCACCGCGAAGGTGGCGCGGTCGGGGGGCACGGAAACCGTGACCCCGGGGAGGGCGTCGGCGCTAAAACGGGCCTCTCCTTCAAACCCGTTGCGTGATCGGGCGGTGAAGGTAAACGTTTGGCTTGTCCCGGGTTCCAGCGCCACCTCGGAGGGGAGGCCGGTGAATTCGACGAAGGCGCTCCCTTTCCAGGGGACCTGAACGGTGAGGGGTTGGGCGGCGGCCTCGGTCCAGCTGGCCTCGCCCAGCTTCTGCACCCGGGCGAGGAGGGTGTGGTCCCCATTGTAGCTGTCAGGATCTAGGACAATGTCGGCGGTGTAACGGGTCGTTCCGGGGTGCACCGTCCAGACCTTGAGCACGCCGCGGTCGAGCAGGGCGACGTGAAGCGCCTGGTACAGGGCGGGCTGGTCGAGCTCGAGTTCGACGTGCAGTACCGGTTGATCGAGGACTTCGCCTGGGGCGGGCTTTAAAAAACGGACCCCGGGAGCAGGTGGTGGCGGTGGGGCGGAATAGTCGAGGGTCAGGGTTTGTGGCGCTCCCGCTCTGAGCTCGACGTCGACCGCCGGAGGGTCGGCGCCACTGGCGGGTTGCCCGTCGACGGTGTAGCCGCCGGGCTCGAGAAGAAAGTCGCGTTGCCCAGCCACCTCCCCCGAAAAGACCGGCTGGTCTTCCCGACTGATCACCACCCCGGCCCGGTCGATCCCCTTGAGCTTGACGGTGAGGTGCGCTTTCGGTGAGGGGTAGGAAACAGTCACCTCACCACGCTCGCCCGGACCCAGCCGGACCTCGATGGGATCGGGATCGACGCCGTTCGCCGGTTGGCCGTCCACGCGGTAGGGGCCGGGTACGAGACCGGCGAGCTCGATTTGCCCGGTGATCGCCCCCCGGAAGACCGGTTGGCCGGTCGCGGAGGTGACTTCAACTGTGGCGCTCGGTGCGCCGTCCACTTTGATGAGCAGCCGGGCCGGCGCTGGTGAGCGCGGCGGGGTGCAGGCGCCGAGGAAAGCGAGTACCGAGAGAAGCATTACGTGTTTTAGGGATTTTCCGGTCCTGCCCATAAGCGATTTCCAAAAAGGGTGGCCCCCGGCCTGGGCCGGGGGCCGAAAGGGGCTATTGGATCTGGGTGTTCTCGCTCGACATCGCCGGCAGGAAGGGTGCCTGGCTGGCGGGGTTGGTGTAGGTGGATTCGGCTTCCACGTTCTCGTTGCCTACCAGCATGGCCTTGGCCTCGAGGACGAAAAGGAAGTACTCCCCGGCGGAGAGGTTGCCGGCTGGGGAGAACTGCACGTTGGTGGCCGAGGCGCTGCTCGCACTACCCAAGAAGGTCCAGGGGCCGGAGGCGCTGCTCGCGGTGTAGACCTTGTGGGCGCTGGCGTTGGCGGTGAAGTTGGCCCGGTTCTGGGTGATGTTGGCCTGGAAGGAGACGTTCTGCGCGGTCGCGTTCCCCACGTTTGTCACGGTCATGAAGTAGTAGTAGGTATCGTTCTGGTTCACGCCCGGAAGCTGCTTGGCGGTGTTGGGGTTGCTGCCGTCGTACTCACCCAGGGAGTCGAGCTCGATCCAGGGTTCGTCGGCCAGCTGAACCTTGACGTAGTCGCAGGCCTGGAGTCCCTTGCGGAGCCCGGCGTTGTCGTTGTGGTGGAGCGGGTATTGCGACCAGGAGTAATTGTACAGTCCGAACTGCCAGGACATCAGGGTGCGGGTCTGAACCTCGGCGTACTTCCTGGGCTGGTTGAGGCTGGGGCTATTGAGGAAGGCGCAGTTGAACCAAACGCCTTCGATGTTACCCCGTAACGTCGGTTGGGCTTCACCGCTGTCGCCGCCGCCCATAAGCGGGATCTGGGCCCAGCGGATGCCCTTGGGGGCCATGTAGTTCTCGGCGTAGTCGGTGGAGGTTCCGGTGTCGTCGTCGGTGACGGTCGCCGGGCTGGAGCTTACGAAGTCGAGCCCGGTGTCGAAGACGTCGGTGAGGTCGAGGTTCCGGGCATATGGGTTGTCGCGGCCAGGGGCCCCGTTGAACTCATCGGGGTAGGCGGCCATGAGCCCGTTGTAGATCGCCCGGTCGAGATTCTTAAAGGTGATCCGCCAGTAGCTGATGTTGCTCTTCGCCATCTGACGGTCGGCGGGCTCGAAAATCTTCTTGTCGAGCTTCAGAATCGGCCGAACCGCCCAGATCACCACGTCCTTCTCGTGGTCCTTCCCATTGAAGTCGACCATGACCTGGAAGCCGCCCTGGCCCAGCGGGGCGCCGGTGTACCAGGTGCCGGTCACGTCGTCCTTCTTGGCGCCGTTCACGACCTTGTAGGGGTCGCTGTAGCAGTGATCCTGGTCCATCTTGTAGGCCACGTCGCCGGGCTGGACGTAGTAGTCCTTGGCGGCGGCGATTTCGGCCTTATCGGCACAGAAGCCGGGCTTCTGGCGCACGTAGACCTGGAAGGTGACGGTGATCGAGTCGCCAGGGTCGAGCTTGTCGAACCGGGGGTCGGCGGTGTTTTGCCAGTTCCAGGTAACCGTGTGGTTCACCGCGTCATAGGTGCCGCCGCTGGGGTTCAGGGTGCTCTCGATAACCCCCAGCTCGAAGGGCACGTCGTCGGAAACGGTGACGTTGTAGACCGGGAAGTTGCCGGCGTTGGTCACCGTGATCGAGACCGTGGAGGTAAACACGCTGTTTGCCGGCACCGCGTTGGCAGCGTCCAGCGTGTGGTCGGGGCCGTACCACGAGAGCACGTGGTGGTCGACCTTCTTCTCGATCTTCAGGTAGCTCCCGACCCAGCGCTTATGGACAGTGTAGCTTTTCAGCGGGAAGGCGTACTGGTTCTCCCCGTAGGGGGCCACGGCGTAAAGGGTGGCCTTCAAGTCCACGTCGAGGGGCATATCCTCCAACCCGACGTCGTCGTTGGGTACCACCGCAATAGCACCGTCGTAGTCGATGGCCTTGGTCGGGGAGATCAGATTATCGGCGCCCTCGAAGTGCACCCGACCGGCGTCGTCGCCACTGATCTCGTAGACTATGTAGCCGACGATTCCCAGGGGAATCGCCCGTTGGGGTTGCTTGAAGAAGAGGTGGCTCCGGACCTCGAAGGCGTTGTCCTTCCGGCAGTCGCCTGCCGAGCCCCCGTTTTGGGTGGCTGCCTGGTAGTCGCGGTTTTGCAGGCAGTTGGGGTTAAACAGGTTGGTAAGTTCAAACGCCTTGCCCCAGCGGGTCTGGGTGGGGTAGTCCTTGCCCTCCATCCAGGCCCAGAGGTGGGAGATGTTAAAGAAGAAGAACTTTAACTCGTCAAGGACAGTCGCGCCTTGGCCCTCCGCGGCGATGACCAGCTTGGTGGGTTCCAGCTGACCGAGGAGGATTCGAGTGAGGGGGGCGTCCTCCAGGCTGCTCCAGGTGGCGTAGAGGGTGAAGGTGGCCATGCCGTCGGCGTCGGTAAAGATGCCGTCCCGGAATGCGAGCGGCTTGGCCCCACCCTGGGGTTCGGTCTGGGATTTGGCGCAGTTCCGGAGGATGGAGACGTGGTCGTCGACCCACCGTTGCGAGGAGGTGATTGCGATCTGGGCACCTTCCACCGGGTTTCCGGAGGCGTCGGTTACCTTAACCGTTACGCAAACTGGCTCCTCGGTTTGGGAAGCGAAGAGCTTTTTGACCGCGTTGATGTTCTCTTCCGGCAGGTATGGGAGCTCTAGACCGTCCCCATCCGCCACCTTCACGATCTCAATTCGGTCCGGTGGGCCGGTCGAAGGGATCACCTTCTGGTAGGCGAGCTGCCGTTTGACCGTGGCACCGGCCTTGAGCTCGACCTTGGTGGGACTAGGGTCGATGTACCCTTTGAGGGTCCCACCGTCGATCAAGTAGGGGCCGGCCGGGAGGGTGAGCTTCTTGCTACCTTTGACGGTGCCCGAGAAGGCCACGCCCTCGAGGCCCACCACCTGCACGGGGGCCTGGTCAACCCCGGCTACCACTAGCTCGAGCACCCCGTTTTTCGGCGGTGTGTTTCCTGTGCCTTTATCGCCCTTGGCCCCGGGCTGGCCACCGCATGCGGCAAGCAGGAGGGCCAGACCCGCAGCTGCGGGCAGAAAATAGCGGTTGAATCTCATCGAATGCCTCCAAATGCAAAGAGCGGAGCCGCTTTCGTGCGACTTCGCTCGTGGCGCAAAGTTCCCACGCAATTGCGCGGGCAAACCCGGGCGGTTCAAACACCCAAACAAAGGAATCCACTGCTAGCGACCGGGGAGCTTGACCGCAGATAACAGAGGGCTTCCTTTTGAGTTGGTATGGAAGGGATATGGCATACATGAATGCTCCTTCCTAATGAACCGCCTACTTCGAAACCCTTGGACCTGCAAGTACTGTTACGCGGACTGTCCAAATCGCACCCTCATAATTCCACCTCCAATGCTCCCGCTTAATCGGTTTCTAATTTACTACTCAAGAGTACCCCTGTCAAGCCTAGCCTTAAGTAGCTCGCGAACTGCCTTGGGGTCGGCGCGCCCGCTGCTTTTTCGCATGACTTCGCCGATAAAGAAGCCCAGCAGGCCCTTCTTGCCCGCGCGGTAGGCGGCCACCTTGTCGGGGAAGGTGGCCAAGGTTTCCTCAATGAGTGGAACGAGCTTTTCGTCACGCAACACCCCAAGCCCCAGCTCCTTGACGATCGCCGTTGGGGGACGCCCGGTGGCTTGGGCTTCTTCTAGGGCCTGCTTGGCCTGCCGAGTGGTGATTTCCCCGGCTTCGACCAGGCGAACGAGCTCGGCCAGCTCCGCTGGGGGTACGCGGTTTTCCCCCCGCCGGAGCCAGGGGCCAAGGGTGTGCACCACCCAGGGGGCGGCCTGGTCGGGCGGGAGGTGGGCGCTCATCTCCTCGAGGTAGGCCCGAATGGCCGGCTCTCTGGCCACTAGGTAGGCTTCCTGTTCGCCGAGGCCAAGCCGGAGGCAACGCTCCTTGATCTCGGCTTCTTCGGGGCTGAGCTCGGGTACCTTTCTGGCCATTTTTCGGGGCTTTTCCCCGGCCGGCTTTGAGGTCTTTTTCGCGGCCTTGAGCGCTTCTTCCCGCCTTCGGGCCCAGGTGTCCTTCAAGGTGACGATGCGGTTAAAGACCAGGTGGTCGGGTTTGGAGTCCACCGGGTCCTGCCAGAAGTAGCCCAGTCGCTCGAACTGGTAGCGGGTGTCCTTGGGGTCTTCCATCACGCTCGGTTCAACGAAGCCCCGCTTCACGATGAGCGAGTCGGGGTTGTAGGCCGAGAGGAAGTCCTTGAGCGCGTCGGGGTGCGGTTCTTTAAAAAGCCGGTCCACCAGACGGAATTCAGCCGGCACGGCGTATTCAGCGCTAACCCAGTGGATGGCCCCCTGCACTTTGATCCCCGGCGGGTTTGCCCCCAGCGAACCCTCCACCACGCGACCGATCAACTTGACGACTTCGCCGGTCTCGTTGGTGATCGCCCGCTCGATCACCACGACGTAGGCGTAGCGAAGTCGCGTAGCTTTTCCCACCTCGAGGCGCTTCCAGCCCTTCGGTGGCTTGAGCGAAAAGTCCCCGCGCTCGACGTAGAGTCTTTTAGTAAAGGGCACCTTTCGGCTTCCGGGCTTGCCGACGTCGGGGGGGAAGTAGGGGGCCTTAAGCCACTCGGTTCCCTGGAAGTTTTCGAGTTCCAAAAGCAAGGGCTCGCTCACCGCCATTACCCGGGGGGCGATGGGGTTCAGGTCGTCCCGGATCGCCCACTCCAGGAGGGCTAGGTCCACGGTGCGGTCGGTGCGGCTGATTCCCACCCGTTGTGCGAAGGCGATGAGTGCCTCGGGTCTGACCCCACGCCGCCTGAGTCCCGATAGGGTTGGCATCCGGGGGTCGTCCCAGCCCGAGACCAGGCCCCGCTCCACCAGCTTGATCAGCTTTCGCTTGCTGACCACGGTGTACTCCAGGCTCCTCCGCCCGAACTCGATCTGCTTAGGCCGGGGCCACTCGGGAAGGCCAACCCGGCCGGCGAGCTTTTCCACCAACCAGTCATAGACCGCACGGTTCTCGATAAACTCCGAGCTGCAAAGCGAGTGGGTTACCCCCTCGATGAAGTCGGAAAGAGGGTGGGCGAAGTCGTACATGGGGTAGATGCACCAGCGGTTGCCGGTGCGGTAGTGCTCGGCGCGAAGGATGCGGTAGAGGATAGGGTCCCGAAGCTTCATGTTGGGGCTTGCCATATCGATCTTCGCCCGGAGGACGTGGGCTCCCTCGGGGTGCTTGCAGTCCCGCATCTCCTCGAAGAGCTTCAGGTTTTCCTCCACGCTCCGGTTCCGGTAGGGGCTCGGGGTACCGGGTTTATCCGGCGTGCCCCGGTATTCACGGATCTTTTCCTCGGGGAGGGAGTCCACGTAGGCGAGGCCCCTTTTGATCAAGTCCACCGCCATTTCGTAAAGACGCTCAAAGTAATCGGAGGCGTAGTAGAGATGCTCGCCCCAATCCCAGCCGAGCCACCGCATGTCGCGAATGATCGCGTCCACGTAGCGCTGTTCTTCGGTCAAGGGGTTGGTGTCGTCCATGCGCAGGTGGCAGCGGCCCCGGTAGTCCTTGGCTATGCCACAATCAATGAAACTGGCGATGGCGTGGCCGATGTGGGGGTAGCCGTTTGGCTCTGGGGGGAAGCGGGTGACGATGAGATCGTAGCGCCCCGAGCGCAGGTCCTCGTCGATGATCTCGGTGATGAAGTTCTTGGGTACGAGCCGCTCAGAGTCTTTGGGAATCCGCGAGCGCGGCATAGCGGTATGTTATCGGAATGCACCCCGACGTCGTTAGCCTACTGTCCCGCTTGATCCGGTTCAGAACCGAGAACCCCCCGGGCGGCGAAGCCGAGGCGGTAGCCTGGGCCAAGCGCCTTTTGGAGGCGGAGGGCCTAGAGCCCAAAATCTACGCCAAGGATCCGCGCCGGCCCAACCTGGTGGTCCGCTTTCCCGGTCGGGGCGAGGCCCCCCCGCTTCTCGTTTACGGCCACCTTGACGTAGTGCCGGCGGCGGGACAGAGCTGGAGCGTGGATCCTTTTTCCGGTGTGGTGCAGGATGGCTTCGTCTGGGGGCGGGGCGCCCTGGATATGAAGGGGCCCCTCGCCATTTACCTGGCCGCGCTGCTCGGCGCCCACGCCGAGAGCGAGCTGAAGGGGGATGTGGTTTTCGTACTGCTCGCTGACGAGGAAGCGGGCGGGGATTTGGGGGCCAGATTCCTGGTGGAAGAACACCCGGGCCTCTTTGCCGGTATCCGGCACGCCCTCGGTGAGTTCGGTGCCTTCACCCTCCATGTGACCGGGAAACGGTTTTACCCCATCATGGTGGCGGAGAAACAGCTTGCCTGGCTTCGGCTTACCTTTACGGGGCCGGCGGGTCATGGTTCGCTTTGGACCGGTGGCGGGGCGATGGTGAGGCTGGGCGCGGCGCTTACCGCGCTTGACCGGGTTCCACCGCCGGTGCACGTAACCCCGGTGGTGCGCCGGATGTTTGCGGGGCTTGCCGAGGGGCTTGGCGGCGCCAAGGGCGCGCTTTTACGTCTAGCGTTAAACCCCCGCCTCACGCGCCAGGTGCTTGGACGTTTGGGCGAGGCAGGGAAGGTTTTCCTACCCCTTTTCGGCAACACGGCCGCCCCGACCCTGGTGCACGGGGGCGAGAAGGTCAACGTGGTGCCCGAGCGGGTAGTGCTTGAGCTTGACGGCCGCTTGCTTCCGGGCTTTGCCCCCGAGGACCTGGTACGGGAGCTCTGGGCCCGAATCCCGGTGCCCTTTGAAGCCGAGGTGGTGCGGTTTGATGCCGGGCCAAGGGAGGTGGACTGGGGCCTTTTCCCGTTACTCGCGCGTGCGCTCGAGGAAGCCGACCCCGGTGCCCAGGCGATCCCGCTGCTTCTTTCCGGCGTTACCGACGGCCGCCACTTCGCCCGGCTTGGCATCCAGACCTACGGCTTTACCCCGATGAAGCTCCCCGAGGGGTTCACCTTCAACCGCCTCATTCATGCTGCCGACGAACGCATCCCAGTAGAGGCGCTCCGGTTCGGGGTAAGGGTCCTACGCGAATTTTTTCGAGGCTAGGGCTAAGGTGGCCGGGGGCGGACTAATCCGCCCCCGGCCGCGCCAAAGCCGGTTCATCCGCACTTCGACCAGCCGCAGACCTGGCAGGTGAGGCAGCCGTCCTCCACCTTGACCGGGCCACCGCATTCGGGGCAGGTCGGCCCCTCGGAGACCGCCGGGCCGCCGGCCGTAACCTCGACCTTGACCTCAGGGACCGGGGCCTCGTGGGGCGTGACGTTTGCCTTCGGCTCGGCGGCGGTGAGGGGGTGTTTTTCGCCGTTTCCAAGCTTCAGGGCTTGCTCCAGGGCGAGGGCGATCAGGTCGCCCTTGCTGGCCACGAACTTTTTGAAGTAGCTGCCGTAGAGCCCGCCGTTGATGCCCCGGAGCGTGTGGATGATCGCTTCCGGGGGTACGCCGTATTGCAGCGCGATCGAGACCACCCGGCCGAGGGCCTCGGCATCGGCGTTCTGCTCGTCGCCGGCCTTGCCGGTGGTGAGGATGACCTCGACCGGGTGCGTCCCCTGCATGTTGACGGTGACCAGGTAGGAGTAGCGGGTGCCGTCGGAGGCGGTGAGCTTCACCATGTCGGTGAAGCCGAAGAGACGCCCGGTGCGCTCGAAGACCGGCTGGCCAAAGGGCCGGGCGGCGGGCTCGGCCTTTTCAGGCTCGGCCGGGGCCTTCTCCCCAGCCTTTTCCTCCTTCTTCTTCGAGGTGTTGATCACCTGGAACTCGCGGCTCCCGTCGCGGTAGACGGTGATGCCCTTGCACTCGGTCTTCCAGGCCTCGGTGTAGGCGGCCTCGACGTCCTCGACCGAGGCGTGGTTGGGGAGGTTGATGGTCTTGGAGAGCGAGTTGCCCACGTAGCCCTCGCGGTCGAAGGCCCGCTGCACCACCCCCTGCATCCGCACGTGGTCGAGGGGGCTCACGTCGTGGGCGCACTTAAAGACCTTCTGGAGCTTTTCGGGTACGAACTCGAGCCCCTGCACCGAACCGTGGTTTTCCTGGATCTTCTCGGTGACCTTGTCCCAGTCCCAGCCGCTGTCCTTTTGGTAGTCGGGGTGGGGCGGGTAGGCCTCGAGGAGCTCCTTAAAGAGCGGGTGGACGAGGGCTTTGTACTCGCCGCCGATCCGCCGCCAGACGAAGGGGGCGAAGACTGGCTCGATTCCCGAGGAAACCCCCATCAGCATGCTGGTGGTGCCGGTGGGAGCGACGGTGAGGAGAGCGACGTTCCGACGGGGGCGGATGCCGAGACGCTTGAAGTAGTCTTCGTGCTCGGCGTAAAGCGGGAAGACCCCCCGTTCCTCGGCGAGGGCTTCGGAGGCGGCGGTGGCCTCCTCCCGCATCGCGTCCATGATCCGCTCGACCGTCCTCCGGGCCTCCTCGGAGTCGTAGGCGAGGTCCATCTTGATGAGCGCGTCGGCGAGGCCCATCACCCCGAGCCCGAGCCGGCGTAGGGTCTGGGAGGCCTTTTTGTTGTCCTCGAGGACGAAGTGGTTCACGTCGAGCACGTTGTCGAGGAAGCGCACCGCGGTGCGCACGTCCTTCCTGAAGGCGTCGAAGTCAAAGGCCTTGTCTTCCTTGACGTAGGCGGCCAGGTTCATTGCCCCCAGGTCGCAGGGCTCGCCCACGGTCAGGGGAATCTCGCCACAGGGGTTGGTGGCCCGGATCTCCCAGCGCTTGCCCAGCCCTTTTAGCGCCGACTTCTCGTTCACCCGGTCGATGAAGATCAGGCCGGGCTCGCCGGTGGCCCAGGCGTGCCAGGCGATCTCGTGCCAGATCCACCGCGCGGGCACGCCCCCTTCGTAAACCGGCACCGGACGGGCGCCGTCCTCCCGCTCGGGGAGGTCGGGGACCTTTCCTTGGTATTCGCCCTCCAGGAAGACCGGGTAGTACTTGCCCGGGACCTCCTTGGGCTCGATGGGCCAAAGGGCGTCCTTCTCCAGCGCCTCGATGAAGCGGTTGGTGATGAGGACCGAGATGTTGAAGGTAGAGATGTCCCCCTCGGCGGCTTCGCGATCTAAGTCTTTGGCGGTGAGAAAGTCGAGGAGGTCGGGGTGGCTGACCTCGAGGGTGGCCATGCCGGCGCCGCGGCGGGTGCCGCCCTGGCGCACCACTCGGAGAACCGGCGCGTAAACGTAGCGAAGCGTGGCCACCGGCCCGGCGTTCGGGCCGCCGCGGTTCGCCCACTCGAGGAAGTTGTCGTAGATCTCGATCAGGTAGCTGGTGGGGCCGCTGGCGGTGCCGCCCGAGCTCTTCACCGGCGCGCCCTCGGGCCGGAGGCGAGAAAAGTCCACGTGGGGCTCCTCCCCCGAGAGGGCGAGCCCGACGGCACGGGCGGCAGCGTCCATGATCCCGCCCATGTCGTCGGCGACCTCGATTACGTTTTCGGGACGCTCGCGCACGGTGAGCACGCCGTGCTCGCGGGCCAAAGCGGCGAGCTCGGGGGAGAGGGTGCCGTAGATGACCCGGGTCCAGTTGCGCACCGCGTGGGGCAGCTTCTCGCCGTCGGGGTTGGTCGAGGGGCGCATCAGCCCTTTGATGAAGTCCTCGACGTCCTTGTGCTCCGCGCTCATGTAGGCGAAGCCGCGGACCATTCCCACCCGCTGCCCTTTAGGGGCGGAGCGGTAGGGGTCGAGGTTGACGCCGTTTCCGCCCCCTACCTTGGTGACCAGCGCGAGCTTTTTGGCCACCTCCATGATGCCCTCGAAGCTTTCGGGGGGGTTCGCGGTGGCGCCCTGAACGAAGCAGTTCAGTACGTTGCCGTGGGCGGTGGCGGCCCCGGCGAGGACCCGCCCCCCGGGGCAGAAGCGCTTTTGGCTCATGAGCTGGTAGAAGCGCTCGGCCCAGGCCTCGCGCTCGGTCTCCTTCTCGGGGAGCGCGACCCAGTTCGCGACCCGGCGGAACATCCCGAAGATGTCGCCGTCGCCGGGCTGCAGGTACTGGCGCTTGGCGATGGCGTGGGCGTGTTCGTCGAAGAAGGGGGTTTTCATAAGCGTCTCCTCCCAGGTTGGCTGATGGGGCAGGGCTCTACTAGATCTTGGCCTGTCCGAGGGAGAGGGTACTAGATCTTGTCGGTCCCTGCAAGTGAATCTGTCACAATCCGCCCCTTGAGTTTACCCCTCGGAGTTACGGTGGAAAATCCCGCCGGCGGTCGCGTAGGATGGGGCCGTTTGGAGGCGGGGGTGGCCAAGGGAACGCTCTTCGTGATGACCGGCGCTTCGGGAGTGGGTAAGGGTACCCTCCGGGCGCGGTTGATGGAACGGGTTAAGCTTTATTACTCGATCTCGATGACCACCCGCCCCCCGCGGCCGGGGGAGCGCCATGGGGTTGATTATTGGTTCGTCGACCGGGAGCGGTTTCTGGCCCTTCGTGAGCAGGGGGCTTTTTTGGAGTCGGCGGAGTACGTGGGTCGGTTCTACGGCACCCCGCGTGCTCCGGTGGAACGCCACCTGGCCAAGGGGGAGGACGTGCTCCTCGAGATCGAGGTGGAAGGGGCCAAGCAGGTCAAGGCGCGGGCGCCCGAACTGGGTATTCACGCGGTCTTTCTCTTCGTCGTCCCCCCCTCGCTCTCCGAGCTAAGGCGTCGGTTGCTTTTTCGCAGCGGCCACCTCGACGAGGCTAAACTAAGGGAGATCGAGGCCCGCCTGGCCCGGGCCGAACGGGAGATCGCCGAGGCCGGCGAGCTCGGCTTCGATTATGTGGTGGTCAACGATGTGCTCGAGGAGGCGGTGGCCGCCCTCGATCGGATCGTTCGGAGTGAACGACTGAAGGCCTACCGGCAGCAGGAGGCGCTCGCGCGCGCGCTCGTGCGCCATCCGGAGCTGGAGGCCGAGCTGGACGAGATGGAAAGGTGGATGGTGGATCGTGGCGGAACCAGGGATTGATCGTATCCTGAGCCTGGTCGATTCCAAGTACCGGCTTACCGTGGTGGTGGCCAAGAGGGCCCAGCAGCTCCTTCGGTACAACTTCAAGAACACGGTGCTCGAGCCCAAGGAGTGGCCGAAGATGCGCACCCTGGAGGGGGAGGTGCCCGACCCCAACCCGGTGACCTGGGCCATGCGCGAGCTGGCCACCGGCCGGCTGGTGATTGGGGAGGGCCTGGTGCCCGAGGACAAGCTCTCGCGGCTTTTGGACCAGCTCTACCCCGAGGAGCTGCCGGAGGAGTAGCTTGGCCCGGGTCCTGTTGGCCGTGGGTGGGGGCGCCGCCGCGATCAAGGCGCCCCTCGTCGTCCGCCGCCTTCGGGAGGCGGGGTTCGCGGTGCGCACCCTGGCCACCGAGCGGGCGCTGGCCTTTACCACTGAACTGGCGCTGGCCACCGTAAGCGGTCACCCAGTGGCCACCGAGGCGGCCTGGTTTTCCCCCAGCGGGCGGGTGCTTCACCTGGAGCTCGCTCGCTGGGCCGATCTTTTGCTGGTGGCGCCGGCCACCGCCGCCGACCTTGCGCGGGCGGCGGCGGGGCTGGCGGAGGATCTGCTCAGTGCCGTCATTACCGCCGGTGTGCCCCGGGTGGTTTGGGCGCCGGCGATGAACCCCGGGATGTGGGCGGACCCCGCGGTACAGGCCAACGTCGACAGGCTCCGCTCCCGGGGGCACGCCTTCGCCGGTCCCGCGAGCGGTCCGATGGCTGGGGTAGGTGAAACCCCCGGTACCGGTCGGATGCTCGAGCCCGACGAGCTTGCCGAGCACGTCCGTTACCACCTCACCACCAAGGATTTCGCGGGAAAGCGGGTTCTGGTCACCGCCGGACCCACCCGGGAACACCTGGACCCGGTGCGGTTTCTTTCCAACCCTTCGTCCGGAAAGATGGGCTTCGCCCTGGCGCGGGCGGCCCGCGACCGAGGAGCTAGGGTGACCCTTGTCACCGGGCCCACCGTCCTCCCCGATCCTTTCGGTGTTGAGGTGGTCCGGGTCGAGAGCGCCGAGGCCATGCGCCAGGCGGTCGTGGACCGATTTTCCGAGGTGGATCTGGTGATCATGGCCGCAGCGGTGGCCGATTGGCGCCCGGCTGAACGCAAGGCCGAAAAGGAGGCCAAGCTCGGGGAGGAGAAGCTCCTGCGGTTGGTGCGCACCCCCGATATCCTGGCCGAGTTGGGGGCGGCCAAGGGGTCGCGGGTGCTGGTGGGTTTTGCCATGGAGACCCACGCGGGGCCGGAGCGCGCCCTCGAGAAGCTAAAGCGCAAGAACCTCGACCTGATCTGCCTCAACTACCCTACCGACCCCGAGACTGCCTTTGGCGCGGACGAAAACCGCTTGGTGGTGATCGAGCCCTCCGGCCGTACCGAGGCGTGGGGGAAGGCGTCGAAACGGGAGCTCGCCGACCGGCTGCTCGATCGCGTGCGGCATATTATGCAATAGTGCGTATAATCTGACAAAACCCTCTCCGGGGTGTAAGCCTGTTTATGGCAAAGGGGTGATCGATGCCGAACAAGGAGTTGCGTCACAAGAAAATCCAGGAGATCGTCGCCCGGGAGGAGATTTCTACCCAGGCTGAACTCGTTGAGCGCTTGCGTCAGGAAGGGTTCAATGTGACCCAGGCTACGGTTAGCCGCGACATCAGCGAACTTCGGCTGGTGCGGGTGCCCTTGGGGCGGGGAAAGCACAAGTACGCGCTGGCGCCCATCGAGTTGGAGGAGGACGCGGAGGCTGAGCTCAAACGGCAGTTCAAGGAATTCGTGCAGGATGTGGATCGCGGAGGAAACATCATCGTGATCCGTACCGCCTTGGGGCACGCTGCCGGCATCGCCCTCTTGATCGACAAGCTTAAAGACGACGATCTGGTGGGCACCCTGGCCGGCGACGACACCATTTTGGTGGTGGCCAGGGGTGAGCCCGAAGCCGAGCGGCTAAAGGAATACTTCGAGGGGTTCTTGGTTTAAGCCCTTGGAACCCCAAGCGTTTCTGGCCAAGGCCTTCCTGACCCTCTTCGTGGTCATGGACCCGGTGGGGTTGGGGCCGGTGTTTCTGGCCCTGGCCGGGGACCGTTCCCTGGCGGAACAGCGGGCGATCGCCGCCAGGGCGGTGGCGATCGCCGCTGGATTGCTCGCATTTTTCGGGTTTTTCGGGGCCCCACTGCTGGCCTATCTGGGTATCGGTCTCGGCGCTTTCCGGGTGGCCGGCGGGTTACTGCTTTTCAGGATTGCCGTGGACATGGTTTTCGCCAGCCGTATCCGGGAAACCCCCGAGGAGGAAGAGGAGGCCAGGGCGCGGGAAGATATCAGCGTGTTTCCCCTCGCGATCCCTCTGCTGGTGGGACCGGGGGCGATGGCCAGCATCCTGGTGCTGGCCGCCGAGGCCAAGCATGTACCCGCAGGGCCGTTTTGGCTGGCGGTGGCCGCTGGCGTGGTCCTTTTGCTTGCTTACCTGGCGCTCCTCTTGGCCGGGCCTATTAGCCGAGGGTTGGGCCGAACCGGGGTCAACGTGGTCACCCGGGTGCTCGGCGTCCTGCTCGCTGCCCTGGCGGTGCAGTACGTCTTCGACGGGGTCTGGGCTTACTTCGTGCGCGGCTAGGCGATGCGGGCCTCGAGGTACTCCCGCTCGCCCTCGAGGATCATCCGGGCCTCGTTGGGATCCTTGGGGTACTCCTTGCCGCGGTTGACCAGGTAGGTTTCGTACCGCCCGATGCCGAAGGCTTCGACCAGGTAGGCGAGGGCGGTTTTCACGTCGAAGTCTTTGCAGGAAAAGATGTCGACACTGAGGAAGCCGCGCTGGGGGAAGGTGTGGATGGCGATGTGGGATTCGGCGATGATCACCACCCCGGCCAGGCCCTGGTCCTCGGGGGTGTCCCCGCGGTACTCGTAGACTGCCGGCGGCAGCACCTTGGTCATCTCCATACGTTCAGGCAACTCGTCGAGGACCCGCCGGATCAGCTCGCGGTCGGCCAGCCGCTCAGGGTCGGCGTCGTAGCCGTCGATCATTAGGTGGGGGCCAAAACCGAAGAGTTCCATTGCGCGACCTCCTTTCCGCGAACCGCGGGTACCCCCGCGTTCCAACGGCATTATGGGGGACCGGGCGCGGGTTGTCAAGATTGGCGCTTCGTTCGGTCCAAATTCGCTTGATCAAGGGGGCCTCTGGGTTAAATATTTGCCTAGCTTATCGTAATAAAAGAGGATTGTTTTCGACCATTGGGATAGCGAGAGAAGGTAGGCAAGATTTATAAGACTGGTAGCCTCGCGGTGCCCGGTATACCCATGGGGGGTTCAACCTGCCCAGTCGGCTGGAAATCCTCTAGCGCTGGGACATTTTTCAACCGTCCAGGTATAAACTGGGGCGGAAAAGGAGGGGATATGTATCGCGGCAGAGAGGGACAATGGGCGTTTTACCTCCACCGGATCTCAGGGATCGCCATCATCCTCTTCCTGGCGCTGCACGTAACCGAGATCTCGAGCTCGATGTTCGGCCCCAAGTGGTTTAACGCCCTTTTGAAGTTCGAGGAAAACCCGATCTTTGGCCTCGGCCTGGTGGCCGTCGCGGCTTTGGTGCTTTACCACGCCCTGAACGGCCTGCGCATCATCCTTATGGACTTCACGTCCTGGGGCGTGCGGCTGCAACGGCAGCTTTGGTACGCGGTTTGGGTGGTCTACGTGGTCCTCGGTTTTCCGATGCTTTTTATCATGCTCAGGCACGTGTTCGTGGGGGGTGAGTGATGGCGTTCCGCGCCCGTCGGCTAGAGGAGGCCAAGCGCCTCTCCACCAGCAACCTGGAGTTGGCCTGGTGGGTCTTCATGCGGGTTTCCGGGGTTATGCTCGTCTTTTTAGTGCTTGGGCACCTTTATACCCGGGCGGTGCTTTTCAACTTCCACCACGACCTAACCTACGATGTGGTAGCCCGCAACATGTCCACTGTTACATGGAAATTCTACAATTGGTTGCTACTCTTCCTCTCCATTCTCCACGGCACCAATGGTTTGCGTTACATCATCGACGACTACCTGCCCTCTCCGCGGGCCAGGGTCTGGGTGAAGGTCATTGTCTACACCTTGGTTTTTCTGGTTGTGGTCTTCGGGACCATTTCGCTCTGGGCCTGGAACTACACACCGGTTCGTTAGGAGGTAAGGTATGGCACACCAACACGACGTACTGGTGATCGGGGCCGGGGGGGCCGGGCTCACCGCAGCCCTCTACGCGGCCCATCGCGGGGCCGACGTGGGCGTGATCTCCAAGCTTTACCCCACCCGCTCCCATACCGGGGCCGCCCAAGGGGGAATCGGCGCCGCCCTAGGGAACGTGGAAGAGGACCACTGGGAATGGCACATGTACGACACCGTCAAGGGTGGTGACTACCTGACCGATCAGGACGCCGCCGAGGTCTTTGCCCGCGAGGTGATCGACGCGGTCATCGAGCTGGAGCACATGGGCCTGCCCTTCGACCGGCTTCCCAACGGGAAGATCGCCCAGCGTCGCTTCGGTGGGCACACCAAGGAGTGGGGCAAGGCACCGGTGCACCGTGCCGCCCACGCCGCTGATCGCACCGGCCACATGATTCTTCAAACCCTTTACCAGCAATCGGTGAAGCGGGGCATTACGTTTTACAACGAATTCCATGTCCTCGATGTGATTTTTAACGAGGAGGGCCGGGCCATCGGGGTGGTGGCCTTGGAGTTCGCCACCGGCGAGCTCCACACTTTCCAAGCCAAGGCCATCGTGATCGCTTCCGGTGGGTTTGGCCGGTTGTTCAAGGTGACTTCCAACGCGTTCACCCTCACCGGGGACGTGCAGGCCATTCTCTACCGCAAAGGGTGGATCCCGCTCGAGGACATGGAGTTCTACCAGTTCCACCCCACCGGTCTGTACCGCCTGGGCATCCTGGTTACCGAGGGGGCCCGCGGGGAGGGGGGCATCCTGCGCAATGCCCAGGGTGAGCGTTTCATGGAGCGGTACGCGCCCACCATCAAGGACCTCGCCCCCCGCGACATGGTGAGCCGGGCGATGTACCTGGAGATCAAGGAGGGCCGGGGATGCGGCCCCAACAAGGACTACATTTGCCTGGACTTGACCCATTTGGACCCCGAGATCATCGAGAAGAAACTGCCGGATATCGCCGAGTTCTCCCGTACCTACTTGGGTGTTGATCCCCTTAAGGAGCCGATTCCGGTGGTGCCCACCGCCCACTACGCGATGGGGGGCATCCCCACGACCCTCGACGGGGCGGTGATCAAGGACGGCCAGGGAACGGAGATCCCCGGCCTGTTCGCAGCTGGCGAAGCGGCCTGCGTCAGCCTTCACGGGGCCAACCGCCTAGGCACCAACTCGCTTGGTGACCTGGTGGTCTTCGGCCGGCGCGCCGGGCTGGCCGCGGCCCGGTTTGCCCAGGCCAACACCTTCGTCGATCTGCCGCCCGACGCCACCGGACCCGCCCGCGAGCTGATCGAGGGGCTCAAGGGCAACACAGGTGGGGAGTCGCCCTTCGCCATCCGCAAAGACCTGCAGGAGACCATGATGGAGAACGCCTCGGTCTTCCGCACCGAGGAGCTCTTGGAAAAGCAGGTGGGTATCCTCAAGGACCTCTTCGAGCGGTACAAGAAGGTCACCATTGAGGATAAGGGCGACCGTTACAACGCCGACCTGGTGGAGGCGATCGAGCTCGGTTTTCTCCTCGACAACGCCGAGGCCCTGGTCCACTCGGCGAAGAACCGCAAGGAGTCGCGTGGCGCCCACGCCCGTGAGGATTACCCCGAGCGCGACGACGAGAACTGGCTGAAGCACACCCTGGTCTACCGCGAGGCCCCGGGGAAGGTGCGGTTCGACTACAAACCGGTGGTGATCACCAAGTTCGAGCCCAAGCCGAGGGTCTACTAGGAGGGCGGCATGCAGGTAACCTTGAAGATCCTTCGCTATAACCCGGAAAAGGATGCCCGGCCGCACTGGGAGAGCTACCGGCTGGAGGCCGAGCCGATGGACCGGGTGCTCGACCTCCTGCACCAGGTGAAGTGGGAAAAGGACGGCACCCTCGCCTTCCGTAAAAGCTGCGGTCACGGGATCTGCGGCTCCGACGCGATGATGATCAACGGGGTCAACCGGCTGGCTTGTAAGACCCTGGTCAAGGACCTGGGCACCGACGTGATCACCGTTGAGCCGATTCGCGGCCTGCCGGTGGAAAAGGACCTGGTGGTCGACATGGAGCCGTTCTTCGAGGCCTACCGGGCGGTGAAGCCCTGGCTCATAAACGATGAGCCACCGCCGGAACGGGAACGGCTTCAGAGCCCCGAGGAGCGGGCGGTCTTCGACGAGGGCACCAAGTGCATCCTTTGTGCAGCCTGCACCACCAGCTGCCCGGTCTTCTGGGTCAACGGCACCTACCTGGGCCCCTCGGCGATCGTGCAGGCGCACCGTTTTATCTTCGACTCGCGGGATAAGGGGGCGCACGAACGGTTCCCCGCGCTGGGTTCCACAGGCGGGGTCTGGCGGTGCCGCACCGCCTACAACTGCACCGAGGCCTGCCCGCGGGAGATCCCCGTGACCCAGCTGATCGAGGAGGTCAAGCGGGCGATCATGTTCGGTCAGATGTAGTTGTGGCCGCCTCCAGCCGCGCCCTCAAACTGAGGGCGCGGCTTTTTAACGCCTCGAGATGGGAGCGGGTGCGTTCCAGCGCCTCGCTTTCGGCCTGGGCCCGTTCGCAGGCGGGCCGGTAAAGCGCCCGGTAGCGGTCTGCGCTCCGCCCGAGCTCCTCTTCTAGGGCGGTTTCGAGCGCCCGACCGAGTTCCCCTTCGATGGCGGCCAGGCGTTCCCGGAACCGGCGGAGGGCCGCGTCCCGCCGGCGGGGAAGCACCGAAAGCCCTAGCACTAGAGCGGCGAAACCGGCGGCCAGGCCGGTGACGTCGGCGGCCAGGCCGTGGAGCAAAAGGGCGACCAGCGCCCCCAAGCCGATTGCCCCCGCCTCGGCCAGCGCGGTGGTGCGGATCGCCGCCTCCACCTGGGCCTGCACCCAGGCGGCCTCCGCCTCCGGCGAGAAGCGGGCCAGGGCTTCTTTGAGTTCGTGTCTGAGGTCCGCCGGGCCGGGTGCTTCCCCGGCGGGGCCTTTGAGCAGGTCCAGGGCCGAGGCCAGCAGGTCACGCTCCCGCCGGGCCACCCAGCGAATCGCTTCGGCGAGCGTCAGGGTTAGTTGGGACTCGGCATCCTTGAGGACCTCGGTCTCAAAGCTGCGTTGGACCTTGCTGGCGTTCAGCAGGTCGAGGATCCGGCCGAACCGGAGGGTTTCGCGAAACCAGCGCTCCCCCCGGGCCTCGATCTCCCGAAAGACCGCCCCCAGTTCGGCCCGGCGACCGGCGAACTCCTCCCGGGTTTGCCGGATGTGGCGCTCTAGCAAGGCTTCGAGGGTCTGGCAGCGTTCGCGTTCGGTGGAAAGGGCGCTTTGGCGTTCGGCAAGACGGGCCTCGCCCGTCTCCAAAAGGCGCACCAGCACGCCGAGCGGCGCCCCAAGCTTGATCGCCGCGGCGGGGCCGGCGAGGAGGCCCCGGATGAAGGCCTCGAGGTCGCCGATCCCCGCCCCGGTTTTGGCGCTAACCAGAAAGAGCGGGGGCGCAAGCCCCAGGGTTTCCTGCACCTTGGCTTCCACAAAGGTCCTTACCTCGCACTTGCCGGCTTCGTCCAGGAGATCGGCCTTGTTGACCACCAGGGCAATCTTCTTGCCCCAGGAGCGGATCAGCTCCAGAAACCGCCGCTCGCTTTCGGTGAAGGGCCTGTCGGCGCTGGTGACAAAAAGGATCAAGTCGGCGCGGGGGAGGAAGCGTTCGGTGAGCAGCTGGTGCCGGGCGATCACCGCGTTGGTGCCCGGGGTGTCCACGAAGCGGAGGGTCCTTAAGAGCTCAAGGGGGAAGTGAATCTGTACGGCGTCCTCCCCAAGCGGTTCCTCGCCGCCTTGGCCGTAGGCCAGAAGCTGGATTCGGTCGGTGGTCGGGGTCACCCCCTGCTTGAGCAGGGGGGCACCGAGCAGCGCGTTCAGGATCGACGACTTCCCGGAGTTAAACTCGCCGGCCACCACCAGCAAGAAGGGGCCCTCGAGGTCGGCCAAGGCCTGCCTTGAAGGGATCGGTGGCCACGCCCAGCCCCGCCAGGCGCTCCACCCCCTCGGCGAGCAAGGCCCGCACCGCCTCGGCCTCGCGCTGGAGGGACGGGGGGAGTTCCACGCCCCTACCTTACCGAAACCGAACCTGCGCCGGGGAACAGGCCGGTCACCCGGCGGTGGGGGAAGCGGAGGAGGTGCCCCCCGTCCCGGCGGTCGCTGGCACCGAAACCCGGGGGGTGGGGCCGTGCCCCGGCCTTAAGCAGCCTTTTCAACCAGGCTTCTTCCCGGGCCCCAGCTTGCCACCAGGCCGCCACCAGCCGGACCGGGGCGGCCTCGAGCAGATGGTCGATGTGCCAAAAGAGGGCCCGTTTTTCGCCCCGATGGTCGGGGAAGCGGGCCTCGAGCAAGGGCAGGAGGGGGTGATCGGGGCCGGCACGCCGCCGGGCGTGGCGCAAAAGGCGGGCGCCGATCCCGCCCCAGGCCGACCCCACGTACAGGTATTCCCCCGGTGCGAAGACCTGGCACCCGAGCCGACCGATGCGAAGGGCGAGGTGCCCCTCGATGCAAAGGCCGAGCAGGTACGCCCCCTTCACCCCGTGGACCCTGCTTGGCGGATGGCCTCGAGCGCCTCGGGGTTTTCCAGCGCCGAGGTGTCCCCAACCTCCTGGCCGAGGTAGGCGGCCTTAATCAACCGCCGCATGACCTTGGCGTTCCGGGTTTTGGGGAGGTCGGGGACGAAGACCACCCGGTCGGGGGCCAGGGGTTTCCCCAAGGTTTCGGCGACCTTTTCGACGATGGCCCGCTCGAGCTCGGGCCCGGGCTCGAACCCGGGGTTCAAGACCACGAAGACCACCGGGACCTCGCCCTTAACCGGGTGCGGAACCCCGATCGCCCCGGCTTCCCGCACCGCTGGATGGGCCACCGCCGCCGATTCGATCTCCGCCGGCCCCACCCGTTTGCCGGCGATCTTCAGGGTGTCGTCGGACCGCCCCAGGATGAACCAGTGCCCTTCGTCGTCGACCATCGCCCAGTCGCCGTGGACCCAAACGCCCTCGAAGCGCCGCCAATAGGTCTTTTCGTAGCGTTCGGGGTCCTTCCAGAAACCTTTGGTCATCCCCGGCCAGGGGGCGAGCACCGCCAGCTCCCCGACCTGACCGGTCACCGGCCGGCCTTCGTCGTCGAGAACCGCGGCCTTGATGCCGGGGGCAGGGGAGTTGAAGCCGGTGGGTTTGATAGGGCGATAGACCACGTTGCCGAGGATGCCGCCCGAGACCTCGGTCCCGCCGGAATAGTTGATGATCGGCGCCTTTCCCCCGCCCACATGCTGGAAGAACCAGAGGTAGGGTTCGGGGTTCCACGGTTCGCCGGTGGAGCCGAGGACGCGAAGGCTCGATAGGTCGTGCTTCTCTATGGGCTCGGTGCCGTGGGGCATGAGGGCCCGCACCAGTGTGGGGGAGATACCCAGGTGGGTGATACCGTGGCGCTCGACCATGGCCCAGATGCGGTCGGGGCCAGGGTAGTCGGGCGCGCCCTCGTAGAGAAACACGGTGGCCCCCAGAATGAGGCTGCCGAAGATGGCCCAGGGGCCCATCATCCAGCCCAGATCGGTGAACCAGAACATCACTTCGCCGCGACGAAGGTCGAAGAGATGGGCCATGTCCTGGGCCGCCTTAAGCGGGAAACCGGCGTGGTAGTGGACGGTGCCCTTGGGCCGGCCGGTGGTTCCCGAGGTGTAAATCAGCATGAAGGGGTCCATGCTCGCCATGGGCTCGGCGTCGGGTACCGGCAGGGCGTCCGCCACCGCTTCGTGCCACCAGCGGTCGCGCCCCGCCTCGAAGGCCACCTCAATCCCTAGGCGTTTGACCACCAGGGTTTTGGGGGTGCCGGCACGGCGGGCCGCTTCGTCGGCCACCGGCTTCATGGCCACCGGACGGCCGCGCCGGAAGAAACCGTCGGCGGTGACGAGCAATTTGGCGCCGGCGTCGGCCAGTCGGGTGGCGGCCGCCTCGGCCCCGTACCCGGAGAAGATCGGGACCATGATGGCCCCGATCTTGGCCACCGCCAGGGCGGCCACCGGGGTTTCCGGGATCATGGGTAGGAAGAGGCCCACCCGGTCGCCCTTCTCCACCCCAAGGAGCCGAAGGGCACCGGCCGCCCGGTCCACCTGGGCGGCCAGTTCGCGGTAGGTAAGCCGGGCCACCCGGCCGTCCTCCCCCTCCCAGACCACCGCCAGTTGCTGGGCCAGGGGGCCGCGGGCGTGCTGGGTGACCGCCATGTGCGCGAGGTTGAGCTGGCCGCCCACGAACCACTCGGGCCAGGCCGGGCCCCGGGAAAGGTCGACAAAGGTCCGGTAGGGCTCGAACCATTCCACGCCGATTTCCTCGAGCGTGGCCTGCCAGAACCGCTCGGGGTCCTCGACCGAAAGACGGTAGAGGGTGTCGTAGTCGCGCACCCCAAGGCGGTTCATGAGGGTCTCCAGGTGGCTGCCGCGGGTGTAGGCCTCGCTAGGGTACCAGACCGGTTTCATC
>WFNN01000101.1 GCA_015488545.1 Thermaceae bacterium | reverse complement strand
TCCGGGAAGTACGCGGTAAACCCGATGGAGGCGGCCGGCCGACCGCCTCCATCGGGTTTACCGCGTACTTCCCGGAAAGCCAGTCCCGCACCGCCTGGGCAGCCCGATCGGCGGGGGCCAGTGCTAGGGCCAAGAGCCCGAGCCAAGCCAACGCGAAAGCCATTCCCCGTCGCACGCCAACGCCCATAATAAGGGGGTGGAACGCCCCCGGCGCGGCCTAATTGTGCGCGAGCCCTACGCGTCCTGGATCGTGGAAGGGCGGAAGACCTGGGAAATCCGCAAACACCCCACCCGCGTCCGCGGGCCCATCGGCATCATCACCGGCGGCCGGCTGATCGGCGAGGTCGAGGTGGCCGACGTCCTCGGCCCCTTCTCCGCCCGCGAGCTCAAGGCCCACGAGGCCAAGCACCGGGCCGGCGGCTTTCTGGAGGCCTACGCCCAGGGCCGGCCGCTCTGGGCCTGGGTGCTGAAAAACCCCCGCCGCTACGAAAAGCCCCTTCCGGTCCCGCCCCGAAAAGGGCGGCGGATGTGGGTGGACCTCAGCGACGTTTGGCCAGCCGCCCCACCAACCAGGGAAAAAGAAGGCTGAGCGCGGCCAGGACCCAGAGCACCTTGGCGATGGGGCTGGAAAAGAGGATCGTCCAGTCGCCCCCGCTGATCGCGAGCGCCCGCCTTAAGTTCACCTCCATCAGCCGCCCCAGCACCAGCCCCAGGATCATCGGGGCCAGCGGGAACCCGAACTTCCGCATCAGGTAGCCCCAGACCCCGATCCCGGTCATAAACAGGAGGTCGAAGGCGCTATTGTTCACCGCGTAGACCCCGACGAAGGAGAGCGCCGCGATCGCCGGCACCAGAAACCAGCGGGGGATGGTGAGGATGCGGGCGAAGACCCCGACCAGGGGCAGGTTCAAGACTAGGAGCATCAGGTTCCCGATGTACATCGAGGCGATCAGCCCCCAGACCACCTCGGGACGGTTTTGGAAGATCAGCGGCCCAGGGGTAACGTTGAACATCATCAGCGCCCCCAGCAGCACCGCGGTGGTCCCGCTCCCCGGCACCCCCAGGGTGAGCATGGGGACCATCGCCCCGCCGGAGGCGGCGTTGTTGGCGGCCTCGGGAGCGGCCACCCCGCGGGGGTCGCCCTGGCCGAAGGTGCCCTCGCGGTCCACCAGGCGTTTTTCCGTGGTGTAGGCGATGGCGCTCGCGATCGAGGCCCCGGCCCCCGGGAGCACGCCGATAAAGAACCCGATCGCTGCCCCCCTCAGGATGCTCCAGAGCGAGGCCAAAAAGGTCTTGAGGGAGACCAGGGTGGTCTCCACCCGGATCGCCGCCGCCCGCCCCAGGAAGGTCTGCTCCATCAGCACCAGCACCTCGCTGATGGCGAAGAGCCCGATGGCGACAATCAGGAAGTCGACCCCGTCGTAGAGCTTGAGCTGGCCGAAGGTGAAGCGGGGCACCCCGCTGCCGGGGTCGAGGCCCACCGTCGCCAGCATCAGCCCGAAGACGCTCGAGGCCAGCGCCTTGACCGGGCTCTTCCCGGCCAGGCTGGAGAGGGTGGTGAAGGCGAAGACCATCAGCGCGAAGTACTCGGCGGGCCCGAAGCGGATCGCCCACTGGGCGAGGAGGGGGGCAAAGAGCGTGAGGCCGATCACCGAGAGGGTGCCCCCGATGAAGGAGGAGAGCGCCGAGAGCGCGAGGGCCTCCCCGGCCTTGCCCTTTTGGGCCATCGGGTAGCCGTCTAGGGTGGTAATCACCGCCCCGGCGTCGCCGGGGACGTTGAGCAGGATGCTGGAGATCCGCCCCCCGTACTCGGCGCCGTAGTAGACCCCGGCGAGCAGGATAAGCGCCGACTCGGGGGGCAGCTTCAGGGCGTAGGCGATGGGGATCAGGATCGCTACCCCGTTCACCGGGCCGATGCCGGGGAGGGCCCCGATTAGGGTGCCGAGGAAGGCGCCCGCGAAGGCGAGCCCCAGGTTGAGCGGGGTGAGGGCGATGGAAAAGCCGTGGGCGAGCTGGGTGAGGACGTCCAAGCGAGCCCCCTATCCCGGCCACCAGGACCCCAGTGGCAACGGGATCCCGAGGCCGAAGACAAAGAGCAGGTGCAGCACCAGGGCGAAAGCGAAGCCGGCGAAGAGCCCCTTGACCCAGGAGGTCCCGAGGATCCGGGCCAGGACCCCGATCTCCAGGCCGGAAGCGAGCACGAACCCGAGCGGCGCCAGGGCGTAGGCGTAAAGGACGAACGAGACCACCGCCAGGGCCTGCTGCCGCCAGGCCAAAAACCCCGGCCAGGGTCCGGGGCCGGGGAAGAGGACGAGGAGCAGCGAAAGGCCGAACAAGACCGTGGCCAGGAGCAGGGGAAAGGCCTTGGGCCCGAGGGGGTCGGCGAGGTATTCGGCCTCGAGGCTCAGGGCCTCGAGGCCGTACCCCACCGCGAGCAGCATGAGCAGGACGCCGAGAACGCGGTCGGGCTTCACCGGACTACTTGATCAACCCGAGCGAGCGGGAGAGCTCGCGGAAGTCCTTGACCTGCTGCTTGACGAAGGCCTCGAACTCGACCCCACCCTTGAAGAAGGGGGCGAGCCCCCGGCCCTCGCGGATCTTGGCCCACTCCGGCGAGTCGGCCACCTTCTTCATGGCGGCCACCCACCAGTTGTAGGCGTCGTCGGAGACCCCCGGGGCCATGTAGAAGCCGCGCCAGACCGCCCAGACAGCGTCGTAGCCGAGCTCGCGGGCGGTGGGCACGTCGGGGATGGCGGCCAGGCGCTTCTCGGAGAGCACCGCCAGGATCCGCACCTTGCCCGCTTTCATTTGCTCAATGGTCTCCGAGGCGTCGCCGGGGAAGACCTTGACGAAGCCCCCGAGCAGCGAGGTGAGGGCCTCGCCGCCGCCCGAGAAGGGGACGTACTTGATCTTCATCGGGTCGATCCCGGCCGCCTTGGCGAGGAGCAGCACCTTCATGTGGTCCTGCCCGCCCACCGCGCTGCCCCCGCCGAAGGGGATCTTGCTGGGGTCCTTCTTGAGGTCGGCGATCAGGTCGTCGAGGGTCTTCCATGGCGCGTCGGTGCGCACCGCGATCACCCCGAAGTCGGCGCCGAGAGCGGCCAGCCAGCGCACGTCGTTCTCGGCGAAGTTCCCGTACTTGCCCTGGGCGAGCCGCAGGGTGGTGGCCGGCGAGGCCGCCACCAAAAGGTTCGCGTCGCCCTTCCGCTTGGCCACCACGTGGGCGAAGGCGACCCCGCCCCCGCCGCCCGGCATGTTGGTGACCTTGACCGGGCGGGGCACCAGCTTCAGGTCGTATAGGAGCTTACCCACCGAGCGGCAGGTGAAGTCCCAGCCGCCCCCGGGGTTGGCGGGGGCGATGCATTCCACGTTCCCGGGGCTAAACGCCCCGGCCCCAGAGAATAGCCCAAAGCCCAATGCCAAAACCGCCAAAAATCCCAGTTTCCGCACAGCAAACCCCCTTTCCCTTTCAAGCCGAGTTTACGCTGCGCCCCTGGCCACCCGCAAGCTCGTGTAATCGGCCAACACATCTGAGACTCTTTGGGGGACCGACTCCGCTTGCATCATAGCCAGGAACTCCAGGGGAGCAAGGCCGCCCAGGGCCCGGTGCGGCCGCTCGCGGTTGTAGTGGTCCAGGTAGGCATTGAGCTCGCGTTGGAGCT
>WFNN01000100.1 GCA_015488545.1 Thermaceae bacterium | reverse complement strand
GCCCCCACGGGTCACGGTGACCCTCCACCGGCGGGAAAACTGGCCCCGTCTGGCCGCAATCGCCGGCGCTTTAGCCCGGCTGGCCCGGGCCTTCCCCGACTGGAACTTCGTGTACCCGGTGCACAAAAACCCGGTGGTGCGGGAGGCAGTGGGGCCGGTCCTCGAGGGCGTCCCCAACTTCCACCTGATCGAACCCCTGTCCTACGGCCCCATGGCCGCGCTTTTGGTGCGGAGCGAGCTCATCGTCACCGACTCCGGGGGTCTCCAGGAGGAGGGCGCAGCTCTCGGGGTTCCGGTGGTGGTGGTGCGCAACGTCACCGAGCGACCCGAAGGGGTGGCCGCCGGCGCGGTTACCCTGGCCGGCACCGACCCCGACGGGGTCTACACCACCGTTGCCCAGCTCCTTGCCAACCCCGACGCCAGGGCAGCCATGCGGCGCGCCAAAAACCCCTTCGGCGATGGCCGGGCCGGGGAGCGAGTGGCGGCGGCGGTGGCCTGGCTCCTCGGCCTCGGCCCCCGCCCCGCCGACTGGTGCCCTTAAACCGGGGTAAGGACCCGCGGCCAGGGCCGTCGCCAGAGCACCAGGGCCACCCCCGCCACCGCAAGCCCCAGCGCCGCCGGTGCCCAGCCCCCCAAAAGGGCAAAGGCCAGCCCGGTGAGGTACATGCCCGGTGGACCCGAGCCCATGAGAACCAGGGCGTAAATCGCCGCCACCCGCCCGCGGAGCGAATCGGGGGTCAGGGTCTGCACGGTGGCGTTGGCGCTCACCAGGGTGAGCACCATCGAAAGCCCCGCAACCCCGAGCAGGAAGGACGCCGCCGGAACCGAGCGCCAAAAGGCCATCAGAACCTCGGCCAGGGCAAGGCCACCGGCGCCGTAGAGCATCCACCGCGGGTGTACCCGGGGCGTTAGCAGGTTCAGCACCGCCCCGGCCATGGCCCCCACCCCCAGCGCACTCATCAAGAGACCGTAGCCGCGGGCGTCGAGCCCCAGAACCAACCGGGCGTAGGAGGGCACCAGGGTTTGGAAGTTGATCCCGAAAGTCGCCACCGATGCCACCAGCAAGAGGGTGCTGGCCACCAACGGCGTGCGGCGAACATAGGCAAACCCCCGCGAGAGCGGCTTTCGCCCCACCCTGCCGGAACCACCGGTGGCCACCGGTGCCCGGGCCAGAACCAGAACCAGGGGCAGGAAGAGGAGTGCCTGAAGCAAGAACGGGGTGGCCGCTCCAAAGGAAGCGATCAGCGCCCCGGCGACCGCCGGGGCGAGCATCCGGGAAAGGTTAAACGAGAGCGAAGCCAGCGCCACCGCCTGGCCCGCCCGCGGACCGCCGGCCAACTCAACGTTGTAGGCCTGGCGGGCGGGGACCTCGAGGGCCGCCACGCTCCCGTAGGCTAGGGCGTAGACCAAAAGCCCCCCAAACCCCACCCGGCCGGCGGCCAGGGCCAGCGCGAGGCCGGCCGAGAGCGCGGCCATCGCGGCCTCCAGCAAGAGGAGCAGCCGCGCCCTGGGAAAACGGTCGGCCAGCGCGCCGCCGGGCAGGGTGAAGGCGAAAGCAGGTAAAAAGCGGAGCATAAGCACGAACCCTAACCGCTCGGGGCTGCCGGTGGCGGCGAGGACCAGCCAGCTAAACGCTGTGTTCTGGAGCCAGCGACCAAACTGGCTGGCGAAGAGGGCAAGCCAAAAGGGGCGGTAGCCGGGATCGTAGAAGAGCGGCGGCATGCCGCACTCAGTCTACGCCGAAACTGACCGACCGGTCAGACGCGACACGGTCAAGGCGGCGAAGATCAGACCGGCGCCCAAAAGTTCCATTCCCAGGCCGGGGAAGAAGACCAGCACGCCGCCGCACAGGAGCACAAGCCGTACCCCTACCGAAAGCGGCCGCAGGAGGTGCCCCTCTAGGGCACCCACAAAGGCCGCTAGCGCCAAAAGCCCCAGGAAGAGATCCTTGGCCAAAAGCGGCATGCCGCCGCTTAGCATCACCCCAGGGCGGTAGACCATGAGCAAGGGGATTAGGTAGAGCCCCTTGGCAAATTTCCAGGCCATGAGCCCGGCGCGCATCGGATCGGCCTGGGCCAGTCCGCTGGCGGCGTAGGCGGCGAGCGCCACCGGCGGGGTGACGTTGGAGTCCTGGCTAAGCCAAAAGACCACCAAATGGGCGACGATCAGGGGAACCCCAAGGTCGGCCAGCGCCGGCCCTGCCAGGATCACCAGGACGATATAGCTGGCGGTCACCGGTAGACCCATGCCTAGCACCAGGCTGGCAAGGGCCACCAGGACCAACGCTACGAGGGTAACGCCGCCCGAGGCCGAGAGCACGAGCCCCGAGAACTTGAGGCCGACGCCGGTAAGCCCCACCACCCCGACCACTACCCCGGCGGCGGCGGTGGCCACCGAAACAGGGATGGCCGCCCGGGCCCCGGCGACCAGCGCCCCGGCCAAACGAGCAAGCGGGAGCGGGGCAAGCGGCGAAAGGGTCGATAACAGGGTCCCCCCGACCAAAGCGTAAAACTGGGCGAGGCTGATCCCCTGACGGCTTTGCAGACCGACGTAGAGCAAAAACCCCAACATCAAGAGGTGATAGGCGTAATGAAGCCCCCGCAGCCACCCTGGCCCCGACCGTGACCGCAGGTTGGCCGAGAGCACGACCGCCAGCACACCGATAAAACCCACCTTCATTGCTGATACGTTTTTCAGCAAGTAGAACACCAGAATGAAAAGCGGCAGGAGGTAATGCCAGCCCTCGATCAACACCGCCTTTAGCCGTGGCAGCTCGCTTCGCGGTAACCCTTGCATCCCTCGCTTAGCAGCAATCGCGTCCACAAAAAGATAAACGGTGAGGAAGTAGAGCAGGGCGGGAATGATCGAAAGCTTCACGATCTCCAGGTAAGGCACCCCGGTGTACTCGGCTATCAGAAAGGCCCCCGCCCCCATGATCGGGGGCATGATCTGGCCGCCGGTGCTGGCCGCTGCCTCGACCCCGGCGGCCTCCTCCGGCCGGTAACCAAGCCGCCGCATCAGCGGAATGGTAAAGGCGCCGGTGGTCACCACGTTGGCGATCGCCGAACCGGAAAGGCTGCCCATGAAAGCTGAGCTGATCACGCTGGCCTTGGCGGGGCCTCCTCGGCTCTGGCCGGCGAGCGCGTAGGCCAGGTCGATGAAGAACTTACCTGCACCGGTGGCCTCCAGCAAGGCACCGAAGAGGATGAAGATGAAGACAAAGGTGGCCGCCACCCCGAGCGGCAACCCGAAGATGCCCTCGGTGGTGAGATAAAGCTGGGTGGCGAGGCGTTCAAGCCCGTAGCCCTTATGGGCGAAGACCCCAGGGAAATAAGGCCCTAGATAGGCATAGGCTAGGAAAAAGGCGGCGATTAGCGTCATCGGCCAGCCTATCGCCCGGCGTGTGGCCTCGAGCACCAAAAGCGTCGCCACCACCCCGAGCCAGACGTCGGTAGGCTCCCACCAGCCGAACCGGTCCATGATTTGGTCGTATTGGGTGTAGATGTAGCCGACGCTGACCAGAGTCGCGGCAATAAAGACCCCGTCCAAAAGCCAGCGAAGCCAGCGAGGGAAGCGCTTAGAAACGGGGACCGTGAGAAAGAGCAAGACGAGCACGAAACCGAGGTGAATCGACCGCTGGAAAATCGCGGTCATGGGGGCGTAGCCAGCGGTGTAGACCTGGAAAGCGACGAAAAGCCAAGCGATCAGGGCAACAATGCGCGCGATCATAGGCAGGGATCCTTGGTCACAAACCGAGCGAGGAGCCAGGGTCGGCGGACCGGCGCCCAGGTAAGCCGCCGGTGTGGAAAGCAGCGGGAGAGCCTGAGCGGACGGCCCCGATACCAGAGGGTGTGGTCGATACCGGGGGCCCCGAGGCGAAAGACCATGCCCCACGCGGGTTCATCGATCCCCACGATGGCCACCGCGTGCCCCGCCTCGGCAACCACCCGCCCGCGGCCGGGAACCTCGCCGAGACCGGCAGCGAACCAAGGGTTATGGGTCTCGGCGAAGAGAAGCCGCCCGCCTTGGTAGCGGAAGACCTCCCGAACCCGTATCCCCGAGACCGAATGTACCCAGGTCAGCGACAGGCTTTCCCCCTGACGCAAAGGCAGCCAGGCCACCGGCCGACCGTCGACCCGTAGCAGCATGCCCGGTACCGGTAAGGAGACCAGCAAAAGGCCCACCCCCACTGCGATACCAGCCAGGGTGGGCCTTGCCATCGCCTACTTCTTGGGCTTTAGCGCGTCAGGGACCTGGTAACCCGCCTCCTGGTAGTAGCGAATGGCGCCCGGATGAAGCGGGATTAACGTTGCCTGCAGGACGTACTCGGGACCGATCGTCTTAGCAGCGGGGTGGATCTTCTCAAGCTCCCCTTTGTGCTCAAAGAGCGCCTTGGTGAGCTGGTATACGAGCTCCTCGTCCATGTCGGCCCGAACAAAAAGCACGTTGGGTGTGCCCACCGTCGGGCAGTCGTAGTTCACGCCCTTGTAGGTACCCGCGGGGATGGTGAAGGGCTTGTAGTAGGGGTGGGCGGTTGCAACCTTTTCCTGCTCGGCCTTGCTCATGCAGATAAGGACCATTTTGCGGGTGGTGGAGAGGTCGATGAGCGAACCCGGCCCCAACCCCACCGACCAGGCGCCCACGTCGATCGTGCCGTCCTTAAGCGCAGAAACCTGTTCGGCAAAGGAAAGACGGAACTCTTTGAAATCCCGCCCGGGTTCGAATCCCAGGGTCTTGAGGACCGCACGGGTCATCACCGCGGTACCCGACCCCGGGGCCCCGGTGGAGACCCGCTTGCCCTTGATATCGGGGATCTTCTTGATTCCAGTCTCGGCCACGGTGACGAACTGCCAGGCGTTGGGGTACATCGCCCCGATCGCCAGGATCGGCTGGGGACCGAACTTCTTGAACTTGCCCTCACCTTTGTAAGCGGTGACCACCACGCCGCTGGTACCGAGCGCCACCTGCGCCTTGCCGGAAACCACCAACCGCACGTTTTCCACCGAGGCCCCGGTGACCTCGGCGCTGGCCTCGACGCCGGGGACATATTCGCTCCAAATTTTGGCCATGCCCCCGCCAAGCGGGTAGTACACGCCACCGGTACCACCGGTGGCGATCGATATGCGGACCGTCTTGGCCACCGCCGCACCGGCGGTTAGACCCACTACGACCAGGAATACAAGAGCCTTCTTCAACCCGAACTCACCTCCTCGGATACCTTGTGGGTTTATGCTAAACGGAAAAACCTTGCTTTGTCAAAGACCGCCGACGAAAAAACGCAATATAGTACGGGCATGCTGGACTTCTACCGGGTTCAAGAACTTTTCACCGAGGAGGAACGCGAGATTCAGCGGGCCGCTCGCAGGTTCCTCGAGGCCGAAGCCCTGCCCAAGATTCGCGAATGGTGGGAGGCCGGCACCTTCCCCACCCACCTGGTCGAGAAGTTTGGCGAAATGGGGTTTTTAGGCGCCAACCTGCCCGAGGAATACGGAGCCGCCGGGGTGTCGAACGCCGCCTACGGGCTGATCATGTACGAACTCGAACGCGTTGATTCCGGACTCCGCAGCTTCGCCAGCGTCCAGGGGGCTCTGGTCATGTACCCGATCTTCGCCTACGGTTCCGAAGAGCAAAAGCAGGAGTTCTTGCCGAAACTCGCCTCCGGCGAGCTTGTGGGCGCCTTTGGCCTCACCGAACCGGACGGCGGTTCCGACCCCGGCGGCAACATGAAGACCCGGGCGAGGAAAGACGGCGACCACTGGATCCTAAACGGCACCAAGATGTGGATTACGAACGGCTCGATCGCCGACCTCGCCATCGTCTGGGCCAAGGACGACGAAGGGGTGGTCCGGGGCTTCATCGTACCCACGGACACGCCGGGGTTTTCGGCCCCAGAGATTAAGTCGAAGATGAGCCTCCGGGCGAGTGTCACCTCGGAGCTCGTGCTCGAGGACGTCCGAGTCCCCGAAGCGCTCCGGCTACCCAAAGCCGAAGGACTTAAGGCCCCCCTTTCCTGCCTGACCCAGGCCCGCTACGGCATCGCCTGGGGGGTTTTGGGAGCGCTGGAAGCGGTGTTCGAGGAGGCCCGCGACTTCGCTCTAACCCGCAAAACCTTTGGCGAGCCCATCGCCAGGAAGCAGCTGGTGCAGGAGAAACTTGCCTGGATGCTAGCCGAACACACCAAGGGGCTCCTTTTGGTCTGGCGACTCGCCCGGCTTAAAGACGCCGGCAAACTCCACCACGCCCAGGTCTCGCTGGCCAAAAGGGAGAACACCTACGTCGCGCTCAAGGCTGCGCGCATGGCCCGGGACATCCTGGGGGCAAGCGGTATCACCCTCGAGTACCACGCCATCCGCCACCTGCTGAACCTGGAGACGGTCTATACCTACGAGGGAACCCACGATATCCACACCCTGATCCTGGGGCGGGAGATCACCGGCCTCCCAGCTTTTTAGCGAGTACGCCATGTAGATAGAGTCCCCGGCATCCGTAGCAGCACCGCGTTCAAGACCGCCGCGCGGCCCCGAACCTTGGTAGGCAAACCGGTGGTCGATATCCGGTTGCCAGGACCGCCCACCGCTGCGTTTTTCGGGCCTTCCTACGGAGGCTACGCTAGGAAGCGATCCGCGCCGATAGAGGCAGTTCACCAACCTGGAGCGAAGCCAAAAAGAGCTCCACCACCCGGGGGTCCAGCTCCCGGCCGGCCAGGCGGCGGAGTTCCTCCACCGCGCGCGAGAGCGGCCATGCCTCCTTGTAGGGCCGGCGGCTCAAAAGGGCGTCAAAGACGTCGGCCACCGCGAAAATGCGGGCCTCGAGTGGTATTTTCTCCCCCTTCAACCCCAGCGGGTAGCCGGAGCCATCCCAGCGCTCGTGGTGGTAGCGCACCACGTTCAAGGTAATCTCGGGAAGAAAACCCAGCGGTTCCAGCATGCTCACGGCCAGCTCTGGATGGGAGCGCATCACCTGCCACTCGTGGGTCTCCAACGAGCTCGGTTTCAGAAGAACGGTGTCGGGGATCGCCAACTTGCCAATGTCGTGCAGGTAGGCCCCCCAGCGCAACGCCCGAAGCCGTTCGCCGCGAAAGCCAAGCTTTCGGCCCAGAAACTCCGAGGTCCGCACCACCCGGTCGGTGTGGCCGCGGGTCTCGAGGTCGCGGTGCTCGAGTATCCGCCCAAAGCTCCGGAGAATGGCCTCGCGGGTTCGGTCCAGCTCGCGCAGGTACTCGGCCCGTTCCAGCATGCGCCCGAGCCGGCGCACCGCCAGAACAAAGATATCCCGCTCCTCATCGGAGAGGCCGCCCCCCTTGGAGGCGAGCAACTCGATGGCACCGTAGGGTCGCCCAGAAACCCAAAGCGGGGCGACAACCACCGAGTGCACGCTGAGCCGCTCGATCGAAACCGGATCGCTGGCGAAGTCGGCGACCACCCGCCGTTCGGCAAAGGCCCGTTTGACCGCCTGGCGGAGAACGGGGGGGCGCAGGCGCTCGTAGTTTCGCAGAATTTCCCGCCCCAACGCGCCGGCCACCAGTTCCGGCCGCAGCCGGCGGCCCTCGATACGGGCGAACACCGCGGCGTCCATCCGGGAAAGCCCCAGCAAGAACTCTAGGGTTAGCTCGAGGATCCGGCGGGGATCGGCAGTGGCCTCGAGGGTGTTGGCCATCGAAAGCAGCTGGTAGTAGGCCTCCTGCCGCCGGCGGGACTCGGCTAGGGCGCGGTTACGATCCGCGGCCAGCGTGGCCAACCGCGAAAGCCGCTCGAGGAAGCTTCGCTCACTGGCGGTCAGTGCCCTGCCCGTTAGCCGGAGCGCCTGACCCTCGCCGAGCGGAACCAGAACAGCTCCATCCTTTTCCCGCACACCGGCGGCCTGAAACCGGCGGCCTTCCACGGCCTCCGCCCGAAGCCCCTCCAACTCGCGGGATAGCAGCTCCAAGAGGAAGGGGACCACCTCAGAGGCCGTGGCCTCGCGTAAACGCTCGGCCGATCGCATCAGTAGGTCCTGCCAGTAGGCCTCGGTCGCGTCCATTAGCGTGCCCGTGACGGTAAGGGGATCGCCGCCGATGGGGAAAATAGAAAAGAGCAAACGGCGATGGTTGTAACGCACACGGAAGACCAGCGGCTCGCCGTCTCTGAGCCTCGCCAGGCCTTCCTCGATGCGACCGCCGGCGGAGTGCAGCTGGGCAAGGTGCACCCGTTCGGGGGGGCGGGTTCCCATCACCCGTTCAAAACCGGGACTAAGCTTAAGGAAGCGGACCTCGTCCCCCCCCACGATTTCCGCTAGAAAATGCCCCACCTGGTAATCGCCGTCGGCCGGCCATGAATGCATGGCAGGATTATCATACCCCTGGAACACGATGCTGATCGCCTTTACCGGAGACCCTTACCTGGCGCGTCGGGAGGCCCTGCGCGAAGCCCGACTGCGCGGGATCCCTGGGCGGCTGCTCCCCCCCGAACCAGCGGCCCTGGACGAGCTCACCCGTCCCGGGCTCTTCGGAACCGGGGGCGGAATCCTCGATCTCAGGGATATCGGGGAGACCGCCTGGCAGGAGCTAAAAAGGCTTCTTGAGGCCCTCCCCGGGGACCTGCTCATCTACGACCCCAAACCCACCTCGGGGCGCACCCGCTTTTACAAGCGCCGCGGCGAAGTACGGCACCTCCCCACCCCACGTTTCAGCGAGCGACGGATATTCGTGCAGAACCTGCTGAAGGCCCGGGGCCTCAAAGCCCCGGCCGCGGTGGTGCATCTCCTGGCCGAAAGCGAGGCGGACACCGAGGGGTTGGTTCGTGAGGTCGAGAAACTTGCCCTCCTTCCTCCGCCGCACAGCCCCGAGCGGGTGGCCCCGCTCCTAGCCTGGTCCCCGGCCCAAAGCGCCTTTGACCTGGCCGAGCCCCTGGCCCGGCGGGAGCCCGGCGAAGCCCTTTCGGTGCTCAAACGCCTCCTCGCGGAGGGGGAAGCCCCTCTCCGCGTGCTTGGCGCGCTCTCCTGGCACTACACCAAGCTCGCCGCCCTCGGTTGGTTTCTCGAACGCCACCCGCGACCGCCTGAGAGCGAGGTCGCCAAAGCGCTGGGGGTGGCCCCCTTCGCCGCCCGGCGGCTACTTGGGCAGTACCAGCGGTTGGGGGCCCACCGGGTGGAGCGGGCGCTGGGCCTCTTGGTTGAAACCGAGCTCCGCGCCAAGACCGGCGGTGACCCCACCACCTGGCTCGTCGCTCTCGTCTATCAGCTGGCGCGGTTGTGATGGCGTAAAGTGACGGGGATGCCCTACCCGCTGGTCGATGCCCACCTGGATTTGGCCTACAACGCCCTGGAACACGGATGGGACCTTACCCTCCCGCTGGACGAACTCCGCCGACAAACCCCTGGCCCCTACCGCCCCACGGTGACCCTGCCGGCCCTCGCCGAAGCGGGGGTGGCGGTGGTCTTCGCCACCCTGTTCGTCGATCCCGCCCGCTACCCTCACCCCGCTGACGCTGCCCGAGTAGCCCGCCGCCAACTGGGCCTCTACCGGCGCTGGGAGGCCGAGGGAAGGGTGCGGATTATCGAGAGCGCGCGGGACCTGGACGCCCACCTAGTCCGCTGGCGGACCGACCGCCTGCCCGGGCTGGTCCTGCTCATGGAAGGAGCCCACGCGCTGGCCAGCCCCCGCGAGCTCGCCACCTGGTTCGAGGACGGCCTGCGTTTGCTCGGCCCCGCGTGGAAGGACACCCCTTACGCCGGCGGCACCGGGGGCAGCGCGGGACTCAGCCCGCTCGGGAGGGAGCTCCTCTCGGCCATGGCGGAGCTGGGCCTGGCCCTCGACCTTGCCCATCTATCGGAGGCGGCTTACTTCGAGGCGCTGGACGCCTTCACCGGACCGGTGCTGGTCTCCCACGCCAACTTCCGACCCTTGGCCGGGGGTCCGGAAAACCGCCACCTGAGCCCGGCCCAGCTCAGCGCCCTCGCCGGTCGCGACGCGGTGGTGGGGGTAACGCTCTATAACCGCTTTTTGGATCCGCGCTGGGAACCGGGGAACGCGGTCCCGCCCGAGCGGGTCGCCGCCCACGCCGGCGAGCTGGCGGCGCACGTGGGGTGGCACCGGGTGGGGATCGGGAGCGACTTCGACGGGGGCTTTGGGGCCGAGTCCACCCCCGCGGGGATCACCGAACCGGCGTCCCTTCGCGGTTTGGAACCGCTTTTGGCCCCCCACACCGAGGCCGTGCTGGGAGGCAACTGGCTGCAATGGCTCCGGCGTCATCTACCGCGATAAGCCGACGGTGCAGGCCGCGTGCCCGTCCGCCTACGCTAAAAACGGCGAGGGATGAGCAAGGGGGGCGCCGGACGTCCGGCGCCCCCCTTCGGATCGGGGTCTAGAGCTCCCTCGCCTCCGAGCGGGCTTCCATCTTGGTTTTAATCTTTTTAAGGCGGAAGTTGTCCTCCCGCTCGCGCTGTTCGAGAACCTGGCGGATGTACCGGATCTGGGCATCGAGGCCAGGGATGACCACCTGCTCCAGCGCGTTCACGCGCCGCGTGGTCTTCTTGATCTCCTCGCCGATCATTTTGAGCCGGGTCTCGGTATTGGCCACCGCCACCAAGGCCTCGGCGAAGTCGCGGAAAGCGCGCTGGGCGGCCAAGGTCTGGCCCCCGGTAGCGATAAGGCTGGCCATGACCTTGGCCGGCCAGGTCACCTGGAACCGGGGAACCTTGGTACCCCAAACGTTCTCCACCTCGGCCTCCACCTCATCCACCGCGGGAACTCCCAGCGCCAGGGCCTCGACCTCCGCGGGCCCATCGAAGGCCTTGGCCAGAAAGAGCGCGAGGTAGGCTTCGCGGGCCGAGGAAGAAAGCTTCTCGCGGGCCTCGAGGGCTTCCCCCACCAGATCGAAGAACTCTGCCACCAGCGCGTCGCGCTTCTTTTTGAGGAGGTCCGCCCCCTTCTCCGCCAGCTTCTTCTGGTTCCGCTTTTGGAGAAGGGTCATGCGGGTGGGGCTAATCTGCTCCACGGCCACCCCCTCTAGGCCTCAGCGGTCTCGACCGCGAAGTCCTCCAGCTTATACTTCCCGTAGTACTGCTCGATCAGCTTCTTGGAAATCCGGGAGAGCGCCGACTCCGGCAGGATCGAGAGCAAGGCCCAGGAAAGGTTCAGGGACTCCTCGATCGACCGGTTCTGGTTCCCCTGGTTGAGGAAGTACTTTTCAAAGGCGTCGGCGAACTCCAAGAACTTGCGGTCCGACTCGGTGAGGGCGTCCTCGCCGATGATCGCCACCAACCGGCGGATATCGACGCCGTTGGCGTAGGCGGCGTAGAGCTGGTCGGCAACCTGCTTGTGGTCCTCCCGTGTCTTGCCCTTGCCAATCCCGTTGTTCATCAACCGGGAAAGCGAGGGCAGGGGGTCGATCGGGGGATAGACGCCCTTACGATGCAGCTCGCGCGAAAGCTGGATCTGCCCCTCGGTGATGTACCCGGTCAGGTCAGGGATCGGATGGGTACGGTCGTCATCGGGCATGGTGAGGATCGGGAACTGGGTCACCGAGCCGTTCTTGCCCACGATCACCCCGGCCCTTTCGTAGATGGTGGCCAGGTCGGTGTACATGTAGCCGGGGTAACCCCGCCGACCGGGAACCTCCTCGCGGGCGGCCGAGATCTCGCGCAACGCCTCGCAGTAGTTGGTCATGTCGGTGAGGATGACCAGCACGTGGTAGTCGTGCTCAAAGGCGAGGTACTCGGCCACCGTAAGCGCCATCCGGGGGGTGAGAATCCGCTCGATGGTGGGGTCGTCGGCCTTGTTCAGGAAGAGCACGCTTCGGGAGAGGGCCCCGGTGCGTTCGAACTCGTTCACGAAGAACGAGAGCTCGCGCTGGGTGATGCCCATGGCCGCGAAGACCACCGCAAACTGTACGTCCTCCCCGGGAACCGTCGCCTGACGAGCAACCTGGGCGGCCAGCTCGTTGGCGGGAAGCCCTGAACCGGTGAAGATGGGCAACTTCTGCCCCCGGACCAGGGTGTTCATTACGTCGATGGCGGAGATACCGGTCTGGATGAACTCCTCGGGCTTCCGGCGGGCCACCGGGTTGATCGGCTGACCGATGATCGGAAGGCGCTTTTCCGGGGTAACCGGGGGTAACCCGTCGATCGGTTTGCCGATACCGTTGAAACGGCGGCCCAGCATTTCCTTGGCCACCCCGAGCCGGGCCACGTCCTCGACCAGGCTTACCCGGGTGGTGGCCAGGTCGAGACCGGTGGTCTCCTCGAAGACCTGGATAACCGCGTACTCCTCGCTGACCTCAATGACCTGGCCGCCCCTGCGCCGACCGGTGCCGTCGACAATCTCCACGATGGCCCCGTAGGCCAGGTCTCGGGCGTTCTGCACGAAAAGCAGCGGACCCGAGATGTAGTTGACCGAGGTGTATTCCTTCTTCAAAAGGTCCATCTTCCCTCCCTACGCGGGGGCCTTGAACCCCTCGGCGATGGCCTTCCTGACCTCCTCGGCGTAGCCCGCAAACTCGTCCTCGGGAACGTAGCGAGCCCGGGCGAGCTGCTCGATGACCGGGGAGGCGATAATCTCCTCGATCGGCACCCCGGACTGGATCGCCGCCTCGGCGGTGGCGTAGAACTCGAGGATCAGGCTCATCATGCCGTAGGCCTTTTTGAGCGAGCAGTAGGCATCCACCGGATCGAAGGCGTTTTGTTGCAGGAAGCCCTCCCGGATCAGGCGCCCCACCTCGATGATCAGGCGCTCGGCATCCTGCAACGCGTCGGGGCCGACCAGCTGGACGACCTCCTGGAGGCTGGCCTCCCGCTGCAGAAGCTCGCTGATGGCGTCGCGCTTTTCCGGGTAGTCCTCGGCCACGTGGGAGCGGTACCAGCCGTCGAGGGCACCGGTGAAGAGGGAGTAAGAACCGTTCCAGTTAATAGCTGGGAAGTGGCGGCGGTAGGCCAGCGAAGCGTCCAGCCGCCAGAAGGCACCGACAATCCGGAGGGTTGACTGGGTCACCGGCTCCGACATATCGCCGCCCGGCGGGCTCACCGCGCCCACGATCGAAACCGCCCCGGGTTCACCGGCCAGGCTCACGGTTCGGCCGGCGCGTTCGTAAAAGGCCGCCAGCCGTGCCGCCAGGTAGGGCGGGTAGCCTTCCTCGGCGGGCATCTCCTCCAGCCGGGAGCTGATTTCCCGGAGAGCTTCGGCCCAGCGGCTGGTGGAGTCGGCCATCAGCGCCACCGCGTAGCCTTGGTCGCGGAAGTACTCGGCGATGGTAACGCCCACGTAAATGCTGGCCTCGCGGGCGGCCACCGGCATGTTGGAGGTGTTGGCGATCAACACCGTGCGGTGCATCAAGGGACCGCCGGTCTTGGGGTCCTCGAGCTCGGGGAACTCGACCAACACGTCGGTCATCTCGTTGCCCCGCTCGCCGCATCCGATGTAGACCACGATGTCGGCGTTAGACCACTTGGCCAGGGACTGCTGGGTCACCGTCTTCCCCGAGCCGAACGGCCCCGGAATCGCCGCCGTCCCACCCATGGCCAACGGGAAGAGCACGTCCAGAATGCGCATCCCGGTGAGGAAGGGCTCATCGGGATCAAGCTTTTTCTGAACCGGGCGGGCCTTCCGCACCGGCCAGGTGTGGTACATCTTGAGCTCGGTGCCGTCCTCGAGAACGGCCACGGTCTCCTCGACGGTGTACTCGCCCTCGGGCTTGATCGACTTGATCTTGCCGCTGATTCCCGGTGGCACCAGGATCTTGTGGGTGAACTGGAACTCGGGTACGGTTCCGAGGACATCGCCGCCGGAGACCTCGTCACCGGGCTTTTTCGCCGGTGTCCAGGCCCACTTCTTCTCCCGATCCAGGGCGGGAACGAAGATCCCGCGGGCGATGAACTCGCCGGTGGTGGCCTGGATCTTATCCAGCGGCCTCTGGATACCGTCGTAGATCGAGTTCAGCATCCCGGGCCCGAGCTCGACCGAAAGGGGCTCCCCGAGGCTCACCACCGGCTCGCCTACCTGCAGACCCGAGGTGTCCTCGTAGACCTGAACGAAGGCGGTGTCCCCGTCCAAACGAATGATCTCGCCAAGAAGGCCCTCCCGGCCCACCTTGACGATGTCGAACATTCGGGCCCCGTGCATGCCCTTGGCGATCACCGCCGGGCCCGCGATTTTTCGGATGACTCCTTCCAGCATCGTTCCTCCCTGCCTAGAGCTTAATTTCGTAGCCGATGGTCGACTTCACCAGGCGGCGGATATAGTCCTTGGTGTCGCCATCCCCACCGCCAAAGGCAAACGAAAGCGAGGGAAACGGCAACACCACAGGGAACTCGCGCCCTTTCAGCTCGCGAGCCGCCACCGCCTCGGGATCCGGGACAAGCCCCTGGTCCACCGCGAGCAGGCCTAGATCGTCGCGACGCACCAGCTCGCGGAGGCGCTCGGCTGCCTCCTCGGGATCACCGGCGACGAAGACCAGCATCCCCGCCAGGCGAAAGCCTGACGCGCTTTCGGGATCGGTTAGAACCGCGATCTTCACGGGCAGCTCGCCTCCTTCTCCACCGCTTCGATCGGCAGCCGGTAGTACGCCCGGCGGGCGAGCAAGCGGATCCGGGCCCCTTCCCACTCCTTGGTTCGCACGTAGTCAAGGACCAGCCCCGGACCCAGGGCATCGGTGGCACCCCGGTGGGCCCGGGCGAGCAGCAGGCAGCGCGCCTTGCGCTCCAGCTCAGCCAGGCTCCGCACCCCAGCCAGATCGGCCAGCGGGGTGTTCGAAAGCTCGTCGACCGCCGCCAGTTCACCCCCCGCGACCCGCAAAAACAGCGGCAGGGTAACGTACTGGGTGCCTGGTAGGAAGAACCGCTCGGGGTTCTCCACCCCGCCCAGCGCGGCTAGCTTAAAGCCGGTGGCCAGGTTGGCCACCTCCAGCTCGGTCTTGAAGTAGGCGGCAAAGGGGCCACCGATCTGGCTAGCCCGGCGGGCGAGATCGGCAAAGAAGGCCCGGTCCAATAGCAGTTCCACCTCGTAAGGATCGCTGCTAGCCGCAGCCGCCTGGCGCAGGGCCTTGGCCAGGGGGTGGCCCGGCACCACCAGAGCCTGGGCCATGGCGGCGGCGTCGGGGGCCTCGATCAACGCCTGAAGGACCGCTTCGGGGAGGCTGCCACCCGCCAATCGGGACCGGACTTCCTCGGCCGGACGACCGGTAGCCTTGGCCCGGAGAATCGCCTTTACATTCGCCAGGTCGGCCCGCAAAAACAGCAAGCGGATCGCCTCGCGAGCGTCGCCCGAGGCCAACGCGGGCAGGTCGGCCACCCGGTGCGCGAACTGCTCGCTCACCGCCCGGTCCACGTCGGGCAGGCTCCGGCCGGTGAGGTAATCACCGTAAGGGGTGTCGGCCAGCAGACGAAGGAAATCCTCGAAGTTAACCCGGGCGGCCTCGTTGAAAAACCCTTCCGGCAGGATCTCCGCCCGCCGGACCCGCACCCGCGCACCTAGGTAACCGAAATCGTCGGCCACGGTTTACCCCCAAAGTAGGTTGGCAACCTCCGCCGCCAGGCCATCCCAGGCCCGCTCCAGCCGGCCGGGCAGGGTGTTCTCCACGTAGGTGCTGCCGCCCGCGGCGTAGACCCGCACCCCGAGCTCCACCGCGTCCTCGGTCTTCAGCGAAAGCCCCTTGCTCTGGGCCCAGGCCTCGAGGTGGCCGCGATCGTCGGGGTGCACCGCCACCGCCTCCGCTCCCGGAACCGCGCGAAGCGCCTCTTCCGCCAGCTTGACGAGCACCTCCGGGTAACCGGGGTCCTGCTTTAGCGCTTGGAGACGGCGCGAGGCTTCTTCGCGGACCCGGGCGATGACCTCGCCCTTGGCCTGCATGCGGGCGGTGGTGAGCCGGAGTTCGGCGCCGCTTTTCGCCCGGGTCAGTGCGGCCCGCCGCTCGGCCTCCAGCCGGCGCTGGGCCGCTGCCCGGATGCGTTCGGCCTTGGCCTCGGCCTGGGACACGATGGCCTTGGCCTTTTCCTCGCCCTCCGCGAGGATCGCGTTGATCTCGCGGAGGGCTTCCTCCTGGAGGATAGTCTCCAGCTTGGACACGCGCTTCTCCCCTCGCGCCCCCTAGGGGCGCTGCGATTACATCTTGATCCAGAGCAGGAAGGCGAACAGGAAGCCGAAGATGACCAGCGTTTCGGGGAGCAGCAGGAAGATGATCGCGGTACCGAACATCGAGGGCTTCTCGGCCACCGCGCCTACACCGGCGGCGCCGATTCGGGACTGGGCGTAACCGGTGCCCAGCGCCGAAAGACCGATGGCCAGGCCGACGCCAATGCCGACCAGACCACTGCTGCTACCACCGCCACCGCCCTGCTCGGCGGCCAGGGCCAACGCGCCTAGGACCAACATGGAAAGCCAGGTAAGGATCTTCTTCTTCATCGTCAACACCCTCCTCATACGCTTACGCTCCCGCGTCATGGCGGACCGACTTAAATGGCCGGTACGGCCGACCCGACTCGTCGTAGAACCCGAACTTGGTGAAGAACTCCACCCACAATAAACGCACGGGCTGGAGCGCGTGGCCGATGATGGTCAGGGTGAGCACCAGGCCGTGCACCGCCAAACCCACGACGAGCCCGATGAGAACGCCGATAAGCCCCAGCTTACCGGCGATGGCGAAACCCAGGTCGGTGGAAAGGTTGGCCATGATGGCCCCACTAACCCCCACCGCGTAGATACGGACGTAGCTCAGGATGTGCCCCCCCTGGGTGGGCAACTCGGCGATCATGAGGGGCATTCGGGCCATGAAGACCGCCACCAGCAGGACGGCGAAGCCCAGCACGATCAAGAGGGTCAGCACCGGCGAAGCAATCTTGGCCAGGAAGACCCACGAGAAGATCGCCAGCGCTACCAGGCCAGCGATGTACCCCACCGCCTCCCAAAAGTGACGCATGTGGCGGTGCCGGTAACCGAGCCAGGCCCGGATGTAAAGGCCGTAGAGCACCAGCGCAAGCCCGAAGAGGATGGTGATCAGGATCAGGCTGGTAGCGGTGCCCGCCAGGGTTCGGGGAATCAGGATCGGCAATAGTCCGCCTTCCCCGTGGCCGGGCACGTAGAACACCCCGAGCCGCTCCAAGAAGTTCCCGAAGAACTCGCCGTAAAGCAGCCCGAAAACAATCGTCCAGACCACCATAGGCCGGAGGATACGCACGCTCTGTCCGAGGAGCTCCGGGGAAAGCGACATGCCAAAGAAATCGAGCACCAGCGGCTCCCCGCGCTCGGCGTACCCTGCCAGGAAGCGCAGAAGAAGCCAGAAGAGCAGGGCGTATCCGAAGTCGCCGACGATCATTCCAAACCAGAACGGGAAGAACGCGGCGATCGTCCAGCTGGGGTCCCAGGTCCCGTACTTAGGGGTGTTCAGGAAAGTGACCAAAAGCTCGAAGGGCTTAACCCAGGGGGGATTCTCCAAGGTCACCGGGACCCGGTCGGCCTCGTGGTGCTCGTCTACCGGCTCGAAGGCGTAGACCACCCGCTCCCGCAGGCGCTCCAGGGCCTCCTCTACCTTGGCTTTCTTGGCCACGGGAACCCAGCCAAAAAGACCGAAGGAGAAGCGACCGCTGGCCAATTCCTCGAGGCGCCTGAGGCGGGCCACCTCGTCCTTCGCCCGGGTCCAGATCGAGCGTAAGCGGGGGCCGGCCTCCCGGGCCAGGTCGGCAAGCCCGTTCTCCACCGACTCCAGCTCGCCAGGGGCCAGGCGGGCCCGTTCAGCCATCTTGAGCTTGGCCTCGGCCAGGGAAAGCTCGGCGTAGCCCCCTGGGAGCCGGAACTCGGCCAACCCCAACCGGCCGAGAGCGGCGTGGGCAGCGTCGGCGTCCGCTTTCATCACCACCACCGCAGCGGCCACCAGCTCGCCCGCCGGTTCAGAGGCCAACACGAAGCGGTCGGGAAGGGCCTCCTCCAAAGCGGCCGAGAGCTTTTCCAAAAGCTCCTCTTTCTCCAGGAAAAGCGGCAGCACCCGGAGCCAGCGGCTCCTATCCAGGCCCTGCACCAGGTCGGCCAGGACCGCCACCGGACGCTGGTAGAGTTTGAGGAACGCAAGCTCCTCGCTAAGTCGATCGCGCTCGGCCGCCAGGACGCTGATCTTCTGGGCCAAGGGGGCGTAAGACTGGGCCACCTCCTCCCGGCTGCCGCTGGCCGGCTTGGCGGGGGCGGCCGTCTGGCCCAGGAGCCGGAGGGTCTGATCGGCCCCGGTGGCCAGCTCCTCCCAGCCACGCAGGGCCTCCTTTTCTTCTTCGGAGAGAGCGTAGCCGGCGAGCTCCTCGGTGCGCAGGGGGTCGATCTGCACCACCCCGGCGCGCTGGAGCTCGGCGAGAAGCTCGCGGGCGAGCCGCTTGGGCCCGGCCACCACCAGCTTCTCCATGGGTGCGATCACGGAACCACCTCCTCGAGGACCCGTCGCACGGCGTCCTCGAGCTTGGGCTCGGCCCGTTCCCGCACCCGCCGGGCCTCGGCCTCGGCCTGGGCCTCGGCCTCGAGCCGAATGCGTTCAACCTCTTTGGCCAGATCGGCGCGGCCTTCCTCGAGCAAGCGGGCCGCCTCGGCCTCGGCGGCCTCCACAAGCCGGCGGGCCTCCTCCTCGGCCTCGCGGACCTTGGCCTCGGCCATCGCCCGGGCCTCCTCGAGCTTTTTGGCTAGCTCGCGCTCGCGCTCCGCGAGGCTCTTAATCAGTCCTAGGCCATGCATAGGCTCTCCTTCCACCGGAAAACGCGCGTCCTTGACGCGCCCCGGGCATAATACCGACCGCTCCGCTTCGGTGTCAATCGAATGTAATCGGCCAACACATCTGAGACTCTTTGGGGGACCGACTCCGCTTGCATCATAGCCAGGAACTCCAGGGGAGCAAGGCCGCCCAGGGCCCGGTGCGGCCGCTCGCGGTTGTAGTGGTCCAGGTAGGCATTGAGCTCGCGTTGGAGC
>WFNN01000099.1 GCA_015488545.1 Thermaceae bacterium | reverse complement strand
GTGAAATGCCCGTCACCCCCTCCCGCCCTGCGGTAATAGGTCACCACCCGGACCCGCCAGATGACCGGGTCCTCAACGATCTTGGTGGTTTGGACAACGAACTTGAAGGGACTCCATTCCCGGTCGAGCGCGGTTGGGTCGGGGTCGCCAGCCGCGACAAAGGTGCTGTCGCTTGAGTACCTGTACCCGTAGTCGTAGGTAGTGCCAGCAACAAAGCGATTAAAGTCCAGGGTTTTGGCTTTGAAGCGGTCGATCCAGGTGCTGGCTGCTGCCACCGCCTGCCCCCGTATTCGGCCGTCTGCGTTTAGTCGGATATTCGAGATTAGGGCGGTGGCGATCACTCCTCCTATGAACGAGAGGATCAAGAGGGCGATAAGGATTTCGATCAACGTGAATCCACGGGTACGTTTCATGGAATCACCTTCACCGATCCCACTATCGATGGAATCACTTTACGTTGGTGGGCACCGTCGCTTAGGACGAACTGCCCGGGAGTGGTGGCTCCGAAGAAGGCGAAACCGCGGGTGTTAAAGGCTACGCAGTCGCCGGCCTTGGTGTTGGTAAACCGTACCCCCGGGGGGAGTTCGCGTAGCCTGAGCCGGTAAAAACCGCCGGCGGAGCAAAAGTCACCAAGGGCGTTCGGATTACTAAGGGCGCCTCCTGAAAGGGCGACCTCGAAGCGTCGGTCGCCTAGAAAGGTAACCCGGCAAATTCGGCTTTTTGCCAGGCTTTGATTCCGGCAGACCTGCAGGTCCTGCGCCAGCATCTGGGCTGCCTGGTCGAGCTTGAGTTGGCGACGGAGCAAAGCCATGCGGTCTGCCCCTATCGCGAGGAGAACGCCCAGCACGGCGAGGACGATCAGCATCTCTATGAGGCTGAAACCCCCAGCCCGGGCACGGTTCATCAACATACTCTACGCCGTATCCGGGATGGGGGGTACCCCCAAATGGGGGGTCATTTATTGAGAACGTGGATCGCTGCCTTCTCCAGGTTAGCCGCCGCTTCCATTAACGACTCGGAAAGGGTGGGGTGGGGGTGCACGGTGAGCTCGAGGTCGGTCCCCAGCGCCCCCATTTCCAGGGCCAAGGTGGCCTCGGGAATCAGCTCGCTGGCCCCCGGGCCCACGATGTGAACCCCGAGGAGCACGCCGGTTTCGGCCTCGGTGATGACTTTAACCAGCCCGGTGGGCTCCTGCAAGGTAAGGGCGCGGCCGTTGGCGGTGTAGGGGAAGCGGCCCACCCGCACCGCAAGGCCCCGCTCCTTAGCCGCTTCTTCGGTTAGGCCGACGCTGGCGAACTCGGGTTGGGTGTAGACCACGCTCGGGATTTGCTGGTCAAAGGCGCTCTTTCTCCCCGCGATAACCTCGGCGGCCACCACCCCTTCCTTCATGGCCTTGTGGGCCAGGAGGGGAGCGCCCACTAGGTCGCCGATGGCGAAGACGCCGGGAACGCCGGTTTGCATCCGTTCGTCGACCGGTACGTAGCCGCGCTCGTCGGTCCTGACCCCGGCGGCCTCAAGGCCCAGCCCCTCGCTATTCGGCCGGCGGCCCACCGCGACCAGGATCCGGTCGACCACCACGGTATCGGTCCGTTTGCCCTCGGCGTCGGTGAGCGCGACGTGAAGACCGTCCTCCTTGGGCTCGTAACCCTGCGCCTTGGTTCGGGTCTTGAGGGCGATGCCCTGCTTTTTAAGGGCGCGGGCTAGTTGGGTCACCGCCTCGCGGTCGGCGCCGGGGAGAATCTGGTCCATGAGCTCGACCACCGTGACCGCGGAACCCAGGGCGCTGTAGATACCGGCGAACTCGAGGCCGATCGCCCCGCCCCCGATGATGAGGAGACGCTTGGGAACCCCGGCTTCCACCCGGAGCGCCCCGGTGGAGGAGACCACCGTTTCCTCGTCGAAGGAAAACCCGGGGAGCTCGACCGGCCGGCTGCCGGTGGCCAGGATCACGTTCCGAGCCCGGAAGCGCTCGTCCCCCACCGCGACCTCCCGGGGCCCCATCAGCCGGGCTTCGCCCCGCTTGAGCTCGACCCCGTTGCCCTTAAAAAGGAACTCGACGCCGCCGGTGAGCCTCTTCACCACCTGGTCGCGCCAGGCCCCGAGCCTGTGGAGGTCGAGGGCCTCACGCTTAAGGACCAGGCCAAACTCGGCCGCCCTCTCGCTGGCTTGGAGGACATGGGCCGCATGCAGGAGGGCCTTGGTGGGGATGCAGCCGACGTTAAGGCAGACCCCGCCGACCTCACTCTTTTCGATCGCGAGGACCTTTAGGCCTAGCTGGGCGGCGCGGATCGCCGCGTGGTAGCCGCCAGGGCCGGTGCCGATAACGATGAGATCGTACTCGTTCATGGCGTTAGCGCATCTCCAGGAGAAGCCGGCCGGGGGCTTCCAGGATTCGGATCACTTCCTTGAGGAACATCGCCGCTTCGGCGCCGTCCACCAGACGGTGGTCAAAGGAAAGCGAGAGGTACATCATTTTGCGCACCACGATCTCGCCGTCTTTGACCACCGGGCGGTCCTGGATGGAGTGGACCCCCAGGATGGCGGCGTCGGGAACGTTGATGATCGGGAAGCTGAAGACCGCCCCGATGGAGCCGATATTGGTAATCGAGAAGGTGGAGCCGGTGACGTCCTCGGGCGCGAGCTTGCCGGCGCGGGCCTTTTCGGCCAGTTCCCGCACCTCGCGGGCCAGTTCGAGCACGGTTTTCTTGTCGACGTCCCGGATCACCGGCACCACCAGCCCCTGGTCGGTGGCCACCGCCATGCCCAGGTTGTAGTACTTTTTAAAGACGATCTCCTCCCGGGCCCAGTCGAAGCTGGCGTTGAGTTGAGGGAACTTTTGAAGGGCCACGACCACCGCTTTGAAGATGAAGGGCAAATAGGAAAGCTTGACCCCCGCCGCTTCGGCCTCGGGTTTTAGAACCTCGCGCAGGCGCACCAGCTCGGTGGCGTCGAGTTCGTCGACGTTTAGGGTCCGGACGGTGTAGAGGTGGCTCTGCCATAGGCCCTGGGCGATGACCCGCCTGAGGCCCCGGAGGGGTTTGCGTTCCTCGAGGCCCTCGTAGCCCGTTGGGGTCCTGTAGGGGTAGGGC
>WFNN01000098.1 GCA_015488545.1 Thermaceae bacterium | reverse complement strand
GACCTGGACAAGATCGACAAGGTGGCCAAGCGGATCGCCCACTACCGGGAAAAGGGCCACCGGCTGGTGGTGGTGGTGAGCGCGATGGGGAGGACCACCGACGAGCTCATCAGCCTGGCAAAGCGGGTTAACCCCCGCCCGAGCCCCCGTGAACTCGACATGCTTACCACCACCGGGGAGCAAAAATCGGCGGCGCTCTTAGCCTTGAGGCTCCAAGCTATGGGGATCCCGGCCAGGAGCTTTATCCAGCACCAAATCGGGATTACCACCGACGGGCGTTACACCAACGCCCGCATTGTTGAGGTAAACCCGGTGGGCATCCGAAGGGCCCTGGAGGAAGGCTTGGTGGCGGTGGTGGGAGGCTTTATGGGCACCACCCCGGAGGGGGAGATCACCACCCTGGGTCGGGGGGGCTCGGACACCACCGCGGTGGCCATCGCCGCCGCGCTGGGGGCCCGGGAGGCGGAGATCTTCACCGACACCGAGGGGGTTTACACCACCGACCCCCACCTGATCCCCGAGGCCCAGAAGCTTCCCTTTATTGGTTACGACCAGATGCTGGAGATGGCCGCGCTGGGGGCTAAGGTGCTTCACCCCCGGGCGGTCTGGTACGCCAAGCGCTTTGGGGTGCGCTTGCACGTGCGTTCGAGCTTTTCCTACAACCCCGGAACCATCGTGGCGGAGGAGGGCAGCATGAAGCTAGCGCGACCGGTAACCGGGGCGGCCCTGGATCTAGGGCACGCCGAGATCGGCCTGGTGGGTATCCCCGACCAGCCCGGGATCGCCGCCCGGGTCTTTGAGGCCCTGGCCAGGGCAGGGGTGGCCGTGGACATGATCATTCAGGGGGTGCCGGGCCACGACGAAAGCCGTACCCAGATGGCCTTCACCGTACCCAAGGACTACATGGAAGACGCAGTGGACGCGCTCCGGCCGGTGCTCGAGGAGCTCGGGGGTGAGCTCATCGTGAACCCCAGGATCGCCAAGCTCTCCATCGTGGGTGTTCAGCTCGCGAGCACCCCGGGCATCCCGGCCAAGATGTTCCAGGCAGTTTCGCGGGTGGGGGCCAACATCCACATGATCGCCACCAGCGAGGTGCGGGTTAGCGTGATCATCGACGAGGCCTTTGCCGAGGAGGGCCTTAGGGCGGTCCACGCGGCCTTCGAGCTCGATAAACCCTTGCCCGGGGGGGAGGGGGCATGAAGAAGGTTTTCTACGCGTGGGAGGATATCCTCGAGCACGCCCGGATGCTCTTGAAGCGCCTCGAGGACCACGAGTTCGACGCCCTGCTGGCGGTTACCCGTGGGGGTATGGTGCCGGCCGCGCTTCTGGCCGAGGCGCTGGAGATTCGCAACGTCCTTTCGGCCGCGGTGATGCTCTACGAAGGGGAAGAACGCCGCCACGACGAGCCGCACTTCCTGCAGTTCCCGGTCGACGCGTTGGTGCTGGACAAGCGGGTACTGGTGGTGGACGACGTCTGGGACTCGGGGCGAACGGCGGTGGCGGTGCGGGAACGGGTGCGGGCCGCCGGGGGGATTCCCGAGGTGGCGGTGCTCCACTTCAAACCCAAGAACAACGCCTTCCCCGGCGATGGTCCCGACTACTACGCTATCGAGACCGAGGACTGGATCGTTTACCCCTGGGACCCCGAGGCCTGGGTGCACTAGCCCGGTGCTATACTCGGCCCCGTGTACGGCATCCTGGCCTGGCCTCCCGATTCCCTCCGGGACTGGATGGAGGAGCTTCAAAAGATCCACGGGGTCCAGGGCTACGGTCCGCCGCACTTGAACCTGCGCCAGCCCTTCAAGTGGCGCTGGAGCCAGGAGGCCCTCCGGCGGGGGGTTGAAGGCATCCTCCGTGGGCACGCCCCCTTCCGGATCAAGCTCGGAGACTGGCGCACCTTCAACTCGGGGGTGGTCTACCTCCGGGCCTACGGGGGGTCGGCTTTCGATCGGTTGCACAAAGCGCTGGAGCCGCTAGCCCCGCCCGAAGCCGAGATCGAGGGGCCCTCGTACATCCCCCACTTCACCCTGGCCCTGGGGCTTTCCCCGGAGGAGGCCGAGGCGTTGGTGCATGAGCTGCCGCCTCCGCCGATCGGTTCCTTTACCGTCAAGGAGGTCGCCCTGGTCCGGGACGAAGACGGCGGCGACCTGGTGGAGCTCGCCCGCTTCCCCCTAGGGCTTCCCAAGAACGAATAGAGGGCGCCCCGAAAAGCGCCCTCCACAAGCCACGGTACAGGCCTAGGCTTTCTTGTATCGCAGGTACCAGCGTTTGAATTCGGCGTATTCGCCCTTCTTGCCCTCGTCTTCCTTGACCTCGCCAATGGTGGCGGGAGGCGGAACGATGGCGTTGTCACCGGGCCGCCAGTTGGCCGGGGTGGCCAGACCGGTCTTGTCGGTGAACTGCAGGGCGTCGATGAAGCGGAGGATCTCGTCGATATTCCGCCCGGTGGAGAGGGGGTAGTAGAGGATCCCCCGGATGATCTGCTCGGGGTCGATGATGAAGACCGCGCGCACCGCCGCGGTCTCGGCCTGGGCCGGGTGGATCATGCCGTATTTCTTGGCCACCTTCATGTCGAGGTCGGCGATCACCGGGAAGTCGATGACCGTGCCGCTCATTTCCTCAAGGTCCTTGACCCAGGCCAGGTGGCTGTAGATCGAGTCGATCGAGAGCCCGATCAGCTGGACGTTGCGCTCGGCGAACTCCTTCTGCCGCTTGGCAAAGGCCATGAATTCGGTGGAGCAGACCGGGGTGAAGTCGGCCGGGTGGGAGAAGAGCACCACCCACTTGCCCTTGAAGTCGGAGAGCTTGATGATCCCCTTGGTGGTTTTGGCCTCGAACGCGGGGGCCGGTTCACCGATCCTCGGAAGGCTCGGTTGCGCTTCGGTTTGAGTTTCTTTGACTTCCATAATCATTACACCTCCGATACCTAGGATAGGTATGCCGGCCGCCCCTGTCAAGCCCGGGACCCTACACTAAGAGGCACGATGCGATGGCTCGCCGCCCCGCCCGGTTTGGCCGAGGCCAGGTTGCTGGAAGCCGCTCGGCGCGCGGGGGCCCTGTGGTGGATTACCCTGCCGGCGCAGCGTCGCTACTTCCTCTGGCGCCTCGGGCAGGGCGGGGCCCGGCTCGGGGTGACCGCGCTGCACTTTCAACGGGCCTACTACCAGGTGGTCAGCGAGGCCGGCCGGCTGCGCCCGGTGCTCGGTCGGGGCGGACGGGTTGCCCGGGTGGCCCGGGCTTACCAGGCCGCCTTCGGGGTGCGCCCGGCTGCCGGAGAGGCGGTGCTCTTTACCCGGGGCATTGCCGAGGCCAAACGGCACGGCCTGGGCCCCGACGACCTGCCGGCTTGCAACGGGGATGGTGAGGTGGCCCGCCTGGTTCGGGTTTACCGCGCCTACGAGCGGGCCAAGGTGGAAGAGGGTGTTTGGGACGCCGACGACGTTCGCCTGGCCGCGGTGGAACTAGCCGAGGGCGGGCGGGTGCGGACCCCGGAGGCGGTATTCGTGGCCGGTTTTTTCCGCCTCTTGCCCTTGGAAATCCGGTTTTTGGAGGCCCTGGCCGCGGCCGGCAGCGAAGTTTGGGCGGTTCGTCCTGCGGAGGGCCCGGCCAACCGGCGGGCCTTTCAGGCGGAAAACCCTGCCGCCGAGCTTCGCTGGGCCCTTTTCTCGATCCTGAAGGATATCGAGGGCGGCGTACCCCCCGGTGAGATCGCCCTAGTGGTGCCCGCCGATCGGTTGGCACAAGTTGAGCTCTTGGCCCGGGAATACGGGCTTTACCTGATGCGCGAAGCGCCGAAGGCCCTGGCCGACACCCCGGCCGGCCGGGCGGCGCTGGCCCTGGCCCGCTTCCACGAGCACCCGACCCCCGAGGGACTTTTTTGGTTCCCCCGGCTCCGGTCGCTGGCCGAGGTCGCCCTGGCCCGGGGGGTATCGGGCCGGGCGGCGCTTTTAAAGCTGGCCGAAGAACGCGGCCTGGCCGAGGGTTTTCGGTCTGCACTCGAGGCGCTTGCCCCGGGCCCCGACCTGGCCGAGCGCGTGCTGGGGCTTATGGAGGCGCCCCGGGAAGCCCTCGAGCTTTTATTCAGGCTTTGGCGGGAGGCGTTGGAGGCCGATCCCGAGGGCCCCGAGGTTTGGTGGGAGGCGCTTATCCGCGCGCAGGTGGTCTACCGCCCAGAGCCCCTGGGGGTGGCGTTGCTCACCCCCGAGGTGGCGGTGGGGCGCCGGTACCGTAAGGCCTACGTGCTCTCGGCCAGCGAGGGTACCTACCGCCTAGGCGAGCACGAAGACTACTTCTTCCCCGAGGAATGCCGGGCGGCGGCCGGGCTTAGCCCGCGGCTCGCCGGCGACGACCGCTGGCTCTTCCAAGCCCTCCTCCATTTGGGGGAGGAGGTTTGGGTGAGCTACCCCGAAACCGAAGGCGGCGAGGTCTTGAGGCCCGAAAAGGCCCTTTTCGAGGGGGCGCGGCTGGAGGCGGTCACCGCCCACCACCCGAGCCGCCATTTGCGACGCGGTGGGCGGGGCTACCGCCGGGACCTGGGCGCGCTCGCCCTGCCCCCCCCGAGGACCGTCGGCCAGCTTCGGGGGTACGCCCACGCCCGCTGCGGCCTGCGCTACCTGCTTGGCCGGCGGTTGCCGGCGCCCCGAACCGACCGCCCGGGGATCGATCGTCTCGCCGTTGGCGACCCCGAGGTCCTGGCCGTGTGGGGTCTGGACCGCTCGCGCTGGGCGCGGCTTCGGTTTGGGGTCGAGGTTCCCGTGGAGGATGGGTTGGTCGCGTGGGTGCACGCGCTGGAGGGCAACGATGTGCACGAGTTCAATCTGGAGCAGGACCGGGCGCTCCGGTGGGACACCGTGCTGGCCCACGGGGTGCTTTCGGGGCGGGTTTTTCGCTGGGTTCCAGGGGCGGGGGCCGAGGACGTAACCGGGTTGGCGCGTAAGCAGCTCGCCAAGGTGCGGGCGGATCTTCGTTCGGCCCGAAGACGGCTCGCGGCCGACACCGCACGCCCCAGCCCGGGGTGGGGTTGCCGCGATTGCCCCTACCACGCGCTTTGCCGGGAGGGCCAGCGGTGAAGGTCCGGGTCGCTTCGGCCGGGACCGGGAAGACCAAAAGCCTGGTCGAGGCCTACCTGGCGGCGCTCGCCGAGCATCCCCCCTACCGCATGGCCGCGGTCACCTTTACCCGATCGGCTGCGGCTGATCTGGCCGCCCGCCTCCAGGACGCGGTGGCCGGTTCGCCCCACGCGGCGCTTTCCCACACCGTCTTCGCCACCACCATCCATGGTTTCTTCGCCGAGCTCCTCCGGCTTTTCGCCCCCTACCTGGGTATCGACCCCGCCTTCCACCGGATCGAGGCCCCCGAGGCCGAGCTCCTCTTCGCCGAAGAGGCCCGGAGCCAGCTTTACGTCATGGGTTTGGAGGACGAGGTCGAGGTCCTCCTCGCCCTTTTCAGGAAGCGTTCCCTGGCCCCCGAGCTCCGCCCCGAAGGGCCGGGGGCCCAGGCGCTTTACGCTCTCTTTGAGTCGGTCGAGGCCGGCTACCGCCGGCGGTACCTCGAACGCTGGCTGGGACCTACCGAGATCGAGCGCCTGGCCTACCGGTTACTCGGCATCCTTAAGCGGGACGCTGCCTTGGCCGAGCGGCTCCGGGCGCGGCTCCGCCAGGTCTTCGTCGACGAATACCAGGACACCAGCCCCCTCCAGGGGCGGGTTTTTGAGGGACTCGCCGAACTCGGGGTCGAGCTCTACCTGGTGGGCGACCCCAAGCAATCGATCTACGCCTTTCGGAACGCCGACGTCGAGGTCTTTCGTCGGGCGCTCCGGGTGGGGGAGCGCCTGCCGCCGCTTCGGAAGACCTACCGCCACCCACCGGCCCTAGCCGCCTTTTTGAACCGGCTCACCGAGGGGCTGGCCGAGCGGCGGCTGGGTTTTTCCCGCGAGGAGGCCCCTCCGGTGGAGGCGGCTAGGGCCGGTGGG
>WFNN01000097.1 GCA_015488545.1 Thermaceae bacterium | reverse complement strand
GGGGCGGGGGGTGGGCGCGAACGTAAGCGTGGACCGCCTCGCGAAAAGCGGGGATGCGCGCCTCCTCGATGGAAAACCCAGCGGCCCGGGCGTGCCCTCCAAAGCCCAGAAGGTGCCCGGCGGCGGCCGCGAGCGCGCCCACCGCGCTCACCCCTGGCGGGCTGCGAACCGAGCCCTTGCCCTTCGCGATGATGAAGACCGGCTTTCCGGTTTGCTCGAGGATCCGGCTCGCCACGATGCCCATCACCCCGGGATGGCCTTCGGGGTCGTGGATCACGTGGGCGGGGTCGCCGGGATCGAGGGTGGGGAGGACGCGTGCCAGCATCGCCTCCTCGATCCGCTGGCGCTCGGCGTTGAGGCGATCCAGCCGCTCGGCGAGCTGGGTGGCCTCGAGGAAGTCCTCGGTGAGCAGGAGCCGGAGCGCGCTTGCCGGCTCCCCAAGCCGCCCGGCCGCGTTGATGCGGGGGGCGATCCGAAAGGCGACCTCAAGCGCGGTGCCCCGGCGGAGGTGGCGCCCGGCCAGGAGTCTGAGCCCGGGGTGGACCGACGCCGGCATGCGGGCGAGCCCCTCGCGCACGATCGCCCGGTTCACCCCCAGGAGGGGGGCCACATCGGCGATGGTTCCCACCGCCGCGAGGTCGACGAGGTCCAGCGGGGGCGGCGCGTCAAGCAACCGGTGGACCTCCCAGAGAAGGAAGAACGCCACCCCAGCGCCGGTGGGCTTAGGGCGGCCCTTTAAGCTGGGGTCGTAGGCCGGGTGGACCACCTCGCCAGGCGGGGGGGCCGCACCCGGGTGGTGGTGATCGGTAACCACCACCCGAACCCCATCCTCCACCAGGGTCTTAAGCTCGGCGTGGTTGGTGATCCCGCAGTCCACGGTAACGAAGACCTCCGCCGCCCGGGCGTGCTCGGCCACCCGCTCGGGGCTTACCCCGTAACCCTCTTCCCGGGTGGGGATAAAGGGGTGCACGTCGGCACCCAACGCCGAAAGCCCCTTAACCAGGAGGGCGGTTCCGGTAATGCCGTCGGCGTCGTAGTCGCCGTGGATACGGATGCGCCTCCCCTGCTGGATGGCCCTGACCAGTTCCTCCGCTGCCCGGGTCATCGCCGGCGGGCGCCATGGGGATAGCGGCGGGGCCAGGTCCTCCCGGGACCGGAAGCCCCGGGCGTAGAGGGCCGCCGCTACCAAAGGCGGCAGCGAGAGCGCCTCCATGAGAGGCAAAAGCGCGCCGGGTTCGGGCCAGGGGCGGGCGCGCCAGCGAGCCTCCATCGCCTACTCGGCTTCGGGCTCGGGTTCGCGATCGGGGATGCGGGGCAGCTCCTCGGGGTGGCGCCGGCGGTAGTCCTCGAGCTCGGCCTTCGCCTTCGCGAGCTCGGCCTCCAGGCGCCGCCGCTCGGCCCGGGCCCTAAGGTGCAGGGCCGGGAGCCAGAGAAAGACCGAAAGGGCACCCCAGAGAAAGCCCGCGGCCAGCCACACCCAAAGCGGGTAGGGCCCCAGACCGAAGAAGCCGTAGCGCGCCTCGGGGAAAAGCCAGTAGAAGGCCAGTAGAAGGCCCAGAAAACCGGCGAGTAGCAGGGTAAAAAGCCAGGCCAGCGCACGCATCGGCCCAAGTATAAGCCCCGGGGTTTCCCCCGGGGCCTTGGCGGCTAGGCGCGCGCCTTGCGCCCCTTGGCAAGCTGCGCCTGCCGACGCTCCTTCCACCAGGTGACCAGCGAACCCACCACGTAGATCGAGGAGTAGGTCCCCACCACGATGCCCACCACCAGCGCGATCGAGAAGTCACGGAGTACCGCTCCGCCCAAAAAGAGCAGCGAAAGCAGGGGCAGGAGGGTGGTAAAGGAGGTCATGACCGTGCGGGAAAGGGTCTGGTTGATCGAGAGATCGACCATCTCGCGGTAGGGCATTCCCCGCACCGTTCGCTGGTTCTCCCGGATACGGTCGGAGATGATGATCGAGTCGTTAATCGAATAACCGATGATGGTGAGCAGCGCGGCCACGATGGGAATGGTGAACTCCAAGTTCAGGAGGCTGAAAACGCCAGCGGTGATCGCCACGTCGTGGGCCACCGCGATGACGCTGGCCACACCGAACACCCAATCGAACCGGAAAGCCATATAAACCAAGATCAAGAGCAGACCGACCAGCACCGCCAGGATGGTGTTCTTGCGAAGCTCGGCCCCGATCGCCGGCCCAACGGTGTCGGACCTCAGGACGGTGGCCTTGAGTTTGGTCTTCAGGTGATTGGCGAGCTTAATCCTATCGGTTTGCGAAAGGAAGGGCACCTTGACGGTGAACTCCTTGTGATCGGCAGCCAGCCCCTGCACTTCGGTGATCACCGCTTTCTTCCCGCTGACCCCGGGGATGCCGGCGTCGTCCAAGGCCCCCCGCACCTCGGCCACGGTCACGGAAAGGGGCGTGCGAATCAAAAACGAGGTGCCCCCGGTAAAGTCGATGCCGTAATTAAAGCCCTTGGTGAAGACCACCACTGCCATGGCGAGCGCCAGGAGCAGGGTGATCGGGGTAATCCAGCGCCCTTCCTGCAGGAAGGGGATCCGGCTGCCCCACACGTAGTAGGGCGGGGTCACCTCGCGGCGGGCCGCAATCCATTCCAGCATCCAACGGCCGAAGATGAGGTTGGAAAAGACCGCGGCCACGATACCGATTGCCAGCATCACCGCAAAGCCCCGCACCGGGCCGGTGGCGTAGTTGTAGAGGGCGGCGGCCGCCAGGAGCGTCGAGATGTTGGCGTCGAGGATGGTTACGGTGGAGTGGCGGAAACCGTCGGCGATCGCCTGGCGGAGCTTCTTGCCGAGTTTGAGCTCCTCTTTAATCCGCTCGAAGGAGAGCACGTTGCCGTCCACCGCCGCCCCCAGGGTAAGGATGAAACCGGCAATACCGGGAAGCGTCAGGGTGGCCCCGAGGCCGGCCAGCATCCCGAGCACCAGGACCGCGATGTAGACAAGCCCGATCGCCGCCACGGTCCCGAACCACAGGCCGTAGTAGATGTAGAGGGCGACGAAGATCAAAAGGGCGCCGATCAGGGAAGCCACGATGCCGGCCTGGATCGCGTCCTTACCCAGGGTGGGGCCGATCGCCCGTACTTCCTCCACCTCAACCCCCACCGGCAGCGACCCGGACCGGAGAACCAACGCGATCTCGGTGGCCTCCTCCACGGAAGCCAGCCCCTCGATCACCGCCTGCCCGCCGGTGATCGCGCTCCGGATCACCGGGGCCGAGTACACCCGGTTATCCAGCACAATCGCGAGCCGCTTGCCGATGTTTTTTCGGGTAATCTCGGCGAACTTCTTGGCGCCTTCGGGGGTGAACTCCATCGCCACCTGGGGCCGGCCAAACTGGTCGAAAACCACCCGGGCGGTCTTCAGCTCGGCGCCGGTCAACAGCACCGGCCCAAGGTCGGAGGGCTTCATCAACTCCTTTTCCAACTCCTCGCGTTTGAGGCGCGGGTTCTCCCGAAGGCGCTGGTTGATCTCCGAGACCGTGAGGCCGGTGGCCCCCTCCTTGACGATGCGGAACTCCAAAACCGCCCGCTGACCGATCAGTTTGAGGGCCCGCTCCTGGTCCTTGGGGGTCAAGCCAGGCAGCTCGATGACGATGCGGTTCTTGCCCGAAATCTGGATCAGGGGCTCGGCCACCCCCAGACCGTTGATGCGGTTTTCCAGGATGGTCCGGACCTGCTCCAACTCCTCCTTGGTGGGGTTATCCACCGCGGTACGAAGAACGATGCGAAGCCCGCCCTGCAGGTCTAGCCCCAGCTTGAAGCGGGGCTCGGTCGGCGGGGCCCAGGGCTTCCAGATCGCCGCCACCGCCGCTAAAAACACCACCAGCAAAAGAATGCCAGTCCAGCTCTTTACCTTCACCTTCGCCTCCTTCCCTATCAGAGGAACGGGGTCTTTACGCCGGTTGCCAAACGGAGAGATCGGCGAACGCCTAGCCGCCCTCAAGGTTCAGCCGGGCGTAGAGCAGGTAGAGCCGCCGGCAACGACCGGGGCGCGTCGGGCGGAGTGTCTGCGAGCGCCCCCACCGGCGCACACGACCGGACCGGGCACCGGAGAAAAAGCCCGACAGGACCTGGGGTGCGGGGTTTGCCCCGCCCTTCGCCACCAGCAGAGGGCCGCCCTGCGAAAGACCGAGCTCGGCCCCCTTGGGCGGCCCACCGGCCGGCAGGCCAAGGACCGCGAGCAAAACGGCCGCGACCAGGAGCCATCGGGTGGCGGACCTCATAACCGGGGCCATCATATCGGAGGCCGGGGCTTTCGAAGGCCCCGGCCTCCGGACGCCGGTTTAGGCTTAAGCGCGGGCCACCTCAACGACCTCGAGGGCCTCAATCACGTCCCCCTCCTCGAAGTCGTCGAAGCCGGCCAGCTTAATACCGCACTCGTAGCCGGCCGCAACCTCGCGCACGTCCTCCTTAAAGCGCTTCAAGGACTCGATCTTGCCCCGCCAAACCTCCTCGCCGCCCCGGAGCACCCGTACCTCGGCGGAGCGGACGATCTTACCGTCGGTAACGTAGCAACCCGCTACCCGTCCGCCCTTGGGAAGCTTGAAGACCGCCCGCACCTCGGCGTGGCCCAGGACCCGTTCCTCGTATTCGGGCTCCAGCTGCATCTCAACGAGCTTTTTGAGCTCGTCGGTGAGGTCGTAGATGACCCGGAACGACCGGAGAACCACCCCCTTTTGCTCGGCCTTCTTCTTGACCGAACCCGGGGGGTTAACCCCAAAGGCAAAGATCACCGCGTTTTCGGTGGTCGAGGCCAGCAGGATATCGCCTTCGGTCGGGGCGCCCAGGTCGGCGTGCAGAAGGTTGATCCGGACCTCGTCGGTCTGGAGCTTGGCGATGATGCCCTTGATCGCCTCCAGGGAACCCTGGGTATCGGCGCGGAGAATGAGGTTGACCTCTTTTTGCTCCGCCGCCTGCATCTGCCGGAGGAGATCGGCGAGGTTCTTAGCCCGGGCCGCCTGACGGGCTTTGAGCTCGCGCTCCCTCTTCTCTTCCTTCCGCTCCTCGGCGATCTCCTTGGCAGCGGCCTCGTCGGGGACCCACTCGACTGTCGTGCCCGCCGGAGGCACCTCGCGGAAGCCCAGTACCTGGACCGGCTTGCCGGGACGGGCTTCCTTAACCTGCCTGCCGGCAGAGTCGATCATCGCCCGGATCTTGCCCCACACGTCGTCGGCCAAGAGGTAATCCCCGACCCGGAAGGTCCCCTGCTGCACCAGCAGGGTGGCCAGCGGGCCCATCTTCTTGTCCATCTTGGACTCCAGGATCACCCCCCGCGGCTCCGCCTCGGGGTCAGCCCGCAAGTCCTCCATCTCGGCCACGAGGAGGATCATTTCAAGCAGGTCGTCGACCCCCTTACCGGTTTTGGCGCTGATCGGCACCACGATGGCGTCGCCGCCGTAGGCCTCGGGGACAAAGCCCTCCTGCATCAGCTGCTGCATCACCCGGTCGACGTCGGCGGTGGGGAGATCGATCTTGTTGATGGCGAAAATCATAGGGATCCCCGCCGCCTTGGCGTGGGCAATCGCCTCCTTGGTTTGGGGCATGATCCCGTCGTCGGCGGCGATGATGATGACCGCGATATCGGCGACCTTGGCCCCCCGCTCGCGAATGGTGGTGAAGGCCTCGTGCCCCGGGGTATCGATGAAGACCACCGTGCCCTCCGGGGTCTCGACCTCGAAAGCGCCGATGTGCTGGGTGATGCCGCCCGCCTCGCGCTCGGCCACCCGGCTTTTCCGCAGGTAGTCGAGAAGGGTGGTCTTGCCATGGTCGACATGGCCCATAATGACCACCACCGGTGGCCGCTTGGGCAGGGCCTTCCGGCGCTCCTCCTCGGCCCTTCGCCGAGCCTCCTCGCGTTGTTCGTAAACCAGCTCGCGAACCGTCTCGGCGGTCTCCTCGTCCAGGGTGGAAGCGTGGGATTTGTACGCCACCCCCATCTCGTCGAGGACCTCGAGGAGCTCCTTGGAGTCCATGCCGAGCTCGCGGGCGAGCTGGTAGATCCTAACCTTGGCCATGCGCCCCTCCTAAACGTTCCTTGAGCAGCCGGGAGAGCTCCCCGGCCCGCGCCCCGGCGAACCGCCGGAGCCTTTTTTCCTCCCAGCACGCGGGGTCGTCCGGGCAAACGTAGGCCCCGCGACCGGGCTGCTTGCCACCAAAATCCAGGATAAAGCCCTCGGGCGTGCGAAGGATCCGGAGCAGCTCGTGCTTAGGGCGGCGCCGCCGACAGACGACGCACATCCGAATGGGCACGTGCTTCCCCCGCCCCACCGCTACTCCTCGGTCTTCTCCTCGCTGTCGACGAAGAGGCTCTCGAACTTGGCCTTGGCCTCCTCGCTAACCCGGACCCCCTCCTCGGTGCCCGCGGCCCGCGCGAGGGCCTCGTCGAGGTCGCCGATCTCCTCGGCCTCGACGAAGTCGATCTCGTAACCGGTAAGCTTGGAGGCGAGCCGGACGTTCTGCCCCCCGCGCCCGATCGCCACCGAATGCTGGTCCTTGCTCACCCACACCCGGGCCCGCTTGGCGTCGGGATCGAGCTCGATCCGACCGACCGTGGCCGGTGAAAGGGCGTTTTTAATGAACTCCCTGGCGTCCGGGCTCCAGGGAACGATATCGATCTTCTCCCGGCCCAACTCGGCGCTCACCGCCTGGATGCGCTGCCCCTTGTGACCGATGCAGGCTCCGATGGGGTCGACGTTGGGGTTGTGGCTCATCACCGCCACCTTGCTGCGGCTTCCGGGCTCCCGGGCCACCGCCTTGATCTCCACCGTGCCCTCGGCGATCTCGGGGACCTCCTGGCGCATCAGGTACTTGAGAAGCTCGGGGTGAGCCCGGGAAACGATCAGCGACGGTCCCCGGGCGCTCTTTTTGACTTCCTTCAAGTAGACCTTGATCCGCTGCCCGGGGTGGTACCGCTCGGTGGGGATCTGCTCCCGCGGCGGCATCAGGGCCTCGCCAGCGCCCAGGTCCACGTAGACGTTGCGGCGGTTATCGACCCGGGCCACCTGCCCGGTGAGGATCTCCCCTTCCTTGTCCTTGTACTCCTCGTAGATGCGGTTGCGCTCGGCCTCCTTGAGCCGCTGGGTGAGGACGTTCTTAGCGGTCTGAACGGCGATCCGGGAAAACTCCTCGGGCTCAACCGGAAACTCCATTTCCTCCCCGACCTGCACCTCGGGGTCGTACTTCCTGGCCTCCTCCAGGCTAATCTCCCGGTCGGGGTTCTCGACCTCCTCGACCACCCGGCGGATCTCGAGCACCTCGATTACACCGGTGCGGGGATCGAGCTGCACCTCGACCATGGGCCCCTTGCCTTCTTCAATGTCCTTCTGCCGAAAGCCCTTCTGGCGCAGGTAGGCCTTGGCCAACGCCTCCTCGAAGGCAGTGATCAGCTCGTCCACGCTGACCCCGCGCTCCAGGGCCACCGTTTCCAGCGCCTCGACAAACTCCTTGTTCATGCTCACTCTCCTCTTACCTGGGTTCCTTGGGCCATTCGGCCAGCCGGGCGGTGAAGCTTCCCAGCGGAAGCTCACGCTCCTCGCCGCCGGCGAGCCGGAAGGTGACGCTCTCCTCCCCCACCCGCACGATCCGGCCGGTGAAACGGCCGCCTTCGGCGGTGACCCGAGCCTTGAGGCCGAGGAAGCGCTCGAAGTGCCGCCGGGTGAAAAGAGGACGGTCGGGGCCGGGGGACTCGACCTCGAGCCGGTAGGACCCGGGAATCGGATCAAGGCGATCGAGTTCCAGGGAAAGCACCCGGCTCGCTTGCTCCAGCTCGCCCATCGTAATCGGGTGCTCGTCAGCGGTGTCGAGCCGAATTCGCAGCACCCGATGCTTCCCGCCGCCGGTGAGGCGGACCTCGAGCACCTCGAACCCCATGGGTTCTAGCGCGTCCTTGACAAGGGTTTCTAGATCCTTATTCATGGCCCTTTCACCCAAAAGGGGGTGGGCCCGCACCCACCCCCTCTCGGGAGCTACCAGGGAAAGTATAGCATAGGATAGCTGGCTCAACAAGCAAATGTAATCGGCCAACACATCTGAGACTCTTTGGGGGACCGACTCCGCTTGCATCATAGCCAGGAACTCCAGGGGAGCAAGGCCGCCCAGGGCCCGGTGCGGCCGCTCGCGGTTGTAGTGGTCCAGGTAGGCATTGAGCTCGCGTTGGAGC
>WFNN01000096.1 GCA_015488545.1 Thermaceae bacterium | reverse complement strand
GTGGCCAGCTACCTCCGGGCCAAGCTCAACGACTTCGGGCCGGTGAGCGAAGACGACGTGAAGGCGCTGAGGTAGGAGGGAGCATGTACCGGAACGACACGGTCATTCCCTTCTTCGCCCTCTTGCTCTCGGTGGCGCTCTACCTCGCCACCTACCTGGACGGGCAGCACATCGCCCAGCTCCACGGGGGCAAGCCCCCCCACGCGGCGCTATCCGAGGGGCAGATCGGGCTGGTGGCCTTCGCCACCCTCTCGCTCATCTACGCCCTCATCGGCTACTTCTCGGCCTGGCTCGAGGGGGTCGAGCTCCGGCCCGGCCGGCACGTCCCCTCTCCCGGCATGGCGGTGACCCTGGTGGCGCTGATTCTGGCGGTGGTGGAGGCCGCCCTCGGCGGCTTCTTCGTGCGCCTGTTGCTCTACCACCTCACCGAGAAACCGGTGTCGAGCGCCGCCGAGGGTACCGTCTTCGGACTAATGATGCTGGTGGGGGCGGTGCTGCTCGCGATCTACAAGAAGTACTACCTGGGCGATGAAGTCCTGGTTGAAGAAGAGCATTCGGAGGTGCCCTGGTAATGGCAGACAAAACCGACACCACCCGGCGCGCCATCCTGCAGGCCTCCCTAGGGGCGGGGCTCGGCCTCGCCGGGCTCTCGGCGCTGTGGGTCGCCGGCGGCCTGAAACCCAAGAAGGAGGTCACCCCCGAGTCCGAACCCCCCAAGGCCGGCGACCATTTCGTGGTGGCTCAGGGGCCCGACAAGGGCAAACAGATCACGGTGGACATGCTGCCGCTCGGCGGGCCTTTCGTGCTCGCCTGGCCCAAGGACCCCAAGACCGGGGTGGTCAAAAGCGCCGAGCGCAACAACCTGGCCATGCTGATCCGCTTTAACCCCGACGAGTACGACGGGAAGACCCGGCAGTACACCGACCAGGGGGTGGCGGCGTTCTCGGCGATCTGCACCCACCTCGGTTGCACCGTGAGCCAGTGGATCGCCGACAAGAAGGTCTTCCTCTGCCCATGCCACAAGGGAGAATACGACCCTCGCCAGGGCGCCAAGGTGGTTGGTGGCCCCCCGCCCCGGCCGCTCCCCATGCTGCCGGTCAAGGTGGAAAACGGCGAGGTTGTGGCGGCCGGCGGCTTCCTCTCGCCGGTGGGGCCGATGGCCGGGTTTTTCGCGCCCCGCTCCGAGGTCTAGGGAGGAACCGGTATGAGCGTCTACAAATGGCTGGACGAACGGCTGGACCTGGACCGGCTGAACAAGAAGTTCCTGCGCAAGGCCTTCCCGGTTCACCACTCCTTCTTCCTTGGGGAAATCACTCTCTTTTCCTTTATCACCCTGGTGCTCACCGGGATCTTCCTCACCTTCGGCTACGAGCCTTCCTCCAGGCTGGTTAAGCACGCCGGCGAACAGCTCCCGGCAGCCTACGTCTCGGTGCTTTACATCGACTCGCTGCCCTTTGGCCGGGTGCTCCGAAGCGTGCACCATTGGGCCGCGCACATCATGGTGGCGGCGGCCTTTTTGCACATGCTCCGTATCCTGATCTCGGGCGCCTACAAAAAGCCCCGGGAGATCAACTGGCTCCTTGGCCTGGCCTTGCTCGGCGCCACCGTGGTCACCGCCTTCATCGGTTACTCGCTGCCCTTCGACGCCTTTTCGGTGACCGCCACCCAGATCGGCTACGGCATCGGCAAGAGCATCCCCTACATCGGGGACTGGGTCGCTCAGGTAATGTTCGGCGGCGAGTACCCCACCCTGCACTCGATCCCTCGGCTCTACTCCCTGCACGTGCTCTGGCTGCCCCTTCTGCTAATGGCGCTGATCGGCGTGCACATGCTGATCATGATCAAGCAGAAGCACACCCAGCCCAAGTACGCCGAAGAGGTAGCGCCGGGGAAGATCCTGGGCGTCCCCCTGGCCCCGATGCAGCTTTCGGTGATGACCCTGCTCTTCCTCCTCTACCTGGGGGTGCTCTTCATCATCGGCGGGGCCATCATCGCCCACCCCATCGAGGTTTACGGTCCCCCCACGACCTCCACCCCGGCGCTCAAGCCCGACTGGTACTTCCTCTGGATTTACGGCATCCTGCAGATCATCCCCAGCTCCTGGAAGATCCCGCTTCCCTTTGGGGCCGAGATCACCTCGGAGTTCATCGGCGGGGTGCTGATCCCCGGCATCCTCGGGCTCATCGCCGTCCTGCTGCCCTTCCTCGACAACCGCAAGACCAAGATGCGCTACGTCGAGCTGCCCAGCCACCACCCCATGCGCACCAGCGTGACCGTGGGTCTGCTCTTCTTCTTCTTCGTGGCCACCTTCGCCGGGTGGAAGCAGGAGCTCAACCTCTCGGTGGGCGTGCTCTGGATGATGCTGATCTTCGTGCCCATCACGGCCTGGCTGGTGACCTACGTGCTCATGCGCCAAATCTACGGACCCCGGGAGTAGGCCACCGCCTACCCCCCAGTTGGGGGCCCCCATCGGGGGGCCCCCAACTGCGTGTCTCACCTCCCTAGGCCCGGCCCCTACCCTGAGGGTGCCTTAGGAGGTGATGAAGGATGATGAAGAGCAAGAAAGGTTTCACGCTGGTGGAGTTGGCCATCGTCATCGTGGTGATCGGTATCCTGGCGGCGATCGCAATCCCGCGGTTTTTGACCATGCAGGAAGCGGCGGGTAAGGCGGCCCTGGACGCAAACTTCGACGCCCTCCGGACCGCGATCGTAGCGGTGAAGAGCCGGACCGGGGCCTACCCGACCAAGACCCAGTTCGACCGCGGCTACGGCCAGGACCCGGTAAGCGGAAAGGTGTACTACTTCTTCAATAGCCCCAACACCCGCTACTCCGACGGATGGTACTCCGACAACCTGATCCTCACCCGTAAGCCCAGCGGCGCCACCCAGGTCGGCCGGAACGATCGTTGCCCGAGTGGCTACGAAACCTTCTACCTGGTCAACAAGCAGCCGAATCCCGACGTCGTGGGCAAGATCTGCTACAACCCCAACAATGGCGACCTGAAGAAGGAATGGTAACCCCCCTCTCCTCCCGGGCCGGCGCAAGCCGGCCCTTTTTTTACTTGGTACACTAGATACCCAAAGCCATGGCCGAAATCCTCTCCACCCCCACCCGCTTCTTTCTGCTCACCCACGCCTGGAAGACCTTCGAACACGAGGGGGTGCTGGACGAGGAGGGCCGCCCCGACTTCGACCGGCTCCAAAAGGCCCTGCGGCGGGCCCTCCGGACCCACCGGGTCCGGGGGCCGCTCTACCTGGCGCTAAGCCCCGAGCTTGTCCTCCTGCACGCCTCCCCCTTCCCCTCGCTTGAGGGCTTTCCCATGGACGAGGCGGTCCTCGCCGAGGCCCAGCGAAGCCCGCTTTGGCGGGACGAGGAACTGGTCATCGACTACGACCTTCTCCGCCCCGAGAGCCCCACCCGGGTATGGGTGCTTTTCGCCGCCATGCCCCGCGCGGCCGCCTGGCGGCTGGCCCGGGGCTTCAGGGCCCGACGCATCGAGCCCTGGCCGCTTGCCCTCTGGCGAGCGGCCCGGACGCGCTTCGGTACCGCGCACCGGTTCTTCGTGCTCGAGGCCCTGGCCCACACCCTGGCGGTCTTCGACGGCAACCAGCTGGTGGGCTTTCGCCGGCTGAGCCGTCCGGTGACCCCGGAAGACGGGGCGGTCATCGAGGAGGTGGTGCGCTCCCTGCACCTCTTCGGGCTCACCCCGCCGCTCGACCGGGGGCTGGTCTTCGGCCTGCCCGAGCCCCCCTCGCTCGAGGGGCTACCGGCCGCGGAGGTGGTGACCGGGCTTCCCCCGGAGGAGCTCAAGCGCGCCGCCTGGACCCGGGAAACCCCTTACCTCGACCTCCGGCCGAGGCGCACCCACGTGGGCGAAGGCATGCCGCCGGAACAGCAGTGGGCCCTTTTGCTCTCGGCCCTCATCCTGGCCGGGGCGCTGGGGGCAAACGCCTGGCTCGGCACAAAGCTACGCCCGGCCCGCGAGCGGGTCCAAACCCTCGAGGCCGAGCGCGACCAGCTCCGGACCAAGGTGGAAAACCCCGAACCCCCGCTCCCCGCCGGCCCCGGGGCGGCCATCCTGCGCCAGGTCGCTTTGGGCCTACCCAAGGGGCTCTGGCTGGAGTCCTTCAGCGCCAGCCGGGAAGGTGTGGCGCTTACCGGCAAGGCGCTTGACCCCTACGCCCCCCTCGACCTGGCGATTCGGCTCGGGGGGCGGTTGACCGCCCTCAACAAAGAGGACGACGGGGTGTACACCTGGGAGGTGAGCGGTGCCGTTACCGCCCAAACTCGGTGAGCTGCTGGTAAGACTCGGCAAGATCACCCAGGAGCAGCTCGACGCCGCTCTGGAGGAACAGCAACGCACCCGCGAACCCCTGGGCCAGATCCTGCTTCGCCGCGGCTACCTCGACGAGGCCACCCTGGCCCAGGTCCTCGCCGATCAGCAGCGGGCCGAGCTGGTGAGCCTGAAGGAAATCGAGCCCGAGGAAGCCGCCCTACGCCTCCTGGACCCCCGCTTCGCCCGGGAGCACCGGGTCCTTCCCCTAAAAATCGAGGGCAACCGGCTGGTAGTGGCGATGGCCCGGCCCTCGGACCTCAGGCTCATCGACGAGCTCCGCTTCCGCACCGGCAAAGAGATCGAACCCAAGCTGGCCCCGGACTCGGAGATCCTCGAGGCCATCCGCCGCCACTACCGGGAGCTTCCCGAAGAGGAAGAAACCCCCGCCCAGGTCGAGGTGATCGAACACGACCTTACCCTGGAGGGCGCCCCGGTGGTCCAACTGGCCGACGCCATCCTCCGCGAGGCGATGGCGGCCCGGGCCTCCGATTTGCACCTGGAGCCCGAGGAGCACGAGCTCAAGGTCCGGATGCGGGTGGACGGGGTGATGACCGACCTCCGCACCCTGCCCAAGGAGATGGAAGGGCCCCTGGCCGCTCGCTACAAAGTCCTGGCCGGCCTGGACATCGCCGAGAAACGCCGCCCCCAGGACGGCCATTTCACTTACTTCTTCGAAGGGCGGCGGCTGGAGGTGCGCATCGCCACCGTAGGGGCGCTCTGGGGCGAGGCGGTGGTGCTCCGCATCATCTACCCCAGCGGGGTGCGCCTGGGCCTGGAACAGCTCGGGATGCTTCCGCCCGAGTTCGAAAAGTTCACCCGGCTGCTAGCCCGACCCTACGGCATCCTCTTCGTCACCGGACCCACCGGATCGGGCAAAACCACCACCCTCTACGCCGCCCTCCAGCACCTTTACACCCCCGAAAAGAATTTCATTACCATCGAGGACCCGGTGGAGTTTCCCCTGAAAGGGGTCAACCAGATCCCGGTGCAACCCCGGATCGGGCTCACCTTCGCCACCGTGCTCAGGGCCGTCCTCCGCCTTGACCCCGACGTGGTGATGGTGGGCGAGATTCGCGACGCCGAAACCCTGGAAACCGCCTTGCGGGCCGCCCTCACCGGCCACCTGGTGCTCGCCACCCTGCACACCAACGACGCCATCTCGACCGTGAGCCGGCTGGTCGAGATGGGGGCCGAGCGCCACCTGGTGGCCTCCACCCTGGTGGGGGCGGTGGCCCAGCGGCTGGTCCGCCGGGTCTGCCCCCAGTGCGGGCGGCCAAGCCCCCTCACCCCCGAGGAAGCCGCTTTCCTGGGGGAAGCGGCCCCGGAAGAAGAGCGGCGAGGCGAGGGGTGCGGCTACTGCCGGGGCAGCGGCTACAAGGGTCGGGTGGGCATCTACGAGGTCTTTACCCCCGACCGCGAAATCATCCGGATGATCGCCCTGGGTGAAAACGAAACCCGGATCCGCGATCACGCCAAGGCCCGGGGCCACCGGGGGCTCAAAGAGGTGGGGCTTGAGCTGGTGCAACGGGGCGAGACCACGGTAAGCGAGCTAATGCGCGTGCTAGGTACGCTGGAGGACTAGGTGCGGTTCGCCTACCAAGCCACCGACGAAACCGGCGAGCGGATCTACCAGGGTTACCTCGAGGCCGACTCCCTTCGCGAGGCCCGCATCAAGCTTCGGGAGATGGGGCTTTACCCCCTCTCGCTAACCCGCGAGCGGGGGGGGCGCCGACGCCGCCCTGGGGTGGCCGAGCTGGTGCTCTTCGCCGAGCAGTTCGCGAGCCTGATCGCCGCCGGCGTGCCCATTGTGCAGGCCCTGAGCACCCTCAGCCTGGAAAGCCCCCACCCCACCCTCCGCTTCGCCGCCCGCGAGGTCCGGGCCCGGGTAGAAGCCGGCGAATCGCTCGCGGAAGCGATGGGGCGCTACCCCGAGGCCTTTCCGCCCATGATGGTGCGGCTGGTGGCCGCCGGCGAGCTCGGGGGGTTCCTGGAGGTCACCCTCCGCCGCATCGCCCAGTACCTCGACAAAAGCTATGAGCTGGCCCAGAAAGTCAAGACTGCCCTGATGTACCCCGCCTTCGCGGTCGGGGTGGTGGTCATTGCGGTCGTTGTTCTTCTGGTCTTCGTGGTGCCGGTCTTCGCCCGCATCTACTCGATCGCCGGCAAAGAGCTTCCCTGGGCCACCCAGGTGCTGCTGGCGGTGTCGGGGTTCCTCCGGAGCCACGGGCTCGAAATCCTCTTCGCCCTCGCCGCGCTTGCCTACGCCTTCCGGCTCTACTACCGCACCCCCGGCGGGGCCCTGGCGGTGGACCGGACGCTCATCCGCCTGCCCCTGGCCGGGCCGATCCTCCACAAGACCGGGCTCGCCCGCTTCGCCCGCACCCTGGCCACCCTCTACGCCAGCGGGGTCAACGTGCTGGCCGCCCTCGAGGCCTCCCGCGACCTCACCGGCAACGCCTACATGCGGGCCGTCATCGAGGAGGTCATCGAGGACGTCACCAAGGGGCAGGGCATCGCCCAGGCCATGGCCAAGCACCCACGGATCTTCGTCCCCCTTTTCACCCGGATGGTTAGCGTGGGGGAGGAGTCAGGTAACCTGGAAGCGATGATCGACCAGGCCGCCGACTACCTCGAACGGGAGGTGGAGTACGCCACCAAACGGCTTTCCTCGATGATCGAGCCGGTGCTTACGGTGGTGGTCGGGGTCCTGGTCTTCGGCATGGCGCTGGCCCTTTACCTCCCGCTCTTTGAGCTGCCGACCACCCTTCTCCGGCGATGAACGCGCTCCTTAAGCGTCCCTGGCTCTGGCCGCTTTTGGCCCTGGTACTGGCCGGCGGCTGGGTGGGTAGGGGGTACCTCGAGTGGCACCGCCTCCTGGCCCGGGAAAACGCCCTGGTCGAGGAGATCGGCCGGCTGAAGGCGGCTCTGGCGACCCCGTCCGAGAAGGCCAAACCCCTACCCCCCGAGCGGCTCCCCGAGCTCTACAAGGCGCTCCTCCGGCTGGCCGAGAAAAGCGGGGCCGAGCTTAGAAGCCTTGCCCCCGGTGCAGGAACGGTGGATCTGGCCCTAAGGGGCCCCTTCGAGAAGCTCTACGCCTTCCTCGTTCGTCTGCCGGACCTTCCCTACCCCATCTGGGTGGAGCAGTACCAGCTCACGCCCGAAACCCCAAAGGCCACCCGGCTGGACCTCGACCTCACCCTGGGCATCCGGCTCAAGACCGAGGAAAACCCAACCAACCCATAGACCCGGCCCCCCCGCCCCGGGTTGTGGTAAACTTGCGGTTGTAAGCGGTTACATAGCTATGGAACGGGTCACCATCTACCAAGTCGCCGAGGCCGCCGGGGTCTCGGTGGCCACCGTTTCCCGCGCCCTGAACGGCGGCCCGGTGGCCCCGGAGACCCGCGAGCGGGTGCTCGCCGCCGTCCGCCGCCTGGGCTACCGCCCCGACCGCCTGGCCCAGGGCCTGGCCACCGGCAAGAGCCGCACCGTGGGGGTGGTCATCCCCGACGCCACCGGCCCCCTCTACGGCCGGATGCAACGGGGGCTGGCCGATGCCCTGGCCGCCGCCGGGTTCGGGTACATCGCCACCGAAAGCCGCCGCGACCCAGGCCGCGAGGAGGCCCTTTTGGACGAGATGCTCTCGCGCAAGGTCGAGGCGCTGGTGCTGGTGGGCTCGGGGCTGGCCCCCGAGGCCTTGAAAGCCCGCTTCGGGCGCCTGCCCCCGGTGGTGCTGATCGAACGCGAGGGAGGGGAAGCCGGCGTCCCCACCTTCCAGATCGACAACGAGGGGGCGGCGTACCGGGCCACCCGCCACCTGGTCGAGGCCGGCCACCGGCGAATCGCCCACATCCGCGGCCTCCGCCGGGCCGGCCGGGAGCGGGAGGCTGGCTACCGGCGGGCCCTGGCCGAGGCCGGGCTCGCGCCCGGGCCGGTGGTCGACGGCGACTTCACCGAGGCAGGCGGCTACCGGGCAACCCGGGCCTTGCTCGCGACCGGCGGCTTTACCGCCGTCTTCGTAGCCAACGACCGCATGGCCCTCGGGGTCTACCGGGCGGCCTTCGAACGGGGCCTGAGGATCCCCGGCGATCTCAGCGTGGTGGGCTTCGACGACCTGGCCTTCGCGGCCTACCTCACCCCCCCGCTCACCACCCTCAAGCAACCCGCCCACCGGCTGGGGTTCCTGGCCGGGGAGGCGGTGCTGGCCCTCCTAGGGGGCCGGAAACCCACGGGCAGGGTGCTTCCGTGCGGGCTAAAGGTTCGCGCGTCGGTGAAGCACGTTGAAGGAGGTGCGGTATGAGGAGGAGAGGCATCGGTTTACTCGCAAGTCTGGTCTTCTTAGGGCTTGGGTTCGCCCAAACGCTGACCCTTTGGACCACCGAGGAACAGCCCAAGCGGATGGCTATCCAGCGGCAGATCGCGGCCAAGTTCGAGGCCAAGACCGGCATCAAGGTCAAGGTGGTGCCGGTCACCGAAAACCAGCTGGCCGAGCGGATCACCGCCGCCTACGCCGCCGGGCAGCTGCCGGACCTGGTCTTCCATCCCATCGACTACACGGTGGGCTGGGCCGACCAAGGCATCCTCGACACCGAAGCCGCCACCGAGGTAATTCGCGAGCTCGGCGAGGGCACCTTCGCCAGGGGGGCGCTGGAGCTGGCCACCTACAAGGGCAACTACACCGCCGTCCCCACCGACGGCTGGACCCAGCTTTTGCTCTACCGCAAGGACCTCTTTAAGGCCCACAGCCTGGCCGAGCCCAAGACCTTCCCCGCCATCCTGGCGGGGATCGAGGCCCTGCACGACCCGCCCAAGTTCTACGGCTTCGTGGCCGCCACCGACCCCAGCCAGGTCTACTTCCAGCAGGTCTTCGAGCACATTGCCCTGGCCAACGGGGTGCGGCTGGTCGATGCGGCGGGGAACATCACCCTCAACACCCCCCAGATGGTCGACACCCTCAAGTTCTACAAGAAGTTGGCCAAGGCGAGCCCGCCCGGCAACCTCTACTGGAAGCAGTCCCGCGAGCTCTACATGGCCGGCAAGGCCGCCCAGATCATCTGGTCGCCGTTCATCCTCGACGAGCTCGCCGGGCTCCGCAACTCGGTACCGGTGACCGCCTTTAAGGACCCCACCACCGACAAGCTGGCCAAGGAGACCGGGTTCGTGGCCCGTTTGGTCGGCCCCTACAACCCCAAGGGGGCGTCCTACGCCCAGATTAGCTACATCGGCATCACCTCCGACGCCGACACCGCGGCGGCCAAACAGTTCGTCAAGTTCCTGCTGACCGACGCCTACCTCGACTGGCTGTCGATGGCCCCCGAGGGCAAGTTCCCGGTGCGCCGCGGCACCGCCGCCGAACCCAACCGCTTCATCGACGGGTGGTCCAAGCTCAAGATCGGGGTGGACCGGAAGCGCGCCCTGGGCGAGATCTACCCGCCCGAGGTGGTGAAGAAGATCCTGGCGGGCCTCGAGGTCGCCGACCGCTGGGGCTTCAAGGCCGGCTACGGCGCCCTGGTGGCCAAGCTCTACGGCGAGAAGGTGATCCCCAAGATCGTGCGCCGCTACATCGACGGCGAGCTCACTGCCGAGCAGGCGGCAGCCGAGATGCAGCGGGCAGTCGAGGCGCTGAAGTAGACCCCGCCGGGCCCGGCGGCGGCCGCCGCCGGGCCCCACCCTTTGGGGGCGTTCATGCCACGAAGCCTCAAGGCCCGGGAAGCGCGGCTCGCCTTCTTCATGCTGCTTCCCACCTTCCTTATCGTCGTTCTGATCGTGATCTTCCCGGTCATCGCTGACTTTTGGATATCGTTTAAAGATATAAAGCTCGGCGACCTTCGCCCCCCCCGGGCGGCGGTCTTGGAACGGGTCGAGGCCCGGCCCAAGGCGCCGGGGGAGCCTTTGGTGGTGGCCTACCGGGTGGAAAACCGGACCAAGAACCCCATCCGATCGGTGCGGTTCGCCGATGCGATCCCCCCCGGGCTACGGGCCACCGAGGTTCCACCGGGTTGCCAGGTGACCGCCAGGAAGCTTTCCTGCCGGCTGAGGGCGCTCCCCCCCGGGGCCCGGCGGGTGCTCCGGTTCCGTTTCGCGGCCGAAGAAGGCTACTTCGCGGCCGGCCGCCCCAACCCTCGCCGGACCCGCCCCGAGGTCACCACCCGGGCGGCGAACCCCCTTCTCGCCAAGCCCTTCACCCTAGCCAACTTCGCCCGGGTCTTCCGGGACCCCGATTTCC
>WFNN01000095.1 GCA_015488545.1 Thermaceae bacterium | reverse complement strand
GGCCACCGCCCGCCGGGTGGCCCGCGGGCTCGCCCGCTTTGTGCGGGAGGCGGGAATCACCCTGGTGGCCGCCACCCACCGCCCCGAGGTGCTGGAAGCCCTTGAGCCCGACCAGGTGGTCTACGTCGGCTACGGCTCGGTCTGGGCCGAGTCGCCGCCCGGAGGTTGAGCCTCCCAGATCGGGCGCAGGTCCACCCACATCATCCGCCCCCGGCGGGGGGGCACCGGGATCGGTTCGGGGTAGCGCAGCGGGTGCGCGAGCACCCAGGCCCATAGCGGCTTGCCCCGGGCGTAGGGCACCAGGAAGGCAGGGTCGGCCAGGTGCTTCGCCTGGTGGGCCAGAAGCTCTTCCGGGGTGAAGGGGCCGAGGGTGTCCACCACCTCAACCTGGCCGATCAGCCGGCCGCCGGTGATGATGCCGATGGGCCCGCGGACGCGAGTGGGGTGTTTGCGGATTTCCCAGGTCTTCCGCCCTTCCACAATCCAGGACGCGTAGGGCTCGCGCACGATCAGGCCGCGCCGGGGGCGTTCCACCCCCTTATTATGGGCGTTGGCGTGCGACGGGGAATGGCTTTCGCGTTGGCTTGGCTCGGGCTCTTGGCCCTAGCACTGGCCCCCGCCGACCGGGCTGCCCAGGCGGTGCGGGACTGGCTTTCCGGGAAGTACGCGGTAAACCCGATGGAGGCGGTCGGCCGGCCGCCCGAGGAGGCCTTTAAGCTCTTGGAGAAGAGCCTTGCCTTCCCGCCGCCGCCGCCGGGGCTTGAGGTCAACCTTAAGGAGCCCGCGGTCGAGCAGCGGGGTCCCGAGACCTGGGTCCGCTTCCCGGCGGTGGCCGGTGAGCAGAGCGGCGAGGTGGTGGTACGGCTTCGGGACGGCAGCGTGGCGGGCATCGCCTGGCGTCCCGAGGGGGGGCTCCTGCCCGGGTGGCTGCTTTGGCCCTGGGTGGGCCCGGCCTTCGTGCTGCTTGGGTTTTTGCTGCTCTTCTCGCTGGTAAAGGGGCAGCTCCGGCCCTATTGGCGGGACGCGCTCCGGCTGGTGGCCGAGCGGCGCCGGCTCTTTTGGGCCACCCAGGCCGGCCTTTTCATCGCCTTCTTTCTCGGGGCGATGGCGGCCTACGCCGACCCCAGGGTGGCCCGGCTTCTCCAGGAGCTCCTGGGGGCGGGGATTGGCCAGATAGGGCTGGAGAGAGCGGTACAAAACGGGCCGCTGGGCCTGGCCACGGTGATCTTCTACTGGAACTTTACCCGGGGCCTGGTCCTCACCACCGCCCTGCCCGGGCTTTTCTTCGGGGTTCCTGCTCTGCTCATCAACCTGGCCCGGTACTACATTCTGGGCATGGCGCTTTCCCCGGCGGTGATCCCCCCGGAGCGGTTCCTGCTGCACCTGCCGGTGATCTTTTTAGAGCTCGGGGCCTACAACACCGCCACCTTTGGGGCCCTGGCGCTCCTCGGCGATCTCCTTGCCGGTCGGGGGTACCGCCAGGGGCTTAAGGCGCTGGGACGCAGCCTGGTGCTGGCCACCGTGCTGCTCTTCCTGGCGGCGGTGTACGAAGCCTTCGAGGTGCTGGCTTGAAGGTAGCGATCGTTGGCGGCGGAGCTTGGGGCACCGCCTTGGCCGCGGTGTTGGGGGCTCGGGGGGTGCCGGTGGCCCTGTTGGTGCGGCGCCCGGAGCAGGCGGCGGCGATCCTGGAGGCGCGCGAGAACCCCCGGCTCGCCGGGGTGCGCCTGCCCCCCTACGTGCGCCCCACCGCCGACCCCGAGGCGGCCTTCAAGGACTCCGAGCTGGCGGTGGTGGCCCTGCCCTCGAGGGCCCTGCCCGATGCCCTCAAGGGGCTGCCCCCGGTCCCCGCTTACGTTTCCGCCACCAAGGGGCTTTGGTTCGAAGGGGGGCGGCTTCGCCGGGCCAGCGAGGTCATCGCCGAGGCCACCGGCAACCCGCGGGTGGCCGCCCTCTCCGGGCCCAACCACGCCGAGGAGGTGGGCCGCCTCCTCCCCGCCGCGGCGGTGGCCGCAAGCCCCGATACCGCCCTTGCCAAAAGGGTTCAGACGGTGTTCTCGGGGCCGGTCTTCCGGGTCTACACCCGGACCGACCTGGTCGGTGTCGAGCTCGCGGGGGCGCTAAAGAACGTGGTGGCGCTGGCCGCTGGTATGGTGGACGGTCTGGCCCTTGGCGACAACGCCAAGGCCGCGCTTTTGACCCGAGGGCTGGCCGAGATCGTCCGGTTTGGCGTCGCCCACGGCGGTGAACCTGCCACCTTCTACGGCCTGGCCGGGCTCGGCGACCTGGTGGCCACCGCCACCAGCCGGCACTCGCGGAACCGCTGGGCGGGGGAGCGGATCGTGCGCGGGGAGCCGCTTCTGGGCCGAACGGTCGAGGGGCTCCCCACGACCGAGGCGGTCCACGCTTGGGCGGTGGAAAAGGGGGTAGACCTTCCCATTGTGCGGGCGGTCTACCGCATCGCCTTCGAGGGGGCCGACCCGGCCAGCGTGCTCACCGAGCTGATGCAACGGGCGCCGAGGGAAGAGTAAGGGATGTGGGACGTGGGGTGTAGGAGGTGGGCTTGAACCGAGGCCTACCCCCTACCTCCCACCGCCCACACCCGTTTATGGCTCCTTCTCGGAATCCGGCGGGAAGTCGCCCCGGGCGTGCTCGACGTAGAGGGTGGCGTCGATGTACTCGTACTTCATCTCCTCGGCGAGCTCGGGCGTGACGTGGGGGCGGACCTCCTCGAGGATCGCCTTGGCCTGGTCGAGGATGTCCTCGGCCTCCTCGAAGCGGCGGTCTTTGGAGGCCTTTTCCTTGGCGTGCATCAGCATGGTGCGAAAGAGGGTCAGCTTTTCAAAAGGATCGGTTTGGCTCATCGGTACACCTCCGAAAGGAGGCCGAGAAGGGCGGTGTTAAAGGCGGCGGGGGCCTCGAGGTTCGCCATGTGGCCCGCCCTCGGGATCGTGAGCATGCGGCCCTTGGGCAGCCTTTCAAGCATTTTCAGGCCCTCCTCCGGCGGGGTCAGGGTATCCTCCTCGCCGTAGAGCAGCAGGACCGGGAAGTCCATCCGGGGCAGAAGGTCAAAGGCGTCGGGGCGGTCCCGCATGGCGATGAGGGCGTTCGCCACCCCTTCGGGGCTGGCCTCGCGGATCATTGCCTCGACCTCGGAGACCAGTCCGGGCTGGGTGCGCCGGGTGGTGGCCCCGAGCACCGCCTCGAGAAACCCCGGAAGCAGGGCCCCGGGCCCTTCCTTTAGCACCGCCTCCGCTTGGCGGGTGCGTTTTTCCCTGCCCTCGGGGGGATCGGCGCCGGCCCGGGTGTCGGCCAGCACCAGGCCCAGAAAGCGGTCGGGGGCCAGGTCGAAAAGGCGGAAGGCGACGTAGCCGCCCATCGAGAGCCCTACGAAGACCGCTTTTTCGATCCCCAAGACGTCGAGCTCCTCGAGGACGCTCTCGGCGAAGGTCGCGAGGCTCTTGGGCCCGGCCGGTTCGCCGCCGAAGCCGGGGTAGTTGACCGCGTGCACAGAGCACAGGCCCTTAAGGTCGGCGAGCTGCGGGGCCCACATCCGGTGCGAAAAGGGGAACGCGTGCAAAAACACCACCGGTTTGGCCGGAATCATGCTTCCTCCCATTCCCGGGGCACGAGGCCCCGCGCGATGAGCTCCCGGACCAGCGCCTCGTCCCGGACCACCACCCAGTTCTCGCCCTCGAGGCTCCGGGCCAGGATCGCCTCCCGGGCGGCGGCCCTTTTCCAGCGCTCCATGAGGGCCCGGTCCTCGGCCAGGAGGGGGGTGACTTCCCGGGCCCGGAAGGCCTTCACGAAAGGGCCTCCTCCAGGGCGTGCCAGGCCAGGGTGGCGCACTTGACCCGGGAGGGCAGCTTCGCGACCCCGGAAAGCGCCGCCAGGTCCCCGAGCTCGGGGGCCGGTGGGGCGCCCTCGACCACCATCGCCTTGAAGCGCTCGGCGAGCCGGCGGGCTTCCTCGACGGTTTTCCCCTCCACCGCCTCGGCCATCAGGTCGGCCGAGGCCTGGCTGATGGCGCACCCCTCGCCCTGGTAGCGCACGGCGGTGATCCGGTCTCCGTCGAGCGCCACGAAAAGCTCGAGCTGGTCGCCGCAGGAGGGGTTCTTGCCCCCGGCGGTGCGGGTGGGGTTTTCCAGCGTGCCCCGCCTCTTTGGGGTCTTGTAGCGGGTCAGGATGATTTCCTGGTAGAGGTCCTCGAGGATACCCATCGTTCCTAGTCTAGGTCATTCGATCCAGGTGGCGAAGAACCGCCGGGCTTCGCGAAGCGCCTCGGCCAGGCGGTCGACCTCCTCCTCGGTGTTGTAGAGGTAGAAGCTCGCCCGGGCGGTGGCCGCGACCCCCAGGCGGCGGTGAAGGGGCTGGGCGCAGTGGTGCCCGCTCCGCACCGCCACCCCTTTCTGCGCCAGGAAGGTGGCCAGGTCGTGGGCGTGCACCCCGGGGAAGACGAAGCTCACCACCCCGCCGCGATCCGGCCCCGTGGGGCCGAAGACCTTAAGGTCCGGGACCTCGGCCAGGGCCGCAAGCGCCCGCTCGACCAGGGCACGGTCGTGCCGCCAGACGTTCTCCATGCCCACCGCCGCCAGGTACCGGGCCGCCGCCGCCAGCCCCACCGCTTCGGCGAACGGCGGGGTCCCCGCCTCGAACCGGGTGGGCGGAGGCGCGAAGGTGCTTTCCTCGATGGTTACGCGCTCGATCATGCCCCCGCCGGTCAAAAAGGGCGGGAGCTCTTCCCAGAGCGCGCGGCGGCCCCAGAGCGCGCTGGCCCCGGTGGGCCCCAGCATTTTATGGCCGCTGGTGGCGTAAAAATCGGCCCCCAGGGCGCGCACGTTCACCGGGAGGTGGGGGGCGCCCTGGGCGCCGTCCACCACCACGATCGCCCCCGCCGCCCGGGCCCGCTCGGCCAGGTCGGCCACCGGGTTCACCGTGCCCAGAACGTTGGACATGTGGGTCAGCGCGACGATCCGCGGCTCCTCGGCGAGCAACCGTTCGAAGGCGGCGGGGTCGAGCCGGCCTTCGTCGGTAATGGGGACCGCCCGGATTCGGGCGCCCTTCCTCCTGGCCGCCTGCTGCCAGGGGACCAGGTTGGCGTGGTGCTCCATCTCGGTGACCACCACCAAGTCCCCGGGCCCGAGGAACCGCTCGGACAAGCTATGGGCCAGCAGGTTGAGCCCCTCGGTGGCGTTCCGCACGAAGACCACTTCCTCGGGGTCGGGGGTGCCCAGGAACTCGGCCAACGTGCGCCGGGCGTCCTCAAAGGCCTCGGTCGCCGCTTCCGAAAGGGGGTAGCTGCCGCGGTGCACGTTGGCGTAAGCGGTTTCGTAGAAGCGGGTGAGCGCCTCGGTCACCGCCCGGGGCTTTTGGGCCGAAGCCGCCGAGTCCAGGAAGACGAGGTCCGGCTGGGCCTCGAGGAGAGGAAAGTCCCGTCGGAGTTCGCGAGGGTCCATGGTCCGAGCTTATACTAGAGTTGTGCAACCACTGAAGATCCGGGTTTTTCGCGATCCCGCGGCTGGGGTTTGGGTGGCCGAGAGCGAGGACGTCCCCGGACTGGTCACCGAGGCGGAGGGGCTCGAGCGGCTCCTGGAGAAACTCCAGACGATGATCCCTGAGCTTTGGTCCTTAAACCGGACCGGGCCGCGCCCCCCGGTGCGGGTGAAGATCGAGGCCGAGCTCTCGCTTTCCTAAATGGCGGATTACGCGCCCCGGTTGCGGAAGCTCCTGCTGGAGGCCGGTTGCCGTTTCGTCCGGCAGGGAAAGGGTGATCACGAGATCTGGTACAGTCCGATCACCGAGCGGTATTTCGTGGTCGACGGCAGGATCAAATCCCGCCACACGGCGAACGGGGTCTTAAAGCAGGCGGGGTTGCCCAAAGCGTTTTAAACTACCCACGTGGAAACCCGTCTTCCCCCCGGCCAGCGCCGGGTGCTTCGGAAGATCGCCGAGCTCGGCGAGCCGGTGCTGGCGGTGGACTTGGCGCGCGCCCTGGGCATCAGCCGGCAGGGGGTGCGGGCCCAGCTCCGGGCGCTCCAGCGAAAGGGTTTCGTCCGGCTCGACGCGCGGCCCCGCCACGGCACCCTGGTGCGGCTCACCGAGGCCGGCCGCCGGGCGGCGGGGCGGAGCCTGCCGGTTCTGGGCGAGGTCGCCGCCGGTCCCCCGGCCTTCGCCGAGGGGGCGGTGGAGGCCTACGCCGAGCGCCTCGCCGACCTCCTGCCGGTTCTGCCAGGCGACTTCCTGCTCCGGGTTCGGGGTGACTCGATGGTGGGGCTCGGCATCCGGCCCGGCGACTACGTGGTGGTCCGCCCCTTCGAGGCTGAACCCCCGAACGGCGCGGTGGTGCTGGTGCTCCTCCCCGGCGAGGAGACCGCCACCTTAAAGCGGTTCTTCCGCCAGGGGAACGAGGTCGTTCTGCGTTCGGAGAACCCCGCCTACCCCGAGCTTCGCTACCCCGCCGGGGCGGTGCGGGTCCAGGGGGAGGTGGTGGCCCACCTCGGGGTGCTGCCTAGAGGGCTTCGGCCAGGCGCTTAAAAAGCGGCGTGGGCTCGGGGGTGGAGCCGCCATCGGCCCAGGCAAAGCGGCGGTCGCGGATCGGCCCCTCGCCGACCCCCATACCGGCGGGGAACCGGGGCCGGTAGTCGAGCGGGCCGGCCAGCGGCTCCCAGTCGGCGTAGGCCTCGACTTCCCGCGGGTGGCCGGCGGCGTAGACGTAGAGGGTTTCCCCGTCGACCCAGGCGAAGCGGGCCGCCGGCGGCAGGGGTTCTTCCAGACCCCCCGGCTTTTTAAAAAACCCGCGGGCCCGGGCCGGGCGCAGCCGCAGGGTGGCCTCGATTGCCTCGCCTAGAAGCCCGAACGAACCCACGAAGGGGCGCACCAGATCGTAGCCCTGAACGTTTTTGATCACCCTGCCCCCGGCCCGCACCACCCGCCCCGAGGGGGTTCGGAAGACCAGCCCTAGGACCTCGGAGGGGAAAAAGAAGTTCTGGCCAAAGCCGCCCCGCGCCAGAAGGCCCCCAAGCCCCCCCGGGAGCTCGACCGGCGGGAAGGGGGGCACGAGTTTCTCGGGGACCGCCTCCCAGATCGCGAGGAGCGGGGTGTCGGCGGTGGCCACTAGGTACTGGTCGTCGGGCTCGACCGCGAGAACCGGCACGCCCCTACTTTACGAAAAGCCGGCAGCGGGCGGGGAAGGGGTCCCGGGCCCAGCCGCTCTTCCTCCCAAAGCGGAGGACCCAGCCGGTCGGGTATTCCGGCCAGGGCATGAGCCCGGCCTTGAGGGGGGTCCCCTTGGCGAAGGCCGTCCAGTAGCGGCGCATGAGCCGGCCGGTCGGTTCGGCGGCGGCGAACTCGGGGGCGCTTACGAAGACCGCCCAGAAGGGCCAGGTGGTCAGGGTGTCGAAGACGAAGGCCACGTCGAGGCCGTGGAAGGCCCCGGCGAAGGGCCAGGTGGTGGTTTGGTAGGCGAAGAGGTAGGCGTGCGTCTCGCCGCGGTGCAGCCGGGCGGCCCGGTAGGTGGGGCAGAGCAGCACCCGCTCGGTCTCGAAGGCGTAGAAGGCCGCCAGGGGGTCGGCAAAGCGCTTTCGGTAGAGCTGGATCGCCCGCGCCCCGTCCACCCCCCGCTCCTCGGCCAGTCGGCGGAACGCCGCCCAGCTTTGCGGCCCCACCAGCTGGAGGGCCAGGTTTAGGTTGAACTCCTCGGCGTTGGCCCCGGCGATAAGGGGGATGTCGGCGCCCGCCCCGTGCGCCAGGGCTTCCTCGGGGGGGCGCTTTAGCACGTACCCGTCGACGTGGGGTTTGAAGACCGCTTTTTGGAAGTCGGCCAGGGGGTCGATCCGGTCGAGGAGGGCGAGGTACTTTTCCACCGGGAGCCGCTTCCAGCAGGCGGTGTCCTCTAGGCGGCAGCCCAGCCGCCGGCCGATCCGTTCGGCGTCGCGGTAGCCCGCTTCCAGGCTCTTCGCCTGGTCGCACCCGCCCGATTGCAGGATCGCCCGGGCGAAGAGCCCCCGGGCCAGGGGACTCGTGAGCAGGGCGCAGGCGCTCATGGCCCCGGCGCTTTCGCCAAAGAGGGTGACCCGCTTGGGGTTGCCCCCGAAGGTTGCGATGTGGGCCTGCACCCAGCGGAGGGCGGCGATCTGGTCCAATAGGCCGTAGTTCCCGGTGGAGCGATCGGGGTCCTCCTTCGCCAGGCCAGGGAGGGCCAGAAACCCCAGCGCCCCGAGCCGATAGTTGAGGGTGACCACGACCACCCCCCGCCGGGCCAGGGCCCGCCCGTCGTAGATGGGACTGGCCCCGCTCCCGCCGGTAAAGCTGCCGCCGTGCAGGTAGACCATGACCGGGAAGCCCCCTTCGGGCGGGGGCGAAAGCGGCACCCAGAGGTTTAGGTTCAGGCAGTCCTCGCTCTGAGGGGGCAGCGGGGCCCCCAGGCGGACCTCGATCGAACCCCGTTGGGGGCAGGCCGGCCCCGGCCGGCGGGCGTCGAACCGCCCGCGGGGCAGGGGGAGCAGATGCGGGCGGCCGAAGCGTTCGGCCCGGGCGTAGGGGATGCCCAAAAAGGCCGCCACCCCGCCCTCCTCCCGGCCTGTCTCTTATACACATCT
>WFNN01000094.1 GCA_015488545.1 Thermaceae bacterium | reverse complement strand
CGGTAGGCCAGGGGCAGCATTCGGGCGGCCACCACCTCGCCCCACACCGCCCGGGCGGCGGCGAGGAAACCGCCGCCCCCGAAGGCAAGCCGTTCCTCCCCATCCCAGATCAATTTGAAACGAAGGCCGGGGTGATGGAGCAGGTATCGGAAAAACCGCTGGAGCACCCGACGACCTTCGGGGCCGGGCCCCTCGAGGGCCGCCCGTCGGGCAGGCAGCCGGGCGAAGAGCCGGGTGACCTCGGCTTCGGTCCCCGCCGGGGCCGGGTGAGCAAAGCGCTCCAGGCGGTCGCCTTCAGCGATCACCGTGGCACCGCCCAGCTGCTCCTTGGGTCGGCTGGTCAGACGGACCCGGGCGGCGTGCCGCAGGGCAAATAGGCCCTCGCCCCGAAAACCAAGGGTCCGTATCCGATCGAGGTCGGTGAGCTTGGAAGTGGCGTGCCGCTCCAGCGCCAAGGGTAGCTCGTCCTCGGGGATCCCCACGCCGTCGTCGGTCACCCGCACCTTCTCGATCCCCCCGGCCCGAACCTCGACCTCGATCCTCGCGGCGCCGGCGTCGATGGCGTTTTCCAAAAGCTCCTTGAGCACGTCCTCGGGGCGGGTGATCACTTCTCCGGCGGCAATGGCGCGCACCAGGTGATCGGGGAGCCGGCGGATCACGATCCCACCCGGTCCGCGGCCAGGAGCGCGTCCTTAAGCTCCCGGAGGACGAGCAACGCGTCGAGGGGGCTGATCCGGTTGAGGTCGAGCCCAGCCAAGCGTTCGAGGATGGCCGCCGCCCGCTCGTCGCCACGGGCCTCAAGCCCAGCGAGCACGGCTTCCGCGCGGGCCACCACCTCGGCGGGGACCCCGGCCATCCGGGCCACCTCCAGTCCATAGGCCTTGGAGGAAGGCCCGGGCAGCACCTGGTGGTAGAAGACCAAACCCCCGGCCTCCTCCCGGGCGGCAACGTGGAAGTTGGCCGCCCCGGCAAGCCGATCGACCAAGGCGGTGAGCTCGAAGTAGTGGGTGGCAAAAAGGGTGTAGGCGCCGAGCGCGTGCAAACGCTCCAGACTCGCCCAGGCAATGGCCAGCCCATCGTAGGTCGAGGTTCCCCGGCCCACCTCGTCGAGGAGCACCAGGCTCCGCCGGGTTGCCCCCTCCAAAATGCCCGCCAGTTCCTCCATCTCAACCATGAAGGTGCTGCGCCCGCCGGCGAGGTCGTCGGCGGCGCCGATGCGGGTGAAAATGCGATCGAAGACCGGCAGCACCGCCCGCTTGGCCGGCACGAAGGAGCCGATCTGGGCCAGAAGGGCAATGAGCGCGGTCTGGCGAAGGTAGGTCGACTTGCCGCTCATGTTGGGGCCGGTGAGCAGGATGAGCCGCTGCCCCGGGTGCATCTCGAGGTCGTTGGGGATGAAGGGCCGCCAGGCCTCGACCACCGGGTGACGGGCTTCCTCCAGGACAACCCGGTCCTCGGAAAAGCGCGGCCTCACGTAGCCCGCGGTGGCTGCCACCTCGGCCAAGGCGGCGTAGACATCGAGCTCGGCCAGGGCCAAGGCCAGCTCCCGGATCGCCTCAAAATGCACCGCCACCGCCTCCCGGAGCTCCTGGAAAACCGCCTGCTCGCGACGGCGCGCGGCCTCCTCGGCCCGGAGGATCGCCCGCTCCTTCTCCTTAAGATCGGGGCGGGTGTAGCGTTGGCGGTCCTTCAGGGTCTGTACCGGCCGCCAGTCGGAGGGCACCCGGTCGTAGTAGGGCCGGGTGACCTCGAGGTAGTACCCGAAGACCCCGCTAAACCCCACTTTGAGGGTGGGGATCCCGGTGGCCTCCCGTAGCCGGGCCTCCAAGCCGGCGATCCACGCCCGGCCCTCCTCGGCCTCGCGCCGGAGCCGATCGAGCTCGGCGTCGGCGCCTTCGAGGATCATACCGCCCTCGGTCACCTTGAGCGGGGGGTCGGGGACCAACGTCGCCCGTATGCGCTCCCGCACCTCGCCCAGCTCGGGCATCCGCTCGGCCAAAAGCGAGAGCGGCCGAACCCGGGCCAGCCGCGCCTTGAGTTCGGGCACCAGGGCCAGACTCCGGGCCAGGGCCGCGAGGTCCCGGGGGCTCGCCCGCCCGGCGGCCAAACGCGAAGCCAGACGTTCGAGATCGTGCACCTTAAAAAGCGCCTTGCGGATGCGCTCACGCTCCGCCCCGTCGGCCACCAGGGCGGCCACCGCATCGAGGCGAGCCTCGATCAAGGCCACGTCCCGCAAGGGCCGCCGTAGCCACTCCTTCAAAAGCCGGCGCCCGGGTGCGGTGCGGGTGCGGTTTAAAACCCCGAAGAGGGTCTTGCCCTCGTCACCGCCCATGGCCGGAGCGAAGACCTCGAGGGTCGCGAGCGCCACCGCGTCAAGCTGGAGATAGGCGCCGGGATCGTAGCGAAGAAAGCGCCGGACCTGCTTGAGCCGCCCCCGCTGGGTCTCGTGGGCGTAGGCCAAAGCGGCGCCGGCAGCCCGCAGGAGGCCCGGGTGGTCGAGCCCCTGGGGCAACCGCCCGAAATGCCCCTGCACCCGCTCGCGTGCGTCATCGAGCGAAAACCCCGCTTCCCCCAGCATCACCGGATGGCGGGCGCCCAGTTCGTCGGTGAAGGCTTTGTTCCGGTAAAGCTCCGGAGCCAGCAGAACCTCGCTCGGCCGGTAGCGAAGGAGCTCGTCGAGGAGCCCTCCCCGGGTGTGGAGGACCGCACCCTTAAACTCACCGGTGGAAAGATCGAGCAACACCAGGCCGTAGCCGTCCCCGCTAGCCACCGCCGCCAGGTAATTGGCGTCGGCCTTGAGCAAGCGTTCCTCCACCACCGTACCCGGGGTTACCAGCTGGGTCACCTCGCGCTCCACCAACCCCTCGGCCGCACGGGGGTCCCCGACCTGGTCGGCCACCGCCACCCGGAACCCCTGGTCAAGGAGGCGCTCAATGTAGGCGTCGGCGCTCTTGACGGGAATACCGGCCATTGGGGTGGTAAAATCCTTGGAGGTCTTGTGGGTTAGGGTGAGCCCCAGCGCCCGGGCCAACCGTTCGGCGTCCTCGCCGAAGGCCTCGTAGAAATCCCCTACCTGAAAGAGGAGCAGGTAATCGGGGTAGGCCTCCCTTAGCTCCACGTACTGCTGAAGCAACGGGGGAAGCGGCCCGCTACCCTCCCCTTTCAGCCTCATGGGCCCATGATAACGGGAAAAAGACGTATATTCGAGGCATGGAAACCGCCGCCTTCCTGGAGGACGCGATCCAAGCCGCCCGCCTAGCCCAGGGCATCCACCGCTATTACCAGGCCCGGGGCTTCGCCGCCCGTAGCAAGACGGTGATCTCTGACCTGGTGACCGAAGCCGACCGGGAGGCCGAGGCCGCCATTCGCGACTTCCTCTTGGGGCGCCACCCCGACCACGCCTTTCTGGGCGAGGAAGAGGGAGCAAGCGGCGAAGGCCGCTTCCGCTGGATCGTCGACCCCTTAGACGGAACCGTCAACTTTGCCCACCGCTTCCCCTTCTTCGCGGTGAGCGTGGCCCTGGAGAAGGACGGCGAGCTCCTCCTTGGGGTAGTACTGGACTCCGTCCACGATGAACTCTTCACCGCGGTACGGGGCGGGGGCGCCTTTCTGAACGGCGCCCGAATTCGGGTCTCGGAGACCCGGGATCTGCGACGCGCCTTGCTGGCCACCGGTTTTCCTTACGACGTGGATCGCGTCCCGGAAGCGGTGGAGTACTTCCGGCGGGTCCTCTCCATCGGGGTTCCCGTTCGGCGGCCGGGCGCCGCCGCCCTCGACCTTGCCTACGTGGCCGCTGGACGTATCGACGGCTTTTGGGAAATGAAGCTGAACCCCTGGGACGTCGCCGCCGGGGTACTCCTCATCCAGGAGGCGGGGGGGAGGGTCAGCGACTTTTTTGGCGCCCCCTACCGCTTGGATAACCCCTACTTGGTGGCCACCAACGGCCACGTGCACGAAGCCCTTTTGGACCGTCTACACGACCGGCACGAAACGTAACCCCGCCCGGCGGGGCCGCCCCGCCCGCCCCAGCTGCCCGGGTCCTTCGGGGTT
>WFNN01000093.1 GCA_015488545.1 Thermaceae bacterium | reverse complement strand
CTACGAAGCCCACCCCAGGGCCGCGGGGGCGGGCTTCGTAGGAAGGGGGTTGGCGTGTCGGTATTGATGGAGTTTGCCATTTTTCCTACCGACAAGGGGGTGAGCGTGTCCGAATACGTGGCCCGGGTGCTCAGGGTGGTCCGGGAGGGCGGCCATCCCCACGTGCTCACCGCCATGGGCACGATCGTTGAGACCGAACGCTTCGAGGAGGCGACCCGGCTCCTCGAAGCCGCCTACCGCGCCCTGGAGCCCGACTGCCAGCGGGTCTACCTGGTCGCCAAGTTCGACATCCGCAAAGGCCCCTCGGGCCGGCTCGTAGCGAAAGTGCGGGCGGTAGAAGAGAAATTAGGCCTGTAGCTTGTGGCCTGTGGTTAAAGAGCATCTACAAGCTACAGGCCACGAGCTACAAGCTACCTCGAGTAGTTCGGCGCCTCCTTGGTGATGGTCACGTCGTGGGGGTGGCTCTCGATGAGACCGGCCATGGTGATGCGCACAAAGCGGGCCCGCTCCCGGAAGGTCTCGATGTCGGGGCTGCCGGTGTAGCCCATCGCCGCCCGAAGCCCCCCCACGATCTGGAAGAGCACGTCGGCCACCGGGCCCTTGTAGGGCACCATGCCCTCGATGCCTTCGGGCACCAGCTTCTTCGCTTCCTCCTGGAAGTACCGGCCGGCCGACCCACGCTTCATCGCCGAGAGCGAACCCATCCCGCGGTAGACCTTGTAGCGGCGGCCGTCTTTGATGATCTCCTCGCCGGGGGCTTCAAAGGTTCCGGCCAGCATGCTCCCCAGCATCACCGTGTGGGCGCCGGCGGCGATCGCCTTGGCCACGTCACCGGTGTACTTCACCCCGCCGTCCGCGATCACCGGGACACCGGTGCCCTCTAGCCCCCGCACCGCCTCCAAGATCGCGGTGATCTGGGGCATCCCCACGCCGGTGACCACCCGGGTGGTGCAGATCGAGCCCGGCCCGATGCCCACCTTCACCGCGTCGGCCCCGGCCTCGGCCAGCGCCCGAGCCCCCTCGGCGGTGGCCACGTTGCCGCCGATGACCTCGACGGCAAAGCGCTCCTTCAGCGTTCGCACCGCTTCCAGAACTCCCCGAGAGTGGCCATGGGCGCTGTCCACCACCAGCACGTCCACTCCGGCCTCGACCAAGGCGGCGGCCCGCTCGAGGAACTCGGGCCCCGGCCCCACCGCCGCCCCCACCAAGAGCCGCCCCTCCCGGTCCTTGGCGGCGTTAGGGAACTGCCGGCGCTTGACGATGTCCTTCAGGGTGATGAGACCCCGAAGCCGGCCCGCCTCGTCCACCAGCGGGAGCTTTTCGATTTTGTGCTCCTTTAGGATTCGCTCGGCCTCGTCCAGGGTGGTGCCCGGGCGAGCGGTGACCAGGCGCTCGATCGGGGTCATGATCTCGACGACCGGGCGCGATAGGTCTTCCTCGAACCGGAGGTCACGGTTGGTGACGAGGCCCAGCAGTTTGCCGTGAAAGTCCACCACCGGAAGGCCGCCGATTTTGTATTCCGAAAAGAGCCGTTCGGCGTCCTCGAGCTTCGCGTTCGGTGGCAGGGTGATGGGGTCGGTCACCATGCCTGCTTCGCTCCGCTTCACCCGGTGCACCATCTCGGCCTGTTCCTTGATGGGAAGGTTCTTGTGGATTACCCCGAGCCCACCCTCGCGGGCCATGGCGATGGCCATTCGGGCCTCGGTGACGGTGTCCATGGCCGCCGAGAGTATGGGGATGGCGAGGCGGAGCTTCCTGGTGAGTTGGGTCCGGGTGTCGACCTCCCGGGGCAGGACCTCAGAGTAGGCGGGGACCAGGAGAACGTCGTCGAAGGTCAGGGCTTCCCCCGTGAGCTTCTGCATATTGCGCCCGATTATACGGCCTACTTCTTGGGCTTGGTGAGGGACCGTGGCGGCAGGAAATCGCTCATCAACCAGCGGTAGGCGAGCAGGTAGCCGATCCCGTAAACGGCAAGCTGAGCGGGGAGCGTCCGAAGCCAGGCAAGCCCGGCCGCCAGCCCGACCGAAAGGAGCAGCGAGAGCGCGAGCACCAGCAGGAAGGTTTTGACCATCAACTTCAAGACCTTGGGCCAGGTCAGCTTGCGCGCCTCCTCGGCCAGCTTTCTTTCGAGCTTCTTCTGCCTCCGCTTCTTCCCCACGCCCCGACTATACTGGAGCCGTGCGCTGGATCCAGAGCCCCCGGGAGCTCCGGGAAGCGGTGGCGGGACGGTCCCCGGGCTTCGTGCCCACCATGGGCTACCTGCACCAGGGGCACCTGGCCCTGGTGCGCCGGGCCCGGGACGAGAACCCCCTGGTGGTGGTTTCGATCTTCGTGAACCCCCTGCAGTTCGGTCCCGGGGAGGACTACGACCGCTACCCCCGCGACCCCGAGCGCGACCGCGCCCTTCTGGAGGCGGAGGGGGTCGACCTGGTTTTCGCGCCCACCGCGGAAGACCTTTACCCCGAAGGGTTCGCCACCCGCGTGGAGGTGGCCGGACCCCTCACCGCTCGCTGGGAGGGGGAGCGACGCCCCGGCCACTTCCGTGGGGTAACCACGGTGGTGGCCAAGCTCTTTAACCTTGTCCGGCCCCGCCGGGCCTACTTCGGCGAGAAGGATTTCCAGCAGCTGGCAGTGATCCGCCGCATGGTGGCCGACCTCGACTTTGGTATCGAGGTCGTCGGCGTCCCCACCGTGCGGGAGCCCGACGGCCTGGCGCTATCTTCGCGGAACGTCTACCTTACCCCGGCGCACCGCCGGGAGGCCCCGAAGCTCTACCGGGCGCTCCTGGCTGCCCGCGACGCCGCCCGGGCCGGCCGCACGGTGGCCGAGGCCGAGGCGGCAGCCAGGGCCGTGCTGGCCACGATCGCCGACTTCACCCTCGATTACTTCGCCATCGTGGATCCGGTGACGCTGGCGCCCCTTTCCGACTGGGTCCCCGGGGCCCGGGCCTTGGTGGCCGGGCGTTTCCCCGAAGTGCGCCTGATCGATAACCTGGAGGTTTACCCGTGACGGTGTACGAGATGCTCTCCGAGATGGTGCGGCGGCGTGCCTCCGACATTCACCTGCAGGCCGGGGCCCCGCCGACCATGCGGGTCGACGGTAAGCTGATTCCTTTTGAGAACAAGCGGCTCACCCCGGAAGCCACCGAGAACATCGCCAAGGCGCTCACCACGCCCGAGCAGTGGGAGCGGTTCCTGAAAGACAAGGAGCTGGACTTCGCCTACACGATTCCCAAGGTGGCCCGCTTTCGCTGCAACCTGATGCGTCAGCGGGGGTCGGTGGGGATCGTAATGCGGGTGGTGCCCGGGGAAGTCCCGGGGTTTGAGGCGTTGGGATTGCCGCGTCAGGTAATGGAGGGCATAGCCGCCCAAAACCGCGGCCTGGTGCTGGTCACCGGGCCCACCGGTTCGGGGAAATCGACCACCTTGGCCTCGATCATCGATCACATAAACCGCACTTCGGCGCGAAACATCGTGACCATCGAAGACCCCATCGAGTACCTGCACCAGAACAAACGGAGCCTGGTCATTCAGCGGGAGGTGGGGCTCGATACCCATTCGTTCCACGCCGGGCTGATGCGCGCACTCCGGCAGGATCCCGACGTCATCATGGTCGGGGAGATGCGCGACCGGGAGACGGTGGAGACCGCCATTCAGGCGGCCCAGACCGGCCACCTGGTCTTCTCCACCCTGCACACCCTGGACGCGGTGCGCACCATTAACCGGATCATCGACTTCTTCCCCTTGAACGAGCACCAGCAGATCCGCATCCTGTTGGCTGAGAGCCTGCTCGCGATCTTCTCCCAGCGCCTTTTGCCCCGGGCCGACGGCAAGGGCCGGGTACTGGCGCTAGAGATCCTCCTGGCCACCGAGCTCATCCGCGACTACATCAAGGACGAGCAAAAGACCCCGCTGATCCGGGACGTGCTGGCCGAAGACAACGTGCGGGGCATGCAGACCTTCGACCAGCACCTGGTGCGGCTCTACCACGAGGGGAAGATCGGGCTGGAGGATGCCCTGGCTGCCGCCACCAGCCCCCACGAGTTCAAGCTGCTGCTCACCAAGGAGCTCGGGGAGAGCGTCTAGGGGCTGCCGGGTATAGGGCTCCCCCGTTGTAGCATGGCAGGGGAGGTTTTTCGATGCTGGTAACCGGACTGGAGATCCTGAAAAAGGCCAGGGAAGAGGGCTACGGCGTCGGGGCCTTCAACACCAATAACATGGAGATTACCCAGGCGATCCTCGAGGCCAGCGAGGAGGAAAGGAGCCCGGTCATCCTGGCCTTCTCCGAGGGGGCGATCAAGTACGGCGGGGAGTACCTGGTCAGCATGGCCCTGGAAATGGCCAAGAGGGTTCGCATCCCGGTGGCCCTCCACCTCGACCACGGTTCGTCGTACGAGGCCGTGCTGAAAGCCCTCCGGCTCGGTTTCACCTCGGTGATGATCGATAAGTCCGGGGAGGACTTCGAGACCAACGTGCGGGAAACCCAAAGGGTGGTCGAGGCCGCCCACGCCCTCGGGGTCCCGGTCGAGGCCGAGATCGGCAAGCTCGCCGGGGTCGAGGAGCACGTGGCGGTGGACGAGAAGGACGCCCTCCTCACCAACCCTCGCGAGGCCCAGATCTTTGCCGAGAAGACCGGCATCGATTACCTGGCGGTGGCCATCGGTACCTCGCATGGCCCCTACAAGGGCAAGGGCCGCCCCTTTATCGACCACGAGCGGCTCAAGAAAATCGCCGCGCTCCTTCCCGGGATGCCCCTGGTGCTGCACGGGGCCTCCGGGGTGCCGGCCGAGCTGGTTGAGCGCATCAACCGGTATGGGGGGAGCCTCGAGGGCGCCCAGGGCATCCACCCCGACGACATTCGGCTGGCGATTCAGGAAGGAATCAGCAAGATCAACACCGACACCGACCTGCGGTTGGCCTTCACCGGGGCGGTGCGCGAGGTGCTCGCAACCGACCCCAAGGTCTACGACCCCCGTAAGATCCTAGGCCCCGCCCGCGAGGCGATGAAGAAGGTGGTCAAGGAACGTATCCAGCTTTTCGGTTCGGCAGGAAAGGCCTAAGCGCGGGGCAAAGGGGGCGGGGCCAGAGGCCCCGCCCGGGAACCTCTCTTTGGGCGGCTCAGGGCGTGGGGGCGTTGTAGCTTCCTTCTTTGCTCGCAATACGAATCGAGAGCCCATCGATCGCCGGCAGAGGGGTGGCAAGGGCGATGGTAGGGGCAGCTACCAGCTCCCCGAGGGGACGGCTAGCCATGACCGCAGCCACGCTCCACTCGATGGGGTCGCCGGGCAAGGGCTTGGTACCGCCGAAGTCGGAGGCTCCGCTGAGGTCCGGCACCGCGTAGGCAGTTGCGCTCCCCAGCCAGGACCGGCTTACGTAGATCAACTCGGTGAACCCACCTAGCTTGACCATGAAGGTGTAGCCGATAAGGGCGGGGTCGTTGTAATTGAGGCCGGTGAACCTGGGGTAGGTCTTCTCCTCGACGCTGGGATCGAACCAGGACGATGGCAGTTGAAACAGGGGATCTTCGGGCCCGGGCCCGAAGAGCTTGACCTGGGTGAGGTGGTAGGTGATCGCCCCCGAGGTTTTTTCCGCCAAGGCTTCAGCGATGTAGAGGTCGCCCGATGCGGTGTTCGGAATCACCCAGTAACTGCCGCCGCCCTTGTCGCCGCTACCGAGCTGGGGCTGGCTGAAGGCCTGGGCGCCCTGGGGCACCACTACGCCCTTTTTGGAGGCGAAGCCCACCCCAAAGTAGGAATTGGTGGCGTCCGCGGGAATGCTGAAGCTCGAAACGCTTTGGCCAACTGGCTTGTCGGCTGCCGTGAACGTGACGTCGACTGCAAGGCCGGACTTATCCACGGACAGGTTTCGCTCGAAAACGATCCGGGTTATGTTGGATGGCTGGTAGCTCGAGTTATAGGCAATGGCCAGTAAATCCTTGTTGGTGCCTGCAGTGGAGGTTAGGTCGATGGAAGTGCCCAAGGCACTATAGTTGCTGGTGAAGTCGGTGTAAATCCAAGCCCTGTCGTAGGTACCGGTATCGCTACTCGCTTTCTTGGGTGTTACCGATAAGCGGCCGAGGGATAGATCGCTGATGTTCAGGCACGATGTCCGGATGGTGGTGGTGTCGTCGGTGGTGAGCTGGTAGACGTAGCCCCAGCCGATGGTGCCGAGCATCATCCCGCCGGGGAGGCAGTTTACTGCTACCCCATAGCGCTTTTCGCCCGGGGGGAGGGTAAAGCTGTAGACCCCGTAGGCTTCCTGGGTAGCAAGTTGCCACCCCCCATTCCCCACCTGGTAGACCACCGTGGCGGTAGCGGGGGAACCTGTGGCCAGAGGGGATACGAGCGTCACCGTCACCTTGGTGCCTCCGCCTGTCTGGTTGCAGGCAGCCAGCAAGAGGAGACCCCCTGCCAGGACCAGCAGCGCAGCCTTGACCGGTCGCATTTTGCCTCCTTCCCTTTCCAGGCTAGACGCTCGGATCAAGGAGTGGCAAGGACGCATTGTCCCTATCCATATGTTCATCTTTGGGTTTTTATCGCCAGTTTTTGACCCGGCGCTTGCCTTTTTGGTTTTCTCGGGCGTAGGGGTTCTGCGAGCTTTCAGGTCGCCCCCCTTGGCTGATTCGGTTTGCTGCCGGCGAGGGCGCGGTTTCCCTGGCGCCGGCAATCGGCTGCTTTCGCACCGTGTGCTGTGGTTGGCATCCGGGTGGCACCGGGTAATCTTGGGATGATGCATCCGGTCGAATTTATCCGCGAGAAGCGCGACGGCGGGGCCCATGCACCCGAGGCCATCCGGGCGTGGATTGGGGCGATCGTGCGGGGCCAGGTGCCCGACTACCAGGTGGCGGCCTGGTTGATGGCGGTCTACTTCCGGGGCATGAACCGGGCGGAGACCTTCGCCCTCACCGACGCGATGGCCCGCTCCGGCGAGATGCTCGATCTTTCGGCCCTCGGCCCCACGGTGGACAAGCACTCTTCTGGCGGGGTCGGCGACAAGACCAGCCTGGTGGTGGCCCCGATTCTGGCGGCGGCGGGGGCCGTGGTGGCCAAGATGAGCGGGCGGGGCCTGGCCCACACCGGGGGAACGATCGACAAGCTCGAGTCCATCCCCGGGTTCCGCACCGAGCTGACGAAGGAGGAATTCTTCCAGCAGGCCCGAGAGGTGGGCCTGGTGATCGCCGCCCAGTCGGCCGACCTGGCCCCCGCCGACGGTCGGCTCTACGCCCTCAGGGACGTCACCGCCACGGTGGAGAGCGAGCCGTTGATCGCGAGCTCGATTATGTCCAAAAAGCTTGCTGCTGGTGCTCGGGCTATCGCGCTCGATGTCAAGGTGGGCAAGGGGGCCTTTCTCAAGACCCGGGAGGCGGCCCGCTCGCTAGCGGAGCTTATGGTCGAGATCGGTGAGCGGGCCGGCCGGCGGGTGGCGGCGGTCCTTTCCCAGATGGACCAACCCCTTGGCCGGGCGGTGGGCAACGCCATCGAGGTTCAGGAGGCGATCGCAACCCTCCGTGGGGAGGGGCCCGAGGATCTCACCGCCCTTGCCCTAGCGCTGGCCGAGGAGGGGCTGGCCCTGGTTGGCCTCGATCCTGCCGGCGCCCGGAGAGCGCTGGAAAGCGGGGCCGCCCTTTCCAAGTTCCGCGATTTCGTGGCCGCCCAGGGGGGCGATCCCCGGGTGGTGGACGTGCCCGAGGGGTTCGCCCTCGCCCCCGGGGTGGCCGAGCTCCGGGCCTGGGACGACGGGACGGTCACCGAGCTTGACGCCTTGAAGGTGGGGGTCGCGGCGCTTCGGCTCGGCGGCGGACGCGAGAAGAAGGGGGAACCGATCGACCACGGGGTCGGGGTCTACCTGGAGAGGAAGGTCGGCGACCGGGTGCGAAAGGGTGAGGTGCTGGCCCGGATCTACCACCGCGAGAAGGGGCTGGAAGAAGCCCTTCGCCTGCTTCGGTCGGCCTACCGCATCGGTGCGGCGGCGGAACCGCCGCCCCTTGTCCTCGAGGTCGTTAGGCAACCGTGATCCTTGACCCCGGCCTCGGCCCCGTGTCATGCTGCAATGGGGGCGTATGAATGCCGCGCCGTATTAAGCTGCCGCACCGGTACACCGTCTGGATCGCCCGCCCCGGGCGGTCGCCGCTCATTTTGCGGCTTTCCGTGGTCGTCCCCGTCTTGGTGCTGCTGTTGGTGGGCCTTTGGGCGGGGACCACGCTGTACCTGGCCCAGATGGCCCGCAAGTCGGAGGAGCTATCGGCTCAGGTGCGGGCGCTTTCCAGCGAGATCCGGGTGCTGTCGCGGGAGCTCGTGGCCAAGCAGAACGAAAACCAAGCGCTGGCCCGCCAGGCGGCCCGTATGCTCGACCGGTTGGACGCCCTGGAAAAGGACCTCGGCGCGCTTAAAAAGCGCGCCGGTCTGAAGGAAACCGGCCAAAAAAAAACCCCTAGCCAGGTACCGCTCGGGGCGGGACGCCCGGCCAACACCGAAGAGCTTTTCAGCGCGGTCGACGCCCGGTTGAAGGCGCTGAAAGCCGAGCTTTCGGGTAAGGTGGAGCCGGCGCTCTTCCGTACCCTGGCCCGCGAGGCGGCGACCCCCCGGGGTTACCCGCTCTGGGTCCCCACCTACATCGCCAGCGGGTTCGGCGTGCGCAAAAACCCCTTCGGCCGCGGCTACGAGTTTCACAACGGGGTGGACCTGCCGGCTTGGTACGGTACCCGGATCCACGCCACCGCCCCCGGCCGGGTGGTGGCCGTGGGATGGTCGCGGATCTTCGGTCGCTACGTAAAGATCGATCACGGTTACGGCTACCAGACCCTCTACGGCCACATGTCCCGGATTGCGGTGCGGCGGGGGCAGTACGTGAAACGCGGCCAGGTGGTGGGTTACGTGGGGTCCACCGGTCGCTCCACCGGGCCCCATGTCCACTACACCGTCTTTGTAAACGGCCGGGCGGTGGACCCCCGCCCCTTCTTGGGGCTTCGCCTCGCAAGCCGGTAGACTGGAGGGCGTGTTGGCCAGGAAGAAGCGTCCCCAAGGGATTACCTTTATCGGCCCCGGCACCACCGTCGAGGGTGACCTCCGCGCCGAGGGCGGGGTGCGGGTGGACGGGGTGGTGCTCGGTTCGCTATTCGTCGAGGGGGACCTCGAGGTCGCCCCTGGCGGTCGGGTGGAGGGCGAGGAGGTGCGGGCCCGGAACGTGGTGATCAACGGCGAGGTCAAGGCCCGGGTCCACGCCAACGGCAAGCTGGTGCTGACCAAGACCGGGCGGCTGGAGGGCGACATCCATGCCCGCGCGCTGGATATCGAAGCCGGCGCGGTGTTCGTAGGGCGAAGCATCACCGGCGAGGTGCCCGCGCTAGAGGCCCCGCCGGTTGAGGAGGGTTAGTGGCGCTGGACCGCCTTTTCCGCCGCCGCCGGACACGGGGCGGGGGCCGGGAGGTTCCCGAGCTTTGGGTGCGCTGCCCCCGCTGCGATGCCCAGGTCTACAAGCGGGACCTGGAGCAGAACCTATGGGTTTGCCCCGAGTGCGGCTACCACCACCGGGTCCCGGTGGAGACCTACGTTGCGGTTCTGGCCGATCCGGATAGCTTCGAGCCCACCACCGGAAAGGTGCGCCCCACCGACCCTCTGGGTTTCGTGGACACCGAGCCTTACCCTGAGCGGCTGGCCCGCTACCAGCAGAAAACCGGGCGGCCTGACGCCATCTACGGCGGACGGGCCACCATCGGCGGGGTGCCGAGCGTTCTCCTGGTCATGGATTACGCCTTTGCCGGGGGTTCGATGGGATCGGTGGTCGGTGAGGAGATCGCCCGGGGGGCCGAGCTAGCCGCCGCTGAAAACCGGGCGTTGGTAATCGTCACCGCCTCGGGCGGGGCCCGGATGCAGGAGGGGGCACTCTCGCTCATGCAGATGGCCAAGACCACCATGGCCCTGGACCTGGTGTTTGCCAAACGCCTGCCCTACCTGGCGGTCCTCACCGACCCCACCACCGGCGGGGTGACCGCCAGCTTCGCCACGCTGGCCGACGTGATCCTGGCCGAGCCGGGGGCGCTGATCGGTTTTGCTGGGCCCCGGGTGATCAAGCAAACGATCCGCCAGGACCTCCCCGAAGGTTTCCAGCGCTCGGAGTTCCTGAAAAAGCAGGGGCTGGTGGACGAGGTCGTCGACCGCCGCAGGCTCAGGGAGACGGTGGTCCGGTTCCTCCGCCTGCTCTACCCGGGGGAAGTGGATGCCGCTTGAGTTCGAGCGACCGATCCTGGAGTTAGAGGAAAAGATCCGGGCCCTGGAGACCACCGCCCGGGAGCAAAACCTCGACCTCTCCGAGGAGATCGGGCTTTTAAAGGAGAAACTCGCCCGGCTGGAGCGGGAGATCTTCGCGGGGCTTACCCCTTGGCAACGGGTGCAGCTGGCCCGGGCCTCGGGGCGGCCCACCACCCTCGACGTCGCCCAGGGCATCTTCGAGGAGTACGTCGAGTTGAAGGGCGACCGGGCGTTTGCCGACGACCCCGCGGTGGTGGGAGGGGTGGCCCGGCTGGAGGGGCGGCGGGTGGTCTTCGTGGGGCACCAGAAGGGCAAGACCACCAAGGAGAACATCGCCCGCAACTTCGGGATGCCCCACCCCGAGGGCTACCGCAAGGCCATGCGGTTGATGGAACTCGCCGATCGGGAGGGGCTGCCCTTTTTGGCCTTCATCGACACCCCCGGCGCCTACCCCGGGATTAGCGCCGAAGAGCGGGGCCAGGCTTGGATCATCGCCCGCTCGATCCAGCGGATGAGCCGGCTTCGGGTCCCGGCGGTGGCGGTGATTTTGGGCGAGGGGGGTTCAGGCGGTGCGCTGGCGATCGGGGTGGGGAACCGGGTCCTGATCATGGAAAACGCCTGGTACTCGGTGATCAGCCCGGAGTCCTGCGCTGCCATCCTGTGGCACGACGCCAAGGAGGCCGAGCGGGCGGCCGCCGCGCTTAAGCTCACCGCCCGGGACCTCCTTTCGCTCGGGGTGGTGGACCGTATCGTTCCCGAGCCCGGCGGTGGGGCCCACCGCAACCCCGAGGCGGCCTTGGCCGAGCTAAAGCGGGCGCTTCTTGAGAGCCTCGAGGAGCTCGACGGCCTCGACCCCGAGGCCCTTTGGCAGGATCGCTACCGCAAGTTCCGCGGGATCGGCGCCTTCGAAGAAGGCTGAAGCCCCCTTCAGGCGGAATCACCGGGTTTTACCCGGAATTCCTTTAGGATAAAGGCGTAAGGGGGTGGAAGCCGTGAAGCGGATGCTGGCGGTGTTCCTGCCGCTTCTTGCTCTTCTGGCTGTGGCCGGGGCGAAGATCACGCCGCAAGGCATTATCGTGAACCCGGTCCCGGGCAAGCTGAGGGTAAAGGTCTGGGTGGACCGGGACCCCGGGAAAACCGGTACCGCGCGCTATCGAATTGGGGACCGGATCTACGTCTACGCCAGCGTCACCGAAGACGCTTACGTCTACCTCTTCGATATCAAGCCCGACGGCGGCATCAGCCTCTTCCTGCCGAACCCCTACGACCCGAACAATCGCCTTCGGGCCGGCGAGGTGCGTCGCTTTCCCCCGCCCGGTGCCCGCTACGCCTTCACCATCGACGGCCCGCCCGGCGAGGAGCTGGTGCTGGCGGTAGCCAGCCGGCGGCCGCTCTCTTCCCGGGAGATCGGGGACCTAAAGCGCGGCGAGGTCCGCTTGCGGGGGCTTCGCACCCTGGCCAAGGCCCTTTCGATCGTGGTCGAGCCGCTCCCCGGGGCCGACTGGGCCAGCGACTGGGCCCGCTTCCGGGTCGAGGGGACCGGGGCACCGCCCCCGTCCCCCCGCACCGCTACCCTTGACGTCCGCTCCGACCCCAGCGGGGCCCAGGTTTATCTCGATGGGACTTACCGTGGTCTTACCCCGCTGGTCGCCGCCACCGCCCCGGGGAGGCACCGGATTGAGGTAAAGAAGGCCGGTTACCGGCCTTACCAGGCCACCGTGCGGCTTGCCCCGGGGGAGCGGGTGCAGGTCTTCGCCCGGCTAGCGCCCGAGGTGCCAAACGGCCGGCTCTCGGTGCGCTCGGAGCCTCCGGGGGCTTCGGTCTACTTGAACGGAACCTACCGTGGCCGGACGCCGATCACCCTGGAGGTTGCCCCCGGCGCCCACGACCTGCGGCTGGCCCTGCCCGGGTACCGCGACTACCGCACCCGGGTGGAGGTGCGGCCCGGGGCCACCGCCTACGTCTACGCCCGGCTGGTGGCCGACCGGGCTACCCTGGTGGTGCGGACCAACGTTCGGGCCCGCGTTTTCCTCGACGGCTACGAGCTGGGCTGGACCGATGGCGGGGCCTTTTCCGCCTCGGTGCGTTCGGGCCGCCGCTGGCTGGTGGTGCTGGCTCCCGGTTACCGGCCCTTCGTGGAGGAGGTCTTGCTGAACCCAGGGGAGACCCGCGTGGTCCGGGTTGACCTGGTGCGGGTTACTTACTGAGGGCGTGGGAAAAAGGAGCGGGGCCCGTTGGCCCCGCTCCTTTTAGACGTCGAGCTCGGCGAAGCGGGCGTTTTCCTCGATGAAGCGGCGCCTCGGGGCGACCTCGGCGCCCATCAGCTCCTCGAAGGTTTCGCTGGCCTCGAGGGCGTCCTCGATGGTCACCCGCTTGAGGATGCGGGTCTCGGGGTTCATGGTGGTTTCCCAAAGCTGGTCGGGGTTCATCTCGCCGAGCCCCTTGAACCGCTGGATCTCGACGTTTTTTCCTTTGAGCTCGGCGAGCCGCCGCTCGAGGTCGGCGTCGTCGTAGACGTACTCAACTCGCTTTCCCACCCGCAGGCGGTAGAGCGGCGGCTGGGCGATGTAGAGGTAGCCGGCCTCGATCAGGGGGCGCATGTAGCGGTAGAAGAAGGTGAGCAGGAGGGTGCGGATGTGGGAGCCGTCGACGTCGGCGTCGGTCATCAGGATGATCTTCCGGTAGCGGACCGCGTCCAGGTCGAAGTGGGCGTCGCCCGCGGTCCCCTGGATTCCGGCTCCGATTGCCGCCACCATGGCCCGGATTTCGTTGTTCTTTAGCGCTTTTTCCAGGTTGGCCTTCTCCACGTTCAGGATCTTGCCCCGAAGGGGCAGGATCGCCTGGAAGCGGCGGTCGCGCCCCTGCTTGGCCGAGCCTCCGGCGGAGTCGCCTTCCACGATGAAGAGCTCGGCCTCGTCAGGGTCCTCGGTCTGGCAGTCGGCCAGTTTGCCGGGCAGGTCGTCGGACTCCAAGGGGTTTTGCCGCCGCACCAGCTCCCGGGCCTTGCGAGCCGCCTCGCGGGCCTGAGCCGCCCGGCGGGCCTTCTCGTAGATCAGCCGGCCCACTTTGGGGTTTTGCTCCAGGTATTCCAGCAGCCGCTCGTACACTACCCCGGCCACCGCGGTCTGGGCCTCGGGGTTTAGGAGCTTGCCCTTGGTCTGACCCTCGAACTGGGGCTGGGGTAGCTTCACGCTGACCACCGCGAAGAGGCCCTCGAGGAGGTCGTCGCTGCTCGGTTTCGGGCCCTTCCCCTTTTCGAGCCCGGCTTTTTTCGCGTACTGGTTCAGCGCCCGGGTGTAGGCCGAGCGGAAGCCGGAGACGTGGGTGCCCCCGTCCTTCGTCGGAATCAGGTTGGCATAGGCCAGGATCTCGGTGTTGTAGCCGGAGGTGTGGAGGAGCCCCACCTCGACCTCGATCTCCCCACTCTTCCCCGCCAGGCGGATCGGCTTCTCGTAGAGGGGCTTCTCGCCCTCGGCGAGGGCTCGGGCAAAGGAGGCCACTCCGCCCTTATCGAAGAAGGTCTCCTGTTTGCCGGTGCGCTCGTCGTGGAGGTGGATCCTGAGCCCCCCGGCCAGGAAGCTCACCTCCCTGAGCCGCCTCCGCACCCGGCGGTAGTCGAAGCTCTGCTCCCCGAAGATCGCGGGGTCGGGTTTGAAGCGCACCCGGGTTCCGGTCTTTTTCCCCCGCAACCGTCCGACCTCCCGGAGGGGTTCCTTCACCGTGCCCCGGGCGAAGGCGATGCGGTAGCTCCGGCCTTCCCGAAAGACCTCAACCTCGGTCCACTCGGAGAGGGCGTTCACCACGCTGGCCCCGACCCCGTGGAGGCCGCCGGAGACCTTGTAGGCCCCGGCGTCGAACTTGCCGCCGGCGTGTAGCTCGGTGTAGATCACCTCGACCGCCGGCCGGCCCTCGCCAGGCATCACGTCGACCGGGATGCCCCGGCCGTCGTCCTCTACGCTCGCCGAGCCGTCCTGGTGCAGGGTCACGGTGATCTCCCCGGCGTAGCCGGCCAGCGCCTCGTCCACCGCGTTGTCCAGGATCTCGAAAAGGAGCTGGTGGTAGCCGTCGGGTCCGAGCCCGGCGATGTACATCGCCGGGCGTTTGCGGACGCCCTCGAGGCCCTTCAGGACCTTGATGCTGGATGCGTCGTACTTGGCCATGGTTTCCTCAGCAAACGGGCGGCCCTCGGGGCCACCCCGCGCCTTTCATTATACCATGAAGGACCCACCAGAACGGCTGGTATTGGCCTTGGCTATGGCATTTCTTTTGGCCCAGAAAGCCGGTTATTTTGAGAGTTTTTCAATGAACCGCGCGAACCGCCGCCGCTCGCGCGAAAACGGTGCCCCGGGCGCCAGGGGGCCCCGGTAGAGGGTGCGCAGGAACGCGCGGATCGGGGCCAGGTGGGCGTGGGGACGGGCGGCTTCGAAAAGCGCGGCGTCCCACCAGACCCCGGGCAGGGGCCGGGCCCGGTAGCCGCCGGCATCGGTCTGCACCCAGTCCTCCCCCAACCGGCTCCGCAGGTGATGAACCGCGATCTGCAGGCGTTTGGCGGGGTTTTTGGCGCCGGCAAAGAGCGCCGCCGGGTCCTCCCCCGGCCGCAGCCAGAAGTGGAGCAGCACCCAGACCTCCTTGCTGGTGGGGAAGCGAAGCGTTTTGCCCGCCCGCACGATCCGGGCTTCCCCGAAGCTATAAACCTGCGTGCGCCCGAACCCCAGCGCCAGACGTTCCAGAAGGGCCTGGCCGGGATCCCCGCCGGCGGCCCACACCGGGAGGTAGCGACCCTCCAGGGCGAGCAGGGGGTCTTCCTCGAGGGCGAAGGCCGCCGCCCGGGCGGCGGCCTCCTCGCCGAGCTCCCCGATCAGCACCCGCTCGGCCCAGACCCGGGCCAGCACCCGCTGGCTCTCGGTGGCCCGGGCGGCGGCCTCGGCGGCTTTGAGCCAGCGCCGGCGGCCGGGCCCTCCGAGCAGGGCGCGCTCGAGGTAGACCTCGGCGAGCTCCGCCGGGCTTCCCCCCTCCTTGAGCACCGCTTCGGCCTGGTTGAGTTCGTGCCTGGCGGCGGCCCGGGCCCCCCGCCGGCGGTAGAGCCGGCCCCGCCCCAGGAAGAGGAGCCCGAGGCCGTAGGGATCCTGGGCCAGGCGCAAAACCTCCTCCGCTCGACGGTAGGCGGCCACGGCCGCTTCGAACCATCCGGCGTCGGTGTAGAGGTCGCCGAGGTTCAGGGCGGAGTACCCGATGGCCCGGTACTCGCGGGCCTCCTCGGCCTTTTCCAGGGCGGATTTGAGCGTGCGGTGGGCGTCTTCGAAGCGGCCGAGAAGCCGGAGGGCCTCCCCCATTGAAAGCAGGGTGTTGGCCTGGGTAAGGGGCCCCTGGTCGGCCTTAAGCCCGAGCGCCTCTTGGTAGGCCGCCACCGCCCGCTCGAGGTGGCCGAGGTGGTGGAGGGCGATGCCCAGGTTGTGCTCGGCCCGGGCCAGCACCGGGGCGTCGAGCGGACGTTCGCCCCCCACCACCCGCTCCAATACCCGGACGGCCTCCGAAAAGCGCCCGTCGCGGATCAGCGCCGCCCCGAGCCCCGCCAGCATGCGGGGGCGGAGCTCGTCGTCGGCGTGGGCCAGCCCCTCGCGGAAGGCATCGGCGGCCTCCCGGTAGCGGCCCAGGTGGATGAGCACCGAGCCCTCGACGTCCCGGGCCTCGGCCCGGAGCGCCGGCTCCCCGATGGCGCTGCGGGCCAGGGCCAGCGCGCTCTCCAACCGCCCCCGGCTTCGCTCCGCCCGGGCGGCCTGGAGGGCTCCCCGGGGGGTGCGGTGGGTTTTCGGGAGTCGGCCCCAGGCTTCCATTAGGCGGTCGAACTCCCCCCGGGGAAGGAGTTCCTCGGCCAGGCGCTCGAAGGCCAGGCCGGCCTCCGGCCGGCGGTAGCGGAGGTAGCCCGCGAGGGCGGCTTCGGGGTCGAGTTCGCGTGCGGCCTCCAAGGCGGCGGCCACCCGGGCGTAGGGAGGCCACCCACGCGCCGCCCGCAAGTAATGGGCCACCGCCGGGAGCGGGTGAACCCGCCCGTCCCGGGCCGCCGCCCAGCCCCGTTCCAAGAGCGCGTCCAGGGCTTTCCCACCCCCGGCCTGGCGCCAGGCGGGCTCGGGGAGGGCGAGGACCAGGAGCCAGAGGAGCTCGCGCGCAGGTAGGGGGAGGGCGGCGAGGTGGGCCTCGAGGTACCCCCGGAGCGGCTCCTCGCCGGGATTCACGACCCCTTGCTCCAGCCCTCGACGGGTCAGCGCCGGCCAGCCCCCGAGCCGCTCCCAGGCGGGGCGGGCGAGCCGCGGCACCCCAAGCCGGCGGGCGAGTTCCCTGACTTCGGCTTCGCTAAACGCGAGTTCCTGGGGGCCGAGGAGCAAGGCGTCAAAGCTCACCCGCGGCCTCCTGGGGAGGGCGAAGACCTGCCCCGGGGTGGGGGCTTCGGGCAGCCGGTCGAGGTCGTAGGCTCCGGGTCCGGGCCCCGGCTCGGTGCGGTAGGGAAGATCGAGGGCGCGGGCGACCTCCTTTAAAAGGAGGGTCTTTCCGAACCCCGGCGGTCCCCAGAGCACCACCGGGGATTCCGCAAGCCCCCGGCGGATCCGCTTCACCAACTCCGGCCGGTACAAATAGCCCAAAGCCATGCCCTTAACCTGAGTTTAACCGCGGAGGTTCTACGGTGACGGTGCGGGTCCAGGACGCCATCGCCCTTGCCCTAGGCAGGTCGATGGCCGCGCTGGGCGAAAAGGAGGTCGGTTTGAATGCGGACGAGGGCGAAGTACGGGATCGTCGTGGTCTTGGGGATACTTGCGCTTTTGCTGTTCGGGTGCAACCAGGCGACGTCAGGGGGAGGCAACTCGGGCGGGGGCGCCACCGCCCAGGACGTGGCCGGGGTACTCACCGCCGCCAACGGCCAGCTCTACCGGGTGGAAAGCCCGCTGCTTTCGGCCGGGGTGCCGGTGCCCGTCCTTGGCATTGCCCCCTTCAGCGCGGGGCTTGCGCCGCAGGACGTGGCCAGCTGGGACTGCACCGGGGTCACCGTCGCCGGTGACACCAGCGACCCCGACAACGACGGCATTCCAGTAAACGCCACCTACAGGGGTAGGTGCACCTGGAGCTACAGCGGAGGCGGCAGCAGCGCTTCGGGCTACTGGGAGTATAAAAACGTCAACGTGCAGGATCCCAATAGCTCCGATCCCTCCGCGGGAGTCAAGGTTAGCGGTACGGTCGAGTGGGGGGTTACCGCCGGCGGGCAGTCCACCACCGTCACCTGGACGATCAACAAACACAACCTGGTGAAAAGCGGCAACGGCTACAGCTTCGACTACCAGGGCACCTGGACGGTGACGGTTACCGGCAGCGGAACCTCAACCGTCGATTACAGCCTCTCCGGCACCTGGACCCCGGACGATACGCGCCAGCCCTGGGCCGCCGGCACCATGAACGCCACCGGCTCGTTTAGCGGCAACGGGCCTAGCTGTGCGAACGGCTGGAACTTGAACGTTACCCTCACCAACGTCCACGACAACGGCATCAAGATCGATGGCGGCAAAGCCACTTTCTCCGGCAAAGACTGTGCCGGCAACAACGCCAGCGTGACCGTGGAGTGGTCGCCCAGCCAGGTTTGCGTGACCGTAGGCGGCCAGACCCTCTGCGGGTCCAACTAAGTCGGTACACCTTGAGCGGCCCCGCGGACGTCCGCGGGGCGCTTAACCTTTCCTTAACCCCGCCCTTGGCAGCCCTGAAGGGGCCAGGAGGTGATGGCAATGAGGATTTACCGTGTGGGTTTGCTGCTTGGGACATTTTGGCTCCTCGCCGCCTGCGCCCCCCGGCCAGTGGTCGAGGTGCGGCCGGTGCCCGGGGTCAGGGTGACGGTGCCGGTGACCCCCCAGGGCGCCACTGCGGTGGAAAGCGGGAAGAAGGGCGCGGCTTTGAAGGTGCTCCCCGGAAACGCCCTCCCCGCTCCGGGAACCGCCTGGGTCGACGACTTCGCCAAGTACCCCACCGGCGCGGTGCTGCCGGTTGCGGCTCCGGCGCGCTACGGGTTTTTGAAGATCAGCCTGGAACCCCGGTTCACGGTGGTCGAGGCCCTAAACCCCGAGGGCCGGCTGGACAAGGCGGTCCGGGCCGGCGACCAGAACGCCCTGGGGTTTTTGACCACCGGCGCCGAGGACTGGACCGACTACCGGGTGGCTCTCCGCGTTCGGGTCGAGAAAGCCCCCTACACCGAGTCGCATGTGCTTTTCCGGCTCTTTATGGACGGGACCGGCAGCCGGGGGTTTGAACTTGCGATCGGCTACGACGGGGTTCGCCTCACCAAGCTGGCCGGCGAGCAGCGGCTCGTGGTGCTGGACCGGAAGGAACTGGCCGGCATGGGGCGGGGTTTTCTACGGGACGGCAAGTGGCACCGCCTGGTCTTCGCGCTTTCGGGGGACGGCACCCTGAAAGCGTGGCTCGACGGTGCCCTGGTGGCGAGCTGGACCGACCCCGACTACCGCGCGGGTGGCTTTGGTGTGGGTATGGGCGGCGCCGTCTTCTACTTCGACGACCTGCGAATCGAGCGGTTGCCCGGCGGATGATTTTTTCCTGGTCACCCGCCCGGAGATGCCCGGGGAGGCCGGACCACCCCCCCGCGAGGTCTGCGGCCAGCGGGTGGGAAGGCCCCTGCCCGCGGGCCGCTTTCGCCCCCTTCGGGAGGTGGGGCTCTGGGT
>WFNN01000092.1 GCA_015488545.1 Thermaceae bacterium | reverse complement strand
GTGTTGCAGGGAATGGGGGTGGCGGCGCACGCGGTGGGGTGGAAGGCGGGGACCTTCTGCTCCAGGTAGTGGATCAGGCTAATCGTGCCCCCGGTTAGGGTCATCGCCAGCACGTAGGGGCGGACCCCGGTATCGAGCCGGTAGACCGCGATCCCCAGGATCAGCACCAGGGGGTACATGAGGATCCGCTGGTACCAGCATAGCTCGCAGGGCATGAAGTGGCGGATCTGTGAGAAGTAAAGGCTACCGCTGGTGGCGGCGATGGCCACGAGCCAGGCGAAACTGAGCCAGAGTAGAGCCCTTTGGTCCCGGCTCACGCCGCCTCCCCCAAAAGCGCTTCGGCGTAGGCCCCGGCGTCAAAGGGCTCTAGGTCGTCCTCGCCTTCCCCCACCCCGATGAACTTGATCGGCACCCCGAGCGTGCGGACGATGGGGATCAGCACCCCGCCTTTGGCGGTGCCGTCGAGCTTGGTGACGATGACGCCGGTGAGGCCGACCGCCTGATGGAACCTCTCCGCCTGCTGAATACCGTTTTGGCCCACGGTGGCGTCGAGAACCAGCCATACTTCGCCGGGCTCGCCCGGGTCCGCTTTCTCGATCGCCCGCTTGACCTTCTTAAGCTCCTCCATCAGGTTGTGCTTGGTGTGGAGGCGGCCGGCGGTGTCAACGAAGAGCAGGTCGTACCCCCGGGCGACCCGGGCCTTGGCGGCGTCAAAGGCGAGGGCGGCGGGGTCGGCCCCTTCCGGCGCGGTGATTACCGGGATGCCGAGCCGCTCGCCCCAAATCGCAAGCTGGGCCCCGCCCGCGGCCCGAAAGGTATCGCCAGCGGCGAAGAGCACCTTCTTGCCGGCTGCCTGGTAGTAGCGACCGAGTTTGGCGATGGTGGTGGTCTTGCCCACGCCGTTGACACCCACCATCAAGACCACGCGACTTTTGGGCTCGACGAGCTTTTTGCGGGCGTCGGGCTTGAAGCCGAGCTTCCGTAGCTTTCGCCGGCGTTCGTCGGGTTCCAGTTCGAGCATGATCGCGCGCTTGACCGCTTCCCGCAGGTTCCGTTCCCCCGATCGCCGCACCTCTTCGAGGATCGACTCGGTGGCCTCGATTCCCACGTCGGCGGCGATGAGGGCGTACTCGAGCTCCTCCAGCACCTCCTCGGGGTCCCCTCCCCAAGGTACGGCCCGGTTGAGGCTTTCTGCGGTTTTCTTGAGGCCGGCCTTGATCCGGCTAAGCCAGGACATCGCCCTCGATTGTAGGCTAATCCCGGCCGTGTTGCAGCGCCTGCTCAAGACGGCGGAGGACGACGTCCTTGCCCAGCACCTCGAGCATCTCGTACATCCCCGGGGTGGCGAGCCGTCCTGTGATCGCCGCCCGGAGGGGCTGCATCACGTGGCGGAGCTTCAGGCTCTTTTCTTCAACAAAGGCCTTCAAGGCGGGCTCGGTGGTTTCGGGCCGGAAGTCGGGGAGCGCGGCGAGGAGGTCTTTCAGCTCCTTTAGGATCTCGGCGCCCTTTCGGATTTCTTTTAGCGCCTTTTCCTCGTAGTCGAACGCGTCGGTGAAGAAGTAGTCGGCTTTCTCCACGAACTCCTTCAGGGTCTCGAAGCGGGGGCGCATGAGCTCGAGCACCTTTTTGAGGTAGGCGTCCGACTTCCAGTCGAGTCCGGCAGCCTCCAAGAAGGGCTTTGCCCGTTCGGCGAGCTCTTCGATCGAAAGCACCTCGCGGATGTACTTGCCGTTCAGCCAGCGGAGCTTTTCGGTGTCGAAGACCGGGCCGCCGAGGTGCACCCGCTCCCAGGTGAAGGCTTCGATCAGTTCGGAGAGGGAGAAGAGCTCGCGCCCGTCGGGCATGGAAAAGCCCATCAGGGCGAGGAAGTTGAGGAGCGCTTCGGGCAGGATCCCTTCATCGCGGTAGTAGTCCACGCTGGTGTGCCCGGTGCGCTTGCTTAGCTTGGCCCCCCCGGGTGCCCTGAGGAGGGGCATGTGGTAGAACTTCGGCACCGTCCAGCCGAAGGCCCGGTAGAGCAGCACGTGAATCGGGGTGGAGACCAGCCATTCCTCGCCCCGGATCACGTCGGTGACGCCCATTAGGTGGTCGTCCACCACGTTCGCCAGGTGGTAGGTCGGGTAGCCGTCGGACTTAAGGAGGACCACGTCGGGAATCTCCTTGTTGTCGTAGACCACCGTCCCCCGGAGCTCGTCCTTGACCTCGGTGGTGCCGGGTCGGGGGACTTTGAGCCGGATCACGTGGGGCTCGCCCGCGGCCGCCCGGGCTTCGGCCTCTTCCGGGGGGATGTTGCGGGCGCGTCCGTCGTACCCGCCCTTTTCCCTGCGGATTTGCTCCAGCTCCTCAGGGGTCTCGAACGCGCGGTAGGCAAAGCCCTTTTGCAGGAGTTCCTCGGCGTGGGCGCGGTAAATCGAAAGCCGTTCCGATTGGCGGTAGGGGGCGTGCGGGCCGCCCTTGTCGGGTCCCTCGTCGTAGTCGAGGCCGAGCCAGCGGAGCATTTCGAGGATGCGGGCTTCGGCCCCCTCGACGTAGCGGGCGCGGTCGGTGTCCTCGATCCGCACGATGAAGCGCCCGTGGTTTTTCCTCGCCCAAACGTAGTTAAAGAGCGCGATGTAGGCGGTGCCCACGTGGGGGTCGCCGGTGGGGGAGGGGGCGATGGGGGTCGTCACCGTGGGGCCCATTCTAGCTGGGCTAGGGGATTAGCTCGAAGCGCGCGGTGCCCTCTAGCTCGCCGTTGGCGAGGAAGTAGACGGTCCAGGTG
>WFNN01000091.1 GCA_015488545.1 Thermaceae bacterium | reverse complement strand
CCACCGACCCCACCCTCAAAAGACCGGAGCACGCAGAGCTAAAGGCCGAGCTCCGACGCCGCACCCGAGTCCTCGGTCTACGTGAGGTGATTTAGCCCCCGTAGAATGAAAGCCGTGTACCCCCGATGCCTGCGGGAAAGGCTAGAGAAGGCCCTGGCCCGCCGCCCGGTGGTGGTCCTTCTTGGCGCCCGCCGGGTGGGTAAGAGCCACCTGTTGCAAAAGCTCGCCCGCCGGCGGGGGGTGCGCCCCGTCGATCTGGCCGATCCCGCAACCCTGGAAGAGGCCCGGGCGGACCCCAGCCGCTTCCTGGCGGGCCTCCGCCTCCCCGCCGCACTGGACGGGGTCGAACGCTTCCCCGGGCTCCTTTCCGTCCTCGCGCGGCGGGTCGTCGAGGGGGCCCCGGCCGGGGCCTTCTTGCTGGCGGCGAGCGGCGTGTTCCCAGCGCTTTCGCGGCTGATCCGGGCCCTTGGGCAACAGGTCCAGGTTCTAACCCTGGAACCCCTCACCCTGGCGGAGCGGCACGGGGCCTGCTTTAACCTCTTTGACCGGCTCGAGGACCCCCCTTCGGGGCCGGCCCCGGAAAGCTGGGAAACTCCCTACAGCACCGGCGGTCTCCCCGAGCTTTTGCCGCTGGCCCGGCACGAACGCGAGGAGTGGTGGCGCAGCCACCTCCAGGTCGCCGAGGGCCGGGCCCGACCCAGACGGGCCGAAGGGGAGCGGCCGCTGCTCGCCCTCCTGGCGCGGGAAGGGCCGGGGCTTTTAAACCTCTCCGCATGGGCCCGGCAACTGGGGCGGAGCCAACCCTGGGTCACAAAGACGCTGGAGCGGTTGGAAAACCGGGGCTGGGTGGTTCGCATCCCCGCCTGGGCGCCGCCAGGGGAAAAAGGGCTCGCCCGCCAGGACCGGGTGCTTCTCTTCGATACCGGCCTTATCAACCACCTCACCGATACCCGCTACGCCGGTGAACGGGGCCGGGCGTTCCGGGTCTTCGCCCTCACCGAACTCCTCCGGCACGCCGGCTTCGCCGGCCTCCGGCCCCACCACCTCCGCGGGTACAAAGGCCAGGCGGTGGACCTGGTGCTCACGCGGCCGGACGGCCGCCTCCTGGCCTTCGCCCTCCGGTTCACCCAAAACCCGACCCCGGCCGACCTCGGCGACCTGCCCTGGCTCAAAAAGCGCCTCGGCGATCGGCTCGCCTCCGGCTACCTGGTGCACGCAGGGGAGGAGGTTGTGGACCTCGATGGCTTCCTGGCCGTTCCGGCGAGGGTGCTATGGCCCTAACCCACCTGCCTCACCCGTACCTTCCCACCTTCGCCTCGGCCGGCGCTCTGCTCAAGGCCCGGGGCATCGCCGCCTACTTGCGCCGGGTTCGGACCGGGCTCACCCGGGCTTTCGGGGAAACCGGCTGGCCCCGGGTCACCCTTTACGTGCTCACCGAACCCGACTGGCACCAGAGGCTTCCCTTCCCCTACGGCTACCCCGCCGCCCGGGTGCGGGGCGAGCTCGCGGTCTACGCCCCCAGGGACGTTCCCGAGCGCCTTCGCTTCCGGGTGCTCGGCGCCCTCGCCGAGGCCGGGGTGGCGCCCCCGGGCCCGGTGGAGGAGCTCGTGGATCTGGCCAGCGGCCACGAGTACGCCCACGCCCTGGCGGTGGGTCGGGGGCTCCGCGCCGCCGCCCGATGGGCCGACGAACTCCTGGCCAACGGCCTTTGGACCACCGGGCTGGCCGAGGCCGACCCGGTGGCCCTTGCGCGGGTAACGGCCTGGGCCCGGGCGCTGGCCGCCCTTCCCCTCGCCCACCCCCGGCCGGTCCGCTTTAGCGAAAACCTAGCGCTGGCCGGCCGGGCTCTGCTGGCCTGCCTGGAAGCGGCCCCGCCCTGCCGCCAAGCCCTTGCCCGGGCACTTTCGGAGCGCCCATCCCCGGCCGCGCTCCGGGCTATCCTCGAACCATGGCGAAGGTATACGCGACCCGAAAGCTCCCCGGCGACGCGTTCGCGCGCATAGCGGCTGCAGGCCACGAACTCGGCTACTGGGCAGGCACCTGCCCGCCCCCCCGCGAGGAACTCCTTCGCCGGGTGACCGGGGCCGAGGGGCTCATCACCACCCTGGAGGACCGGGTGGACGCCGAGCTCATGGACGCCGCCGGCCCCGGGCTGAAGGTCATCGCCCAATACGCGGTGGGGGTCAACAACATCGACCTCGAGGCCGCCCGCGCCCGGGGCATCCGGGTCACCCACACCCCCGGCGTCCTCACCGAGGCCACCGCCGACCTGGCCTTCGCCCTGCTCCTGGCAGCCGCCCGCCGGGTCCCCGAGGGCGACCGTTTCGTGCGGGAGGGGCGCTGGAAGTGCTGGCTACCCACCGGCTTCCTGGGCCCCGAGGTCCACGGGGCCACCGTGCTGGTGGTGGGCTTTGGCCGGATCGGGCAGTCCTTTGCCCGCCGGGCGCGGGGCTTCGGCATGAGGATCCTCTACACCAGCCGCACCCCAAAGCCCGAGGCCGAAGCCGAGCTCGGCGCCCGCCGGGTGGCGCTCGACGAGGCCCTGCCCGAAGCCGACTTCGTAAGCCTCCATGTCCCCCTCACCCCCGAAACCGATCGGCTTTTTAACCGCGAAAGGCTCTCCGGCATGAAACCGGGCGCGGTGCTGGTGAACACCGCCCGCGGTCGGGTGGTGGACACCGAAGCGCTGGTAGAGGCCCTTGTGGAGGGGCCGCTTTTCGCCGCCGGGCTCGACGTCACCGACCCCGAGCCCCTGCCTCCGGACCACCCCCTCGCTCGGCTTGAAAACGTCGTTCTCACCCCGCACGTGGGCTCGGCCGGCCTCCGCACCCGCGAACGGATGGCGGCGATGGTGGCCGAAAACCTGCTGGCGGTGCTCGCGGGCGGGGAGCCACCGAACCCGGTGGTGTAAAGGGGGGTCAGTCGACCTCGAGGGCAACAACCCGGGCGAGGGCCCGGTCCAGGTCCTCGATGAGATCGTCGGGGTCCTCCAGCCCCACCGAAAGCCGCACCAAGCCCGGGGTGACCCCTTGGCGGCGGCGCACCGCCTCGTCGACCAACTGGTGGGTGGTGGAGTAGGGGTGGGTGGCCAGCGAGTCCACGTCGCCTAGGCTCACCGCCTGGGCGAACAGGGTCAGACCGTCGAGGAACGCCCGGGCCGCGGCCTCGCTGCCGAGGTCCAGGGCCACCATCCCCCCGAAGGCGGCCATCTGGCGGGCCGCCACCGCGTGCCCAGGGTGATCGGGCAAGCCGGGGTAGAAAACCCGCCGCACCGCCGGGTGGTCCCTTAAAAACCCGGCCACCTTCGCGGCCGACTGGGCGTGGGCCATCACCCGGAGGGGAAGGGTCTTCATCCCCCGGAGCAACAAAAAGGCCTCAAAGGGGCCGAGCACGCCCCCAAGGTGCCGGAGCCCTTCGGCCCGGATCGGCTCCAAAAGGGCGGCCGGGCCCACCACCGCCCCGGCCACCACGTCGCCGTGGCCGGAGAGGTACTTGGTCGCCGAGTGCACGACCAGGTCGATGCCGAGCTCCAAAGGGCGGGTGAGCACCGGGGTGGCGAAGGTGTTGTCGGCCACCGAGAGCACCCCCCGCGCCCGCGCAACCCGGGCCACCTCGCGGAGGTCGTGGATTCGAAGCGTGGGGTTCGCCGGGGTCTCCACGTAGATCATCCGGGTGGCCGGCCCAACCGCCTCCGAAAGCGAGCGATCGGTGGCGTCGGTGATCACCAGGCCGTAGCGGCGGCCGAGGTCGTAGAAGAGCCCCTCGGTACCGCCGTAGAGCGGCCCCAGGTAGACGATCTCGTCCCCCGGGGCGAGGAGGGTGAACACCAGCGCCGCGATCGCGGCCATCCCGCTGGCGAACGCCACCGCCGCCTCGCCGCCCTCCAGGGCCGCGAGCTTCTCCTCAAAGGCCCGGGTAGTGGGGTTTTGCACCCGGGTGTAGACGTAGCCCGCCTCTTCACCTGCGAAGAGGCGGCGACCCCGATCGAAGCCGCCGTAGGCGAAGGTGGAAGTTTGGTAGATCGGCGTGGTGAGGGCGCCGGTCCCGCGGTCGGGGCGCTGACCGGCGTGGACCGCCAGGGTGCGCAAACGTGCCATTCGCTCACTTCCCTTCGGGGAAATTGTACCAACGCTTACTTTCACATGAGAAACCTACATTCTCATGTGATACCATTAAGGCATGGATGCGCCCCTGATCCTGATCATCGAGGACGAGAAGGACATCGCCCGGTTTCTGGAGCTGGAGCTTCAGGCCGAGGGCTACCGCACCGAGGTGGCCTACGACGGGGTCACAGGCCTTTCCAAGTTCCGGGAGAAAAACCCGGACCTGGTCATTCTCGACCTCATGCTCCCGGCCAAGGACGGCCTCGAGGTCGCCCGGATCATCCGCAAGACCTCGAACGTGCCCATCCTCATCCTCACCGCCAAGGACCGGGTCGAGGACAAGGTGGAGGGCCTCGACGCCGGGGCCGACGACTACCTGGTGAAGCCGTTTTCCATCGAGGAGCTCCTGGCCCGGGTGCGGGCGCATCTGCGCCGGGTGACCCCGGCGATCACCGGCGAGATCCGGGTGGCCGACCTGATCATCAACCTCGAGGGCCGGGAGGTCTTCCGGGGGGGGCGACGGGTCGAACTCTCCAACAAGGAGTTCGAGCTCCTGGAGCTGCTCGCCTCCAACCCCGGCAAGGTGTTTTCCCGCTTTGAAATCGAGGAGAAGGTCTGGCCCGGCTACCAGGGAGGCTCCAACGTGGTTGACGTTTACATCGGCTACCTCCGCAAAAAGCTCGAGGCCGGCGGGGAACGCCGCCTCATCCACACGGTGCGGGGGGTAGGGTACGTACTTAGGGAAGATTAGCTTGTGGCTTGTAGCCTGTGGCTTGCGGTGAAAACCCTCTACAAGCTACAAGCCACGAGCCACAGGCCTTTTTTATGACCCTCCGCACCCGGATCACCCTCCTCACCCTCACCCTGCTGGCCGCAAGCCTTCTTTTCATGGGGCTCGCGGTCTACTCCCTGCTCGCCCGCTACCTCTACCAGGGGCTGAAGAACGAGCTGGACGACGCCTTGGGACAGGTCGTGCGCCTGGTCAACCGCGGAGGCAAGAGCCTGCTTGAGGCCGCCCTCCCCCCCACGGTCTACGCCGAGGTCGACCTGGTGCTGGCCCTGCCCCCCCTGAAGGCCCAGGACTTGGAGCAGGCCATCCCCCTGGTGCGAAGCCCGGCCCTGGGCGGCCAACGCTTGCGGCTGGCCGAGGCCGACTACGCCCTTTTGCTCCGCCAGCGGATCATCTGGACCCGGGCCGAGCTGCCCCGCGGCCAGGCCGCCCCCCTGCCCCTACTGGTGCGGGCCTCGCTGCTCGAGGCCCAAGGGCCCCCGCCCCTGGAACGCATCCCGGTGGTGGTGCT
>WFNN01000090.1 GCA_015488545.1 Thermaceae bacterium | reverse complement strand
GCCCAGCCACCGCCACCGGAAAGGCAGCCAGTGCCCCGAGGAGCTTCTCGGCCCCCCGCCCAACGTAGGTGTAGGGCGCGCTTACCTCCACCCGGGCATCACCGGAAACGGCAAAGGCGGGCTTTTCCACCACCCGGCCGTCCACCCGAACCCGCCCGGCGCGGATCAAGGCCTTGGCCTTCTCCCGGCTTTCCGCCAGCCCTTCTTGAACCAGGTACCGGTCCAGCCGCACCTAAACCGCGGGCTCCAGGGCCAGCCGATCGGCGTCGGCCCAGAGGCCCTCGAGGTCGTAAAACGCCCGGGCCTCGGGGCTCATAAGGTGCACCAGCAGCGACCCGTAGTTGAGCAGGACCCAGCGGGTCGAGGGCCCCTCCACCGCTTCGGGGCGTACGCCCAGCTCCTCCAGACCCTCCCGCACCGCCCGCTCCAGGGCCTCAAGGTGGGGGGTGCTGGTGGCGGTGGCGATCAGGAAGTAATCAAGGCTATCGGAAACCCCCCTGAGGTCCAGGGCCACGATGTCTTCCGCCTTCTTTTGGTCAAGGATTCGGTAGACTTCTTGAATCAAGCGCTCCACTCCAAAGGGGTTCGCCATCCGGTTCTATTGTACCAGGTCACGCCCCAGCGCGATCACCACGTCGGCCCGGGCGTAGAGCCGGAACTTGGCCACCAGGGGCAGGTGCACCGCCTCGGCGTAGAAGCTGCCGGCCTCGAGGTCCCCCGAGGCCAGGACCTCGCTCACCTCCCGCGGCCGCCCGGAAAGCACCCGGGGACGGGGCAGCCCCAACCGCGCAAGCCCCTCGGCGTAACGCTCCCCGAGACCGGCCCCGCTGCCATCAAGGATCAGCACCCGGGCCTTGGGGACCGGAACCGCCTGGCCGAGCCCGACCCCGAAGAAGGCCTTCAGGAACCGGGCCCTATCCTCCGGCCGCACCACCAGGTAAGGCCCATCCTCGATGACCGGCAGGGTGGCGGTCTTCAGGGACAGCCCTTTCAGGTAAGGCAGAAAGACCAGCGCTTGCTCGACGGGAAGGTCGGTTTCAAGCTCGCCCCAGAGCGAGCGGAGCAGGCCTGGCAGCCGCGGCCAGTACTCCGGCGACGCGGCCTTTTTGGCCACCTTGAGAAGCACCTCCTTGATCCGGTCCAGCCGCCCGAGGTCGCTACCCACCCAGCCCCGAAAGCGCATGTACCGGACCGCGTCCGCACCCCCCAGGTGCACCCGACCGGCGGGGAAGTGAATGTGAAGATTGGCGGCGTTGTCGTCGTAGTCCATGGGGGCAGGGAGCACCACGTCGACCCCGCCCACCGCGTCCACCAACCGGGCCACCTGGTCCAGGGTGAAGACCAGGTGATGGTCCACCCGGAGGCCCACCACCCGCTCCACCGCCCGGGCCAGCCCCTCGGGCCCCAAGAACCCGTAGACCGCGTTGATCTTTCCCTTGTAGCCGGGAAGTTCGACCCGGGTGTCGCGGGGCACCGCCACCGCCCATACCCTGGAACCCGCCGCCCGAACGAAGAAGATCGTGTCGGTGCGCCGGCCGGGGCCGCAAGGGGTGGCGGGGCCGCAGTACTCGACGTCGCGGGCGCCCACCACCAGGCTGAGTTCGGGCACCAGCCCGCCTCCCGCCGACGTGGCCACCCGCTCGGGGCTTGGCCACCGCCCCACCGCCACCGCACCGGCGGCCAGGAGCGCTCCTAGGAAAAACCGCAACCAGAGGGGAAGATTAAGCCGCCTCAAGCCGACGCAGCACCTCCCGCGTACGCGGGTGAACCGGTATGCCCCGCGACTCCAGGTACGCCACCTTCCGCTCCACCGCCCGACGGTAGGCCTCGAGCAAGCGCCCCGCCCGCAGAAGGGGCAGCAGGTCCTGGTTGAACCCACGGCCGGGCTCGGCCAGGTCGACCACGTAGATCAGCATCCCCAGCGGGAAACCGGGCTCCACCCCCACCACGTGCCCCTCGATGGCGGCGAGCACCTCGGGATCGGTGACCCCGAGACGCTCGGCCAGCGCCCGGCCGGCCCGGCCGTGAAGCACCAGGGGATGGGCCCGCTCAACCTCGTTTTGGGGCGGGGCCAGGCGAAAAAGCTCCTTTTCCGGAAGCTCCTTGGCCAGGTCGTGGAGCAATCCGGCGAGGTAGGCCTTGGCCGGATCCACCCCGACCGCCGGGGCGAGGTCGCGGGCGGTTTCGGCCACCCGAATCGAGTGGGCAAACCGCTCGTCGGAAAGCCGCCGCTTAACCTCCTCAACCAGCGCGGTAGAGTCCGTGCTTTTCAATGTAGACCTCCACCTCGAAAGGCACCAGGTAGCGAATCGAGCGCCCCTCGGCCACGCGCCGCCGAACTTCGGTCGAGGAGACCTCGTAGCCGGGGATCTCGATGAGCAGAACCCGTTCCCGGAAAAAGGGGTCGAGCCGGGCGAGGTCGTACCCCGGGCGGGAAACCGCCACCATCTGGGCCAACTGGACCAGCGCCTCGGGCTCCTTCCAGGTTCCCACATCGCGGTAGGCGTCGGCCCCGGTGATGAAGAACAGCTCGGCCTCCGGCCAGCGGTGCCGGGCCCGCCGGAGGGTATCAACGGTAAAGCTGGGGCCGGGGTGGTCGAGCTCCAATCGGCTTGGAAAGAAACGCTCGTCGCGGGCGGTGGCCAGCACCACCATCTCGTGGCGGGCCTCGGCCGGAGCCACCGGTCGCTTGTGGGGCGGGCGGGCCGCGGTCACGAACTCCACGCGGTCGAGCCCCAGACGATCGGCCGACTCGCTGGCCGCCAGCAGGTGGCCGACGTGGAGGGGATCGAAGCTGCCGCCGAAGAGCCCCAGACGCACGGAAAAGAGCCTACCACGCTACTCGCGGTCGGGGATGTACTCGAACTCCAAAGGACCGATGCGCACGGTATCGCCAGCCCGTACCCCGGCGGACCTGAGGGCCTCCTCCAGTCCCCACCGCCGGAACTTCGGCTGGAGGTAGGGCATGGCCTCAAAGAGATCACCCTTAATGCGGGCCACCGCTTGCTCGATCTGGGGCGCCTCCACCTCGAAGACCCCCTCCGCCACCTCACGGACCCGGATGCCGGCAGGGACCTCGACCCGGGGCTTGGGCTCGGCTGGCCGGACCCTTGGAGCCTTCTCCAGGAGGGCAAAAAGCGCCCCTTTTAGCTCGGAGAGGCCCGCCCCGGTCTTGGCCGAAACCGGGACCACAGCCACGCCGAAGCGGGCCAGATCCTCGATCCAGAGCTCGGTCTCATCCGCCTCCAAAAGGTCGGTCTTATTGAGAGCAACCAACGCCGGCCGGCCGCGGAGCCCGGGATCGTAAGCCTCGACCTCGGCCAGGAGCGTCTTTAGCGCCTCCCCGGGATCCGTGCTCGCGTCGAGAACGTAGAGCAAAACCCGGGTGCGAGCGATGTGGCGGAGGAATTCAAGGCCCAGCCCCTTCCCCTCGCTGGCACCCTCGATGATCCCCGGAATATCGGCAAGGGTGAAGCGGCGGAACCCCTCCTCGTCCTCCACCACCCCCAAGTTCGGGGTCAGGGTGGTAAAGGGGTAGCTGGCCACCTTGGGCCGGGCATTGGTGAGCGCGGCGAGCAGCGAAGACTTGCCCGCGTTCGGGTAGCCCACCAACCCGACGTCGGCGAGCGAGAGGAGCTCCAGCCGAAGCCGCCGCCGTTCCCCCGGAAGCCCTGCCTCGGCAAACCGGGGAGCCTGCCGGGTGGGGCTCACAAAAGCCGCGTTCCCTCGCCCCCCCTCGCCCCCCTTGGCCACCCGGACCGTCTGCCCTGGTTCCACCAGGTCAGCAAGGAGATCCCCGGTCTCGGCGTCGAAGACCCGGGTCCCAAGGGGAACCTCGATGAAGAGGTCCTCACCCGAGCGGCCGTGGCGATTCCCCCCCTGGCCATGGGCCCCGGAAGGGGCCTTGTAGCGGCGCCGGGACACCTTGGCCAGGGAATCGATGTGCTCCGACGCCCGCAGGTAAACGTCCCCGCCCTTGCCGCCGTCGCCGCCGTCGGGGCCGCCCTTGGGGATGTACTTCTCACGGAAAAAACTCACCACCCCGTCGCCGCCCGAACCGGCGATCACCTCTATCTCGATGGAGTCCCGAAACATTTTATAAAAACCGCCCGCGAACGCCCGGCTGGGGTCCGCGGGCAAGGAGGGCAAAGGCTACTCTAGCGGGCGGACGTTGACGAAACGGCCCAGCCGCCCCTTATCGCGGAACTCGACCACCCCGTCCACCAGAGCGAACAGAGTGAAGTCGCGCCCCATACCCACGTTCTTGCCGGGCTTGAACTTGGTGCCCCGCTGGCGAACCAGAATGTTCCCCGCACGCACCACCTGTCCGTCGAATCGCTTAACGCCCAGCCTTTTGGCAATCGAGTCGCGCCCGTTCTTGGTCGAACCCAGGCCTTTTTTATGTGCCATCGCCTACCCCCGGATCTCCTTGATCAAAAGCTCGGTGTAGGGCTGGCGGTGACCCTTTTTGCGGTGGTAGTTGACCTTAGCCTTGAACTTCTCTACCAGCAGCTTCTTCCCGAGCCCCTGGCCCACCACCTCGGCCACCACCTTGGCGCCCTCGACCGCGGGTGTACCTACCTTCGTCCCCTCACCACCCAAGAAGAGGGGGGTGAACTCCACCACCTCACCGGGCTCGGCGGCGAGCTTCTCCACGCGAATCCGCTCGCCCTCCTCCACCCGGTACTGCTTGCCGCCCGTCTCGATGATCGCGTACATGGTATGGGAACCTCCAAGGGGCCAACGCCCCAGCGAATTCTAACTGTAGCAAAAAGACTGGCTTGGCTCAAGCTGCTGCCACAAAAGCGCCCGGACCCAAGCCCCTCGCTCACGAGGCCCCGGCCTACCCTGCGAACAGGGCGCGCCTGGGCCTGTCGAATACCGAGGTTGCCGCGGGGTTTCCACCGTCGCCCACCACCCCCGTACGTGCCGGGCTGCGGAAGTTGACAAACCCGGCCACCCTTGCTAACCTACCCGTTGCTGCGGGCGGAAGTCCGCGCGCACCTTGAAAAGCGGGGAAGCAGGCCATAGCACGAAATGCCCGTCCCTTTGGGGCGTCTTGCCACGGAGAGTTTGATCCTGGCTCAGGGTGAACGCTGGCAGCGTGCCTAAGACATGCAAGTCGTGCGGGGGCCGCTTTGAACTTCGGTTCGGGGCGGTCCTAGCGGCGGACGGGTGAGTAACGCGTGGGTGACCTACCCGGAAGTGGG
>WFNN01000089.1 GCA_015488545.1 Thermaceae bacterium | reverse complement strand
CACCCTATGGGGTCAGTTTTTCGGTCTTCGCGGGGTGATGGCCAGCTTGGCGGGGGCGCTTAGCGGGGTCCTTTCCCGGCCGCTTTGGGACCGCTTTCCCGAGGGTTTCGCGGCCGCCTTTTTTCTCGCCTTTTTGGCCTTGGCGGTAGGGTTCTGGGGGTTCTGGATGATCCCCGAGCGGCCCGACCCGAAAAGGCCGCCGCTTCCGCTGGCTGCGGTCCTCCGTCCCCTAGCCAAACCCCGGCTTCGCCGGCTCTTGCTGGCCTACCTGCTGGTGGGTACCTCCTTCCTCGCACTCCCCTTCTACGTGGTGGCGGCCCAGGCCACAGGCCTGCCGGCGACGGCGCTCGGCTACTTGGTGGCGATCTCGGCCCTGGCCGACTCGGCCAACCTCCTGATCGGCCGCTGGATCGACCGGCGCGGGGCCCACGTGGGGGTACGGGCGGTGGCGGTGCTGGCCTTTTTGGTACCGGTTGCCGCACTGGCCGGCCGGGGACTGGCGGGGGCCCTGGTCGTCTTTGCCCTGATTGGGGTGATCTACAACGGGATCGAGAACGCCTACAGCGCCTATCTCCTCGCCTGCGCACCGCCCGAGGAGCGAGCCGCGCACACGGCGCTGCTCTACTTGGCCAGCGCTCCCCGGGCGGTCTGGCCGCTACTGGGCGGCGCGCTGGCCGGGGTCCTCGGATACCCCGTGCTCTTTCTGGTCACCGCCCTCCTCCTCGCCCTGGCGGCCCTGCTCGCTTTCGGGCTTCAACCGGCGTAGCTGGACCAGAAAGGCGGTGTGGCCGATCTGGCGGAAACTGGGGTGGGCTACCGGAGGGCGGACGTCCCAAGTCCGGTGCTGGACCTCCAGCACCCGCTCCTTCTTAAGCGGTAAGCGGGCGGTTCCCACCGCTTTCAAAAGCTCGACCACCTGGGTGATGTTGGGTAGGTACAGGGCCAGGCTACGCCCCGGCTTAAGGGCGGGGACCACCCGTTCGATGACCTTCCAGGGTTCCATTAGGTCGAGGGCGACGGCGTCGAAGGCGGCCTCGGGGAGTTCGGCTTCGGCCAAGTCGCCCTCAAAAAAACGCACGTTTTCCCCGCCGAAGGCCCGAACGTTGGCCTCCGCCTGCTTCCGGAAAGCGGGCCGCCGCTCGTAGCTCCAGACCTCGCCTTGGGGCCCCACCGCCCGGGAAAGAAAGAGCGTGAGCCCCCCCGAGCCGGTGCCGGCCTCGAGTACCCGCATCCCCGGGGCCAGGTCGAGCAGGAGCAATAGGGCGGCGGCGTCCTTGGGGTAAGTCACGGTTGCCCCCCGGGGCATCAGGAGGACGTACTCCTCCAGGCTCGGGGCAAAGACCCAAAGGGGCTCGCCCTTGTGGGTACGGACCCGACCGCCCGGCCCCGCGGCGACAATGGCAGCGTGTTCCACCACCCCGCGGTGGTGGGAAAACCGCCCCCCCTCTTTTAGGCGGAGGAGGTACTTACGGCCCTTGGTGTCAACCAGGACAGCCCAGTCGCCGTAGTTCATCGGTTGGCTCGGGTCTTCTGGGCAGCCGCCATGGCCAGGTAGTTGCGGTAACTTTCAAGGTCGAAGGGGTTGGGGAGCAGGAACGGGCCCACGAAGACGGTGGGCGTACCGCTCAGGCCAAGCCGTTCGGCCTCGGCCCGCATCCCGTCGACCACCTTTTGGTAGCGGGCTTCGGAGAGGCAGGCGGAAAACCGGTTGCGGTCGAGGCCGAGCTTTCCAGCCAGGGCCTCGTAGTTCACCGAGCGGTCCCGAGCCAAGGCGGCGAAGAGGGCGTCGTGGTAGGGCCAGAACCGCTGCTGCTCGGCGGCGCATTCGCTGGCCAGGGCGGCCCGCGCGGCGTCGGGGTGAATCTCCACCAGCGGGAAGTGGCGGTAGTCAAAGCGGGCCAGCCCTTTTTCGATCAGCTCGGCTTTGAGCTTTGGAAAGACCTGGAGGGCCAGCCGCTCGCAGTAGGGGCAGTAGAAGTCGGAGTACTCGCGGATCAAGGGCCCCCGGGTGCCGAGAAGGTGGCGGGGTGGGCCGAAGGCGGCTTCGGGCACCTCCAGCGGGGCCACCTCAAAACGAAGGTCCTTCGCTACCGCGAGTTCCAGGGCGTAACTCCGGCCCAGCCCCACCCGGACCGGGCGACCCTGGGCCGCGATGGCCGAGCGATTGGCGCGAAACCAGCGGACGAAGGCGTCCTTGGCCTCGGGGGCGCCCACCGCCGCCGCGATGACCCGGCCGGCGTCCTCGAGGTCGTCCACCGGCCCCACAAACCGCACCTTGTATAGCCGCCCGGCCAGGGCGTCCACCTGGAGGTGGCCTCGGCCGTAGGTCAGCGGTTTCCCCGCTGTTCCGTTGATCTTAAGGGCGCGGAAGAAGGCGGGTAGCGGGGCGGCAATCTCGGCGGCCGCCAGGCCGAGGCTGAGAAGAAGGGCAATAAGCCAGCGCATCCCTCCCACTATAGCTTCCAGACCTCGGAGGCCTCGAGGACGAAGGCCACCGCCCCGCCAACCTCCACACGCACCCCATCGCGGACGACCTGTCGCGCCTCGGCCTTTTCCAAGAGCAGACGCTTCACCTCCTCTAAGCGGGCTTCTTCGACGCCGATTAAAAAAGTGGTGTTGGCCTCGGCTAAGAAGCCTCCCCGACTCGGGATCTGGGTGGACACCAACCCATGTTCGGCGAGTGCGCGGGCCAGCTTGGAAGCGCTCTGGTTGTCAACCACCGCGACCACCAGCTTCATGCCGGCATTCTTACCGTTTACTTGGGGCGAACGCTACCCCGCCCAAC
>WFNN01000088.1 GCA_015488545.1 Thermaceae bacterium | reverse complement strand
GGCCGTGATTTTCGCCTTCCCCTGGGGGAGGGTTGGGGAGGGGGTGGAACCCCGCTTCAGGTTCGCGCGCCTCGAGCACGGCCGCGCCCCCCTTGCCCTGGCCGAGTAGCAGGGCGCTTTTCCGCGCCCGGGCTCTCGCCAAGGGGTTGCCGGGCCTGGTGTGCGCGGTAAACCCCCGTTACGCCCTCCCTCGGGGATGGGCCAGGAACCCCCCTAACCTCCGGAGGGGACCGAGATCGGCCAGGAAGCGCGCCCCCTCACCTTTGCGCGCTGCTGCGGCATGGTATCGCTACTATCGCCCGCGGCCTTCCGCAAAGCAGGCAATCGTCACGGGGTGGGTCGCATGCGGCCGGTTTCACCCGGCAGGGAGACTAGAATGAACAAGCCATGGCGGCTGAACCCTTTACCGCGGTCATCCTTGCCGGAGGCCGGGGGGAACGCTTCTGGCCCCTGTCGCGGAGCGACCGCCCCAAGCAGTTCCTCCGGTTGCTACCCGGAGGCAAGAGCCTGATCGAGGCCACGGCCGAGCGGCTCCTGCCCCTTACGGGTTGGGGCCGGATGCTGGTTTCCACCTCCGAGCGGCTGGTTCCCCTGATCCGGGAGCACCTGCCCGACCTGCCCGAGGGGAACCTGATCGTGGAGCCCAAGCCCCGGGACACCGCCCCGGCGGTGGCCTGGGCGGCGCTGGAGGTTGCCCGCCGGTTCGGGGAGGACCAGGTGGTGGGGTTCTTTCCGGCCGACCACTACGTGGAGGACGCCTCCGCCTTTCACCAAACGGTGGGGGCCGCTGCCGCCTTCGCCCGCCGGGAGGTCGCGATCGTGACCCTGGGCATCGCCCCCAGCTACCCGGCCACCGGGTTCGGGTATATAGAGCAGGGGCCCGAGGTGGCCGACGGGGTGCACCGGGTGAACCGGTTCGTGGAGAAGCCCGATCGCGAGGCGGCCCGGCGCTACCTGGCGCTAGGAAAGTTTTTCTGGAACGCGGGGATCTTTATCGCCCGTCCGGCGGTGCTCCTGGCGGAGCTCAACTTGCGGGCCCCGGAGATTCTCGTTCCCCTTCGGGAGCATGGCCTGGCCGCCTACCCTGCGCTGCCGAAGACCAGCTTCGACTACGCGGTGATGGAGCGCACCAACAAGGCCTACGTGGTGCCGGCACGGTTCGGCTGGGACGACCTGGGCGACTGGACGGCCCTCGAGCGGCTTCTTCGCGAGAACGGCAAGAACGTGGGGCTCGCCCGGCACGTGGGGCCGGACACTGAGGGGCGATTATCTACGCCACTTCCAAGGATGAAATCATCGTCACCCTTGGGATGAGGGACGTGGTGATCGTTCGGGACGGCGAGGTGACCCTGGTGGTGGCCAAGGACCGGGTGCAGGAGATCAAGCGGCTTCTGGCCATGCTTAAGCGGGAGCCGTTCCGCCAGCTGTTGTGAACGCAGGCGGGCGTTTCCGGCAGGTCTGGCGCTGGGCCCGCGCGCCTTCACGCCGGTGGGCCTGGTACCTGGTCGCCGCGGCGATGTACACACTGCTGCGGCTCTGGCCTATCGCGGGGCTCTCACCGGAGGGGCGCGGGGCGCTCGCGGTCTTCGCCGCTGCCGGGTTTTTGTGGGGCACGAACAGCCTTCCCCTGGCGGTGACCGGGGTGCTGGTGCTTTTTTTGCTTCCCGCAAGCGGTGCCCTTCCCACGAAGGAAGCCTACGCCTATTTCGGTAGCGACGCGGTTTTCTTTGTTCTTGGCGCCCTAATTTTGGCTAGCCCCGTCATGCGCTCGGGGCTGAGCACGCGACTTGCGCTCCTCGCGGTGCGGCGCTTCGGCGAGCGACCGGGGAGGCTCGTGGCCGCCCTGCTTCTGACCCCCGCCCTTATGGCCTTTTTTATCAGCGAGCACGCGGTGGTGGCGATGCTCTTTCCCCTGGCCGGGGAGCTCGTGCGCGCGGCGCGGGCGCGGCCTGGGGAGCGTCTGGGCACTGTGCTTTTTTTGGCGCTGGCCTGGGGCGCGATCATCGGGGGAACGGCCACGCTTTTGGGCGGGGCCCGCGCGCCTTTGGCGCTCGGGGTGCTTGAGGCCGCGACCGGGGAGCGAATCGGGTTTTTGCCCTGGCTCTTGGCCACGTTACCGGTTGTGGCTGGGCTTTTGGTCGTGGCGCTCTTTCTGCTCTGGCGCCTAGTTCCTGGAGATGGGGCTTTGGAGCTCACGCGTTACCTTGAAAGCCGGGTGCAGGCCCTGGGCCCGTTTTCGTGGCGGGAGAAAAAGACGCTGGGGCTGATGCTCTTTGTCATCGCCCTCTGGATCTTCCTGGGCGAGGCCTGGGGGCTTGGCTCGGTGGCGCTTTTGGGCGTGGTGCTCGCCTTTGTATTCGGCGTTGCCGACTGGAAGGAGGTTGAGGAGGACGTGAACTGGGGGGTCTTCCTTATGTACGGCAGCGCCATTGCCCTGGCCTCGGCGCTCAAGGCCACGGGGGCGGCGGCCTTTCTGGCGGAGGTGCTTTTTCATGGCGTTGCCAGCTCTGGTCTTGCCCTGGCGGGGGTCGTGGGGCTTTCGCTCTTTTTGACCGAAGCGATGAGCAACGCCGCAGCGGTGGCGGTGATGATGCCGGTGGCGCTTGCGGTGGCGGCCACCCATGGGCTTTCGCCGGAGGCGGTGACGCTTGGAGTGGCGGTCCCCGCCGGGCTTGCCTTTTTGCTCCCGGTGAGCACCCCGGCGATCGCCATCGTGGTGGGGAGCGGGTACGTGCGCCCCCTGCAGGCTTTTCGCTACGGGCTTTTGCTGAAGGTGGTGGGTTTGGTCTTTTTCCTGGCGGCGGCCTTCCTGTACTGGCCGCTGATCGGGGTCGGAGGGTAGGGGATGCTCTGCGCGGTCATCGCGGATCCGTACTCGTACCCCCAAGCGCTTGAGCCGGCGTTGGCGGAGGCGCAGCGGAGGGGTGAACCGCTTTGGGTGGTGTTTTTCATCTCGCCTACTGCCCTGGCCCGTTTGGTTGGCGATCTTGGTGAGAAGGGCTGGCTGGGCCCGGCTTCGCTCCGGGCGCTGGAGGCGTCGATGCGGTCGGGGTTCCGCCTGTTGGCCGAGGACGTGCTGGCGGACATCGCGGAGCGGGCAAAGGCCGTTGGTGTTCGGGTGGAAACCGGTGTGTTTGAGGGGAACCTGGATGGTCTTTTTTCGCAGCTAAGAAAACGCGGCTGTAGTAAGGTTCTTGGCGTTAGGGCCCTTGAGCGGCCTGGAACGTGGTCACCAAGGGCAGGAGGTGCAGCGTGGGGGAGACGGTGATTGAAAAGGAGGTTGGTCCCATCCTGCCGCACGGCGGGCGTTTGGTGGATCGCCGGGTGTCGGGCGCGCGCCGGGAGGCGCTTCTGGAGCGGGCGAAAACGCTGCGGGCTATTGAGCTGAACGAGCGCGC
>WFNN01000087.1 GCA_015488545.1 Thermaceae bacterium | reverse complement strand
GGACCGGGGGCTGGTGGAGGTGAAAAACCCTTCGGAGGCCTTTTTGGCCGAGCGGCCGCTGGGGGTTCCCGGCAGTGCGGTGGGCCTGGCGCTGGCCGGCGAACGCCCGCTGGCTCTGGAAATCCAGGCCTTGGCGGCGAAGAGCCCCTACGCTGCCCCCAAGCGGGTGGTTCAGGGGCTGGACCCCCGCCGGGTCGACGTGGCCCTGGCGGTGGTCGAGCGAAGGCTCGGTCTCCGGCTCGGGCAGCTCGATATCTACGTGAACCTCGCGGGGGGGCTTCGGGTCACCGACCCCGGGCTGGACTTGGCGGTCGTGCTGGCGGTTTACTCGGCGGTGGTGCAGCGTCCCTTGCCCGACGATCTGGCTGTGGTCGGGGAGGTGGGGCTGGCTGGCGAGGTTCGGAGCGTGGGGGGGCTTGAGCGCCGGTTGGCCGAGGCCGATCGGGCCGGGTTTGCCCGGGTCCTCGCCCCCGGACGCGTGGCCGGTGTGGAACAGGCTGTGCGCCAGGCCCTGGGTAGCGGGTAAGCTCAGGGTGTGCGTATCGGCCTCCAAGCGATAGCCGTCCTTACCTTCGGCCTGCTTGGCTTGCTTACGGGTCTTTGGCTGGAGGCCTCCTACCCTGGCGTTTCCCCGATAAATCGGATTTACCTCACCCTGGTGGGGGTTCTTACCGGTGTGCTGGTGGGACCCCGTCTTGCCTACCTGGCCTCCCGGCTGGCCGAGTGGTGGCGCCGGGTGCCCCCGGAGGCACCACTCGCGGTGGCCACCGGCAGCCTTTTGGCTCTGCTGGCAGCGGTGCTCATGACCACCCTCCTGGGCCAGGTGCCGGGCTTTCGCTGGTACCACTCGTTGCTCCTCGCGGTGCTTTTGGTGATGGCTTTTTCGGCGGTGGCGCTGGCTAACCGCCACCTTTTCCGGGGAGCGGTGGCGCCGAATGTTGGCCCCGGGGGAAAGTTGCTGGACACCTCGGTCCTCATCGATGGCCGGGTGGCCGAGGTGGTGGCCCTGGGGTTTTTGGAGCCGCCGATCTACGTACCGGATTTCGTACTGAAAGAGCTCCAGGGGCTGGCGGACAGCTCCGACCCCCTAACCCGGGCCAAGGGGCGGCGGGGGTTGGACACCCTTTCGAGTCTCGGCGAGCTTGGTGTCCGTGTGCTAGAGACCGGGTTCGACGGCGAGGTGGACGACGCCCTGCTTAGGTACGCGCAGCGGCGGGGCATGGCGGTGGTCTCCAACGACACCGCCCTTTTGGCCCTGGCCAAGGTCTACGGGGTTCGGGGGCTTTCGATCCACGCTCTGGCCAACGCCCTAAAGGCCCCCTACCAGCCCGGTCAACGGATACGGGTCCGGATTCAGAAGCTGGGCAAAGAGGCGGGGCAGGGGGTCGGCTACCTGGACGACGGCACCATGGTGGTGGTGGAGGGGGCCGCCGGCGACCGCGGCGAATGGGTTGAGGCGGTGGTGACCCAGGCTATTCAAACCCACCTGGGCAAGATGATCTTCGCCCGAAAACGGTAGGGACCGGATGTCCCGCGACCGGGCGGTATAATCCCCGTCGGCAAAAGGAGGTGGGCGTTGAAACTTCACGAGTACCAGGCCAAGGAAATCCTCGCGAAATACGGCATTCCGGTGCCTCCCGGAAAGGTGGCCTACACCCCGGAAGAGGCCAAAAAGATCGCCTCCGAGATCGGCAAGCGGGTGGTCATCAAGGCGCAGGTGCACGTTGGCGGTCGGGGCAAAGCCGGCGGGGTGAAGCTGGCGGATGATCCCAACCAGGCCTACGAGGTGGCCAAGCAGATTCTCGGCATGAACATCAAGGGCCTCACGGTGAAAAAGGTCCTGGTGGCCGAGGCCGCCGACATTGCCAAGGAGTACTACGCTGGGCTTATTCAGGATCGCGCCTCCCAGCGGGTGGTGATGATGGTGAGCCGCGAGGGGGGCGTGGACATCGAGGAGGTGGCCCGGGAGAACCCCCAGGCCATCGTCAAATACAAAATTGATCCCCACACTGGGCTCCGGCCCTTTGAGGCGCGGCAGATCGTTCTGGACGCCGGGCTGGAGGGTAACCTGAACAAGCTCGCCGACGTGCTGGTCAAACTTTACCGAGCCTACGCGGGGGTGGACGCGTTTCTCGCCGAGATCAACCCGCTGGTGATCACCGCCGACGGTCAGGTGGTCGCGGTCGACGCCAAGATTGACCTGGACGACAACGGGCTCTTCCGTCACCCCGACCTTGCCGAGCTCCGCGAGGTCGAGGCCGAGCACCCCCTCGAGGTCGAGGCCCAGAACTACGGCTTCGCCTACGTCAAGCTGGACGGCAACGTCGGCATCCTGGGCAACGGCGCCGGCCTGGTGATGTACACCTTGGACCTGGTGAACCGGGTGGGCGGTAAACCGGCCAACTTCCTGGACATCGGTGGGGGGGCCAAGGCCGATGTGGTCTACAACGCGCTGAGGCTCATCGCCAAGGACCCCGATGTCGAGGGGGTTTTCATCAACATCTTCGGCGGCATCACCCGGGCCGACGAGGTGGCCAAGGGCGTGATTCGTGCCTTGGACGAGGGAGTTGTCAAGGTGCCGGTGGTTATGCGGGTCGCTGGAACCGCCGAGGAGGAGGCGAAGAAACTCCTCGAGGGCAAGCCGGTTTACATGTACCCCACCTCGATCGAAGCCGCTAAGGCGATCGTTGCCATGGTGGAGGGGAAGAAATGATCCTGGTCGATAAAAACACGCGCGTGCTTGTTCAGGGTATCACCGGGCGCGAGGGCTCGTTTCACACCCGGCAAATGCTCGACTACGGTACTCGGGTCGTGGCCGGCGTGACCCCGGGGAAGGGCGGGCAGGAGGTCCACGGGGTGCCGGTCTACAACTCCGTCAAGGAGGCGATGAAGGACCACCAGGTGGACGCCTCGATCATCTTCGTCCCCGCTTTTGCCGCCGCCGATGCGGCGCTGGAAGCGGCCCACGCCGGGGTGCCCCTGGTGGTGCTGATCACCGAAGGCATCCCCACCCTGGACATGGTGGCTGCGGTCAAGGAGATTAAGGCGCTCGGTGTCCGGCTGATCGGCGGCAACTGCCCCGGGCTCATCTCGGCGGGGGAGACCAAGATCGGTATCATGCCGGGCCACGTCTTCAAGCGCGGCCGGGTTGGGATTATCAGCCGTTCCGGCACCCTCACCTACGAGGCGGCCGCCGCTCTCTCGGACGCCGGCCTCGGCACCACCACCACGGTGGGTATCGGCGGCGACCCCATCATCGGAACCACCTTCAAGGATCTCCTGCCGCTTTTCAACCAGGACCCCGAGACCGAGGCGGTGGTGGTGATCGGGGAGATCGGCGGCTCCGACGAGGAGGAGGCCGCTGCCTGGATCAAGGAGCACATGCAGAAGCCGGTGGTGGCCTTTATCTCCGGTCGAAGCGCCCCCAAGGGGAAGCGGATGGGGCACGCCGGGGCCATTATCATGGGCGACGTGGGCACGCCGGAATCCAAGGTCAAGGCTTTCGAGGACGCGGGGGTGCCCATCGCCGATACCATCGACGAGATCGTCGAGCTGGTGAAAAAGACGCTCGGTTAGCCGACCGGCAAAGGGGGGCGGCCAACGGCCGCCCCCCTTTGCCTTTTGCCGGTGCTTACGCTTGCCCCGAGCCCGTGCTTTCTAGCTCGATCCGCTTGAGGCGTTTCTTTAGGGAAGGGTGGTTGTGGAGGAGGGTTTCGATCCAGGCGGGGGGATCGGGGTCGGCGAAGTTCTGTTTGGCGAGCGCGACGAGAGCCCGGGCAAAGGCCTCGGGGTCGCCGTGGGCCAGGGCGACGCGATCGGCCATGCGCTCCCGGACGCGGCCCAGGGTATTGAGCGGGATCTGCAGGAGCTGAAAGATGATGAGCAGGGTTCCCGCAAAAAGGGGCACGGCGTGCGCCGAGAGCGGCCCAAGCATTGCGGCCGCGAGGTCGGCGACGAGCACGCTCAGGAAGAGGACGAGGCCAAACGCCGCGTAGGAAAGCGCGAGGTCGCGGTGGACGATGTGGCCGACCTCGTGGGCCACCACCGCCAGGATGGCGTCCGGGTCCACCGCCTCAAGCAGGGTGTCGTAGACGTGGACCTCGTAGCCACCCTTTGGGCTCGCGATGACCATGGCGTTGCCACGGCTCGACTTTTCACTTTCCCGCAGCAGGTAGACGCCGCGGTAGCGGAGTCCAGCGCTTTCGAATAGACGGGCGAGGCGCGCGTTGAGCTCGGGGTCGTCCAGGGGTTCCGCCCGGTGGGTGAGCCGGACGAGGTAGGGCTGGGCGAGGTACAAGGCGAGCACCAGACCGTAGATGATGAGGAACGCGACGATGGGCCAGCTTTTCCCCGCGTGCTGGGCTGCGAGGAAAACGGCGCCGATCAGGGTGCCGAGGAAGAGCGCTTCAACCAGAGACGACTTCGCCCAATCCCAAAGCCAGCCCCTAAACCCCTGGCGGTTCGTACCAAGGAGGATCTCGTGGTATCGGCCGAAAAAGTAGGCGAGCGGGAAGTTGAAGAGCACGAGGCCAAGGGCGTAGGCGTAGGCGGCAAGGAGAGGGCTAGGCAGCCTTTCGGCGGCCCCCGAGAGGTACCAAAGCGCGGTGTAGACGGCGGTGAAGAGAAGGCCAAGCAGGTAGCCGTAAACCCGGAGCCGCTCCTGGCGGCGCGCTTTCTTCAGCCCCTCCTCGCCAAAGGCGCGATAGATTTCGGCAAGAGCGTCCATCGCTACACCCCCAGGACATGCCGTTTGAGGAAGGCGTCGGCCCTGCGGAAGAAATCGAGCCGGTTCGCGAACTTCATGAAGCCGTGGCCCTCGTCGGGGTACTCGACGTACTCCACCGGTTTGCCGCGGTTCTTTAGCGCCTCGACGATCTGAAGGCTTTCCTCCTTCTTCACCCGGGGGTCGTTCTTGCCCTGACCGATAAGGAGCGGTGCCTGGATCCGCTCCGCGGCGAACAGCGGGGACCGCTCGATAAGGTGCCGGCGGTCGCGCTCGGGGTGACCGACGCGCTGGTGGAAGGTGGCCAGCATGGGCTTCCAGTAGGGGGGAACGCTCTCGATTAGGGTGATGAGGTTGGAGGGACCGACGAGGTCCACCCCGGCGGCGTAAAGCTCCGGGGTAAAGGCAAGCCCGGCGAGGGTGGCGTAGCCGCCGTAGGAACCGCCCATGATGGCAATTCGATCGGGGTCGGCGATACCCTCTGCGATCAGCCAGCGGACGCCGTCGGTGAGGTCGTCCTGCATCCGTCCCCCCCACTCCTTGTTCCCGGCGTTCAGGTGGTCCTTGCCGTAGCCGGTGGAGCCGCGGAAGTTCGGTTGCAAAACGGCGAAGCCGCGGTTGGCGAGCCACTGGGCCCAGGGGTCAAACCCCCAGGCGTCCCGCCACCATGGGCCGCCGTGGGGGAGGATGACCGTCGGCAGGTTCCTTGCTTCCCTTTCCGGGGGCAGGGTGAGGTAACCCTCGATCACCCGCCCGTCCCGGGCGGTGTAGCGGATCGGCCGGGTTTTGGCCAGGCGGTATTGCTTGAGCCAAGGGTAGGCCTCCCCGAGAAGGGAGAGGGCCCCATGGGTGCGATCGTAGAGCCAGAAGCGGCCGGGCTGGTCGTCGTCGGTCTCGTAGACCACCCAGACGCGGTCCTCGAGGTCACGGCTTGCAATGTAGAAATCGCCCTCGAGCTCGGACTGGAGCCGCCCGAAATCGGGCTCAAGCGACTCGTCGAGGACGATCCAGGAAAGCCTTTCCCGCATTACGCCGATGGCCTCGGGGGCCGTCTTTCGCGGGTGGAAAAGGAGGGCGTTGCCCCCCTGGGTGAAGTTCGTGAGGTCGTAGTCGGGATCCTCGGCGAGCAACACTTCTTCGCCGGTCTTTAGATCCTTTCTTACTAGGGCGGCGGTGTTTCTTCCAATGGAGGAGAACAGGTAGAGGGAATCCGCTCGCACGGTGACCGGCCGGGTGGTGATGTCGTCCTCCAAGCCCCAGGAAATCAGCGGCTTCCACTCGCCCCCGTCAAGTACTAGGAGCTCGCCGCCCCCGTCCTCCCTCTGGCGGTGGGCGACGCGGGGGCGGTGGTGCTCGTCGGCCAGGATGTCCACGAAGCCAGGGTTCTCCAGGATCAGGACGCGCTCCCCGGTCGAGACGTTGACCCGGTAGAGGTCGTGGAAGCGTGGGTCGCGGTCGTTCAGGGCCACCAGGATCTCGTCGGGGTGCTCGGGGCTGATCTTCGCCGGGCGGGCCTGGACGCCCTCGCCCGGGGTCAGGAGTAGGGGCTCGCCGCCTTCCGCAGCCACCCGGTAGAGGCGCCAGTTTTCGTCGCCGTCTTTGTCCTGCAGGTAGAGCAGATCGCCGTTATAGAGCCAGGCGAAGTAGGGGATGCCCCGGCCGCGGTCGGCGGTGACCGGCCGGGCCTCACCGGTTTTTAGGTCCTTAACAAAGATGTTTTTTACGCCGTCCAGCGGAGCGATGTAGGCGAGCCTTGCTCCGTCGGGGCTGATCTGCACCTGGGTGATCGCCGGGTCGGCGAAGAGTTCCTCGAGGGGGATTTCGGAGCGGTTCATGGTGTAAGTTTATCCTCGGTGCGGTTGATAGACTGGTTTTATGGCCGGCGTGGCGCGGTCCCTTGCGGGACTCGTACCCCTCCTGCTTTGGGCTGTGCCGGTCAACTTCTGGGTTCCGGCTCTCGCCTATACCGCCGCCTACGTAGGGTTGGCCCCAATCCGGCTGGGTCTGGGTTTGCTGGCGCCGTTCTTCTTCCTCGCGGGCATGGGGAAATTTGCCTGGACGCCCGCGGGCTTTTTGCAATCGCTGGAAGGGGCGGCGCTGGTCTGGGGGTTTTCGCTTTCCTATAACTGGGCCCGGTCGGGGTCGCGCTGGGCGGTGCTGCCGCTCGGCGTTGCAGCACTTTTTTTCCGGCCGGAGGGCGGGACGCTGGGCCTTCTGCTCTGGGCTGCGGTGGCCCTGGCCTTCGCTAGTCGCAGCCAGGAGCTTGAAAGGGTCGATCGCCGGGCGCTTTTCGCTTTGGGGGTAGCCCTGCTGGTGGCGCTTGCGTTGGCGTTCGGAGCGGGCCGGCTACCCGTCCCCTGGCCGCCGGTCGGTGGGCCCGGACCGGCGCCGGTGGCCATCTCGACCGGGCCCGCGCGGCCGGTGCCGGCGCCGGCTTCCCCGAATCGAGGGCCGGGGGCGCCCTCGCCGGTGTCGTCACCGGCACGGATCCGTATCCCGGGTTGGTTCCCCGGCGCCCTGCTGGCTTTGGCTTGGCTTGGGGCCCTATGGCTCTTCTTGGCGAGGCCCCGCCCGGGTGGGCGGGTTGCATCCGGTTCCTCCCGCTGGGAGCTGGCCAAGGTGCTGATGGTCGTGCTGGGCCTCGGTTTCTGGCTGTTCGCGCCGCTCGTTTGGCCCACGCCTTTCGCCGGCCGTGGCCCGGGGTTTTTGCTGCCCGGCCTGCCGCGGGTCGTCGGGCCTTCTCCGACTGCTGGCGTTTCCGCCCCCCCGTCCGCGGGGGCGGAAAGGGGGGCGGCCACCTCCCGTTCCAGCCCCGATCTTGGCCCGGTCATCCCCGCCTTGGCGGTGCTCTTGCCCGTGCTTTTCCTGGTCGTGGGGGGTGCGCTCAAGGGGTTGACCCGTAAAAGGGTCGGTAGGGGCGGGTCGCCCGCCGGGCGGCGTCGCTTGGGGGCAAGGGAGGAGGGTGCGGCGGCGGCCGAGGGGGTACGCCGGGCCTACCGACGGTTTTTGCGGGCGGTGCGCCCGGTGCTCCCGCGGCGACCCTGGGAAACGCCGCGGGAACACGCCCACCGCTTTTCGGACGCCTACCCCGGGCTGGGCGCTATGGCTCTGGAGCTGGTGGAACTCTACGAGCCGGTGCGCTACGGCGGGAAAACGGGGTTCGCGCAGGCGGGGCGGGCCGAGATCCTGGCGGCGCTATTGGAGGAGGGCATCGGTGATCAAAGAGTGGTACACGAAGGTTAGCGCCAACGTGGCGCGGGTCATGGTGGGTGCCGGGGAGCCTACCCGTCTTCTGCTGGCGGCGCTCGCGGCGGGGGGGCACGTGTTGCTCGACGACGTGCCGGGGACGGGGAAAACCATGCTGGCCAGGAGCGTGGCCCTGAGCCTTGGGCTTACCTTCAAGCGGGTGCAGTTCACGCCCGACCTCCTGCCCAGTGACCTCACCGGTCTGAATGTTTGGCGGGAGGGGCGCTTCGTCTTTATGCCCGGCCCGGTCTTTACCCACGTGCTCTTGGCCGATGAGATCAACCGGGCGACCCCCAAAACCCAAAGCGCCCTGCTCGAGGCCATGGCCGAAGGGCAGGTGACGGTGGACGGGGAGTCCCGGCCGCTGGAGGCCCCGTTCTTCGTGGTTGCCACCCAGAACCCGGTGGAGATGGAGGGCACCTTCCCCCTCCCGGAAGCCCAGCTCGACCGGTTTTTGGTCCGGCTTTCCCTCGGGTACCCCGACCCGGAAGCGGAGCGTGCCCTGCTTACGCGGGTGCGTAGCCGGCACCCCATTGAGACGGTGGAGGCGGTTTCCGGCCCCGAGGAGGTTCGTCGGGTGCAGCGGGCGGTGCGGGAGGTGCGCGTGGGCGACGACGTGGCCGCCTACGTGGTGGCGCTGGTCCGGGCCACCCGGGAGGCTGAGGGGGTGCGCCTCGGCGCCAGCCCCCGGGCGGCGATCGGCCTGGAGCGGGTGGCGATGGCCCTGGCCGCTTTCGACGGGCGCGATTTTGTGGTGCCCGACGACATGAAGGAAGCAGCCCGGGTCGTGCTTCCCCACCGGCTGATTTTGGAACCGGAGGCGCGCCTGGAGGGCTTGGGTCCGGAGGCGGTGGTGGCCGCCGTGCTCGAGCGCGTGCCGGTGCCCGCCGAACCCTCGCGCTAGCCATGTCGTGGTTGCTCCTGGCCCTCTTGCTTTCGGGCTACTACCTGCTGTTTTGGCGGGTTCCCCTGGCGGGCACGGGGCGTTACCGGGTGACGCCGGCCGAGGGCTTCGCTGGCCGCGACCGCGACCTGGAGCTGGAGGTTGAGTTTTTCCTCCCGATTCCGGCTTTCTGGCGGATCGAGGCCTTCGCCCTGGGCCGGGCTGGGGTGCAGCCCCGGGTAATTGCCGGCTTCGGTTGGGGCAGGGTGCGCTTCCGGCTCCGCAGTCGTGCCCGACCGCTCCGGCGCGGGGAGTACCGCCTGCCCGATCCCGTGCTGTCCATCGAGGACGTCCTCGGGGTTTTTCGTAGGCAATCGACCATCGATACCAACGCCGCCTCCATCGTTGTTTTCCCCCGGCGGTGGCCGGTGCTTTCCCCAGCGCTCAGGCTCACCCTGCTCGGCGAGGGGCCCGAGGTCCGCGGGGTGGGGCTCGAGGACCCCACCCGTTACCGCGGCGCGCGGCCCTACCGCCCGGGCGATCCCCTGCGTCGCATTCATTGGAAGCTAACCGCGCGAACGGCCGAGCCCATGGTGCGAGAGTACGCTTTCGTGCGGGCCACCGGGGTGTGGCTTTTCATCGATACCGCGGGTGCCCAGGGGGTCTTCGTCGACCACGCCGCCGAGCTGGCCGCCTCCCTGGCGGTGGTGCTCATGGCCGATGGGATGGCGGTGGGCCTGGCCTGGCCGGGAGGTTCGCTTCCGCCCGCGCCCGGTGCCGAGGGTGCGCGCCGGTTGCTGCGGGCGCTGGCCCGCCTGACGCCGTCGCGCCGGGTCGAGGAACCCCCGCTTCCACCGCCCGGGGTCAATTTGCTGATCCTCACCCAGCATGCGCCCCCCGAGGTCATCGAGGGGGCGCTGCGCGCCCGGGCCCAGGCGGCGGGGGTGACCCTCCTGCTCTTTCCGGAGGGGTTTTTTCTGCGCCCCGGCGAGCGGGGGCGACCGGTCTGGGGCCGGCCGCCGTCGGTGGAGCGGCTTTGGGCCAAGCGCAAGCTGCTCCTTGCCGCCGGTGTTCGCGTGGCTATCGTGCGGGGCAAAGAGCCCTTACACTTCCTGTAGTGGAGGCGAGCGATCGGCTTACCGTCGGGGCGCTGGTGGTCTACCGCGGCCGGCCGGCGGTGATCCGGGGGACGGGCGCCAGGCTCACCGTCCTGACCCCCGAGGGCGAACGCCGGGTGCGGCCCAAGGACGTCCGTTTCCTTCACCCCGGGCCGGTTCCCTGGCCGCTGCCGGAGGGGCCGGCGGTGGACCTGGCCGAGGCCTACGCCCTGCTGGGGGACGAGGGCGAGGTGCCCTTCGCCGATTTCGTCGAGCTGGTGGCTGGCGCCTATACCCCGGAGGCCGCCTGGGCGGTCTACCGGGCGCTGGCCGCGGGTCCTTGGTTCGTCCTCGAGGCCGACCGGGTTCGTCCCCAGGGTCGCCGCCAGGTGGAGGCTGCCTTGGCCCGGGAAAGGCGGCGGGCGGAGGCGGCCGACCGCTACCGGGCCGCCTTGGGGCGCTTCCAAAAGTGCGTTTTCGCCCCCGAAGACCGGCCCTTCTTGGAGGAGGTGGCGGCGCTGGCCCTTGGCCGGGCCCGGGGCGCCCGGGGCCTTCGCAACCTGGGGCTCAAGGAGACACCGGAAGAGGCCCACGCCCTGCTCCTCCGGCTTGGCTACTGGTCGCCCCTTGTGAACCCCTACCCGGACCGCTACGGGGTGCCCACCCGGCCGCCCGAGGTCGCCTTCGGCGCCCCCGACGACGCCGGCCGGGTGGATCTTACCCACCTTCCCGCCTATGCCATCGACGACGATCCCGCTTCCGGCGACGCCGACGATGCCCTTTCGCTGGCAGAGGGGCGGGTGTGCGTGCACGTCGCCGACGTAGCCGCCTGGGTGCGCCCCGACGATCCCGCCGACCGGGCCGCCAGGGAACGGGGGAGCGCGGTTTACCTCCCCGAGCGGGTGGTACCGATGCTGCCCGAGGGGCTTTTGGCCCAGGCGGCGCTGGGCCGGGGGGGTAGGAGCCGGGCGCTGACCTTCTGCTTTCGCCTTCGGGACGGTCGCCCGGAGGACGTGGAGATCTTTCCCACCTGGGTGCGCGTCGTGCGGCTTTCCTACGCCGAGGCCGAGGGGCGGCTCGGGAACCCTGTTTTTGCCCACCTCCTCGCCCTCGCCGAGGGGTTTTACCGCCGTCGGCTAGCGGCCGGTGCGGTGGAGGTCGAGCTGCCCGAGGTGCGCATCCGGGTGGGAGAGGGGGCGGTTCGGCTTTCCCCCCTCGTGCCCTATCGCTCGCGTTTCCTGGTTCGGGAACTGATGCTGGCGGCCGGCGAGGCGACGGCCGGGTTCGCCGCTGCCGCCGGGCTGCCCTTCCCCTTTTCCACCCAGGAGCAAAGACCGTGGGGTGACGAACTGCCCGGGGATCCCCTGGCCCGTGCCTGGGCGCTTCGGCGGACGCTTTCGCGTACCGTCTACCGAAAGAGCCCGCTGCCCCACGCGGGGCTCGGCCTTTCCGTCTATGCCCAGGTCACGAGCCCCTTACGGCGCTACCTGGATCTGGTGGCCCACCAGCAGCTTCGGGCGGTGCGGGGCGGTGCGGTCCCGCTGGACGGGCGGGCGCTGGTGGATCGGGTAGGGCAGGCGGAGGCAGCGGCCGAGGCGGTGCGGGCGGCGGAACGGGCCTCCCGCACCCACTTCAAGCTGGTCTGGCTGCTAGAGCGGCCGGGCTTTGAGACCGAGGGGGTGGTGGTCGAGCTGCGGGGCGGCCGGCTGGTGGCCTTCCTGCCCGGGCTCGGCCTCGAGGCCCAGCTGGCGCGAACCGGCGGCGAGCGGGTGGGGGATCGTCTCCGCCTTCGCCTCAGCGAGGTGGACCTTCCCCGTTTAGCGGCCCGTTTTGCCAGAGCGCCTTGAGCCGGTGGCGCTGGACCTTGCCGGTGGCGGTGGTCGGTAGGGCGTCCAGGTACCGGATCTCGCGCGGCACCGCGTGGGCACCGACCTGCGCGCGAACCCGGGATTTCAGCTCCTCCTCGATCCCGGACTCGCCCACCACGAACGCCACGATTCGCTGTCCGCGCTCGGGGTCGGGCACCCCGATCACCGCCACCTGCTCCACCCCGGGGTGGGATAGGATCGCGGCCTCGATTTCCGCGGGGCCGATGCGGTAGCCGGCCGTTTTGATCAGGTCGTCCTTGCGGGCGGTGAACCAGAAGTAGCCGTCCTCGTCGCGGTAGGCTAGGTCGCCGGTCACGAGCCAGGGGCCGCGGAACTTGGCCTGGGTCCGTTCCTCGTCCCGGAAGTAGCCGAGGAAGGCGACCGGGTCGGGGGTGCGTAGGGCTACCTCGCCCACCTCCCCGGGGGGCAGGGGGTGGCCCTCGTCGTCGATCACCTCGACCCGGTGGCCGGGGTAGGCGAGGCCCATTGAGCCCGGTTTAAGGGGGTCGACGGGGTGGCTCTGGCCGACCAGCAGGTTGGCTTCGGTTTGCCCGTAGAACTCGTTCACTGGCTGGCCCAGGTTTTCCCTCGACCACTCGATCAACGCTTCGGCCAGCGGCTCCCCGCCGGCGTGCACGCTCTCCAGCCGAAGGGGGCGCTTAAGCCGCCCGAGCGCCCGCATCCTTTTGAGGGCGGTGGGAAAGAGGAAGGTGTGGGTGACGCCAAAGCGTTCCAGGAGCCACAAGGCTTCTTCGGGGTCGAACCGCGGCCGCCGGTGGGCGATCACGGTGAACCCGTAGTGCCAGGCGGGCAGGAGGACATCGAGCAGGCCACCGGCCCAGGCCCACTCCGCCGGTGACCAGTAAACCTTGGGGGCGCCGGGGGGCGGGTGGTTGGAGAAGAGGTAGAAGCCGGGCAGGTGGCCGAAAAGCACCCGGTGGGGAAGCAGGGCGCCCTTGGGCCGGCCGGTGGTTCCCGAGGTG
>WFNN01000086.1 GCA_015488545.1 Thermaceae bacterium | reverse complement strand
TCGGTGAGGTGGTAGAGCAACAGGCGCACGAAGAAGCCGCCGAGGGCGGCCTCCACCACCGCCAGAATCAGCGCCACCAGGGTCACCGCCATGCCGGGAGAGGGGACGTGCCGGCCGGGCCGGAGCTCGACTCCCTCGAGCCAGGCCGAGAAGTAGCCGATGAGGGCGTAGATGAGCGAGAGGGTGGCGAAGGCCACCAGCCCGATCTGCCCCTCGGACAGCGCCGCGTGGGGGGGCTTGCCCCCGTGGAGCTGGGCGATGTGCTGCCCGTCCAGGTAGGTGGCGAGGTAGAGCGCCACCGAGATCAAGAGGGCGAAGAAGGGAATGACCGTGTCGTTCCGGTACATGCTCCCTCCTACCTCAGCGCCTTCACGTCGTCTTCGCTCACCGGCCCGAAGTCGTTGAGCTTGGCCCGGAGGTAGCTGGCCACTGCGGCGATCTGGCGGTCGGAGAGTTTGTCGAAGGGGGGCATGGAACCGCCGCCCTTCAGGATCCTCTGAATCACGAAGGCCTTGTCCTTCAGGTTGGGGTTGCCCTTTAGCTTGGGGAAGACCCCGGGCATCCCCGCGCCCCCCGGCTGGTGGCAGGAGGCGCAGTTTTGGGTGTAGACCTCCTCCCCTTCCTTGATGAGGGCTGCTTCCGCCCCGCCGCCGGCCGGGGCCACGCTCTCCCCGCCGCCGAGGGCCTTTTTCACCTCGTCTACGCTGACCCCGCCATAGCTATTGCCGAAGGCGTTGCGAATGTAGGTGAGCAGGGCGGCCAGGTCCTCGGGGCTGAGCTGCTTGAAGGCGGGCATGCCACCGCCGCCCTGGACGATCTTGGTAAGGGCGGCGTTGACGTCGGCCACCACCTGGCTGCCGGCCAGTGCCGGGAAGGTGCCGGGCAACCCCTTGCCGTCGGCCTGGTGGCAGGCGGCGCAGTTTTGGGCGTAGAGGCTCTTGCCCTCGTCGAACAGCGCCTTATCCACCTGGGCCCCGCCGCCGGCCGGGGCCGCCGCCTCGGTTTTCTCGGGGGCGGCCATCTGGGCGGCGACCTTCTCCGAGGTGGGGCTCACGGCGAAGAAGAGCCAGACCAGGAAGAGCACCAAGGCGGTCGAAAGCACGTAGAGCCAGGCCGAGGCGCCACCGCCGCCAACCGGTTTGGCGTAGTCGCCCACCCGCACGTCGAACTCGACCTCGCCCTGGACCCGCTGCCCTTCGTCGAGGCCCTCGACGAAGGCGTCGGGGAGGTTGTCGACCTCGAACTCGATCTTCCGCTCCTCGCGGGCGCCGTCCTTAAAGACGGTGACCACCCGGAGGACGTGGCGGCCGTCCGGGAGGGTGCGGGTGTCCAACCGGACCTTGAAAGGCGGCTGGGTGAGCACCTGGATCGGCTCGCCGGCCTCGTCCACGTAGATCTCGATGCGTTCGATCCTTGGATTCATAGCCCTCCTCCTGACCCAAGATAACAAAGGTGCGAAGACCGCACCTTAGCCTGGAAATTACCGAATCCCGCTTAGGTCAAATGTCCCAGGCGGAGCGGATGGCGTCCTGGCTGGCCCGTAACGCGTCCTTTCCCCCCCGGACCTCGAAGGTGGCGGTGGCGGGCAGCGCCGTCGGCCGGAGCTCGGGGTAGGGGACCCGCCCGGCCCCCACCGGCAGGTGCCGGTCGATGTCGCCGGGGGTGTCGTTCAGGTGGAGATGGATGAGGCGATCCCCGAGCAGGTCGAGGTAGGCCCGTACCCGTGCCTCTCCTCCCTCGACGAAGGCGTGGCTAAAGTCCAGGCAGAAGCCAAACTCGGGGTGGCGGTCCAGGAGGGCCTTTAGCTCCTCGGGGCCTTGAATAAGGTCGCGCTCGTCCAGGGCCAGGTTCTCCACCGCCACCGGGACGGGGAGGGGCAGAAGAGAGCTGAGCGCCCGGTCCATGCGTTCCCGGGCGGCCTCGAGGATCAGCGGGTGGCGGGCCGGCACCTGCCCGGTGTGAAGCACCGCCACCTTCGCCCCCAGCGCTTCGGCGAAGGCCAGCCCGTCTCGGATCCGCTCCAGGGCTACCCGGAAGCTCTTTTCGAAGAGCGAGGCGGGGTTTAGGTCGACGAAGGGCAGGTGAACGGTGAACCCCACGCCGTGCCGCTCCCCGAGCTTTTTTAGCTCGACGGGACCGGGCAGGGCGGGCAGCGCCTCAAAGAGGTCGTAGGGGAGTTCGAGGTTCATCCCCAGCTCGGCGGCCAGCCGCACCGCCGCCTCCAGGTCGAGCATCTCGGCGTCGAGGGGGCTGAAGCCGAAGGTCACCGGGCCTCCAGGGCCTTTCGCTGGGCCTCTTCCAGCGCCTGCCGGGGGTCCATGCCGCCCTTCACGCTTTTTTCCAGGGCTTCCTCGAGGTACACCCGCCAGATCACGAAGTCCGGCACCCGGGGGCGGGGGACCGCGTAGGCGAGCTGCTCGAACGCGGCCTTGCGGTAGGGGTTTTCGGCGTAGAACGACTGCAGGTAGGGGAGGGCGCTCTTCCTGACCGGCACGTAGTAGCTGGCCTCGACCCACTTGGCGATGTTCGCGGGGCGCATCAGGTACCGCCAAAAGGCCAGCGCGCCCTCAACCTGCGCCGGGCTGGCCCCTTTGAGCACCACCAGCTGGGCCCCGCCCATGGGCACCCGGCCGCCCTTTTCCCGGGGTACCGGGGCCACCCCCAGGTCGAAGGCGAAGGAGTAGTTTTCGGCCGCCGGCCAGTTGGCGATCGAGGCAAAGACCATCATCCCCTTGGTGCGTACGAAGTCGAGCAGGGCGAACTGGGCTTCGGCCAGCCGCCGGGCGATGAGGGTGCGCTTTTTCGCCATGCGGTGGAGCATGGCCAAGGCGTCGATGGCCTCGGGGCTTGCGAAGTTGGGCCGGCCGTCCTCGGTGACCAGGCTGCCCCCGCGGCTTGTTACCATGCTCTCGAAGGTCCAGGATTCCAGCACCGCGATGTAGCCCTTGCGGCGGCGGTCCGAGAGCCGCTCGGCGGCGGCCTCGAAGGCGGCCCAGTCCTTGGGGGCCTTGAGCCCTTTGGCCCGGAAAACGCTGGCGTTGTAGTAGAGCACCGGGGTCGAGGTGTTAAAGGGAAGGCCGTATCGGTGGCCGTTCACGATGCCGTAGGCCCAGACCGCGGGGTAGAAGTCGTCCGGTCTTTCCCCCAGCTTTCCGTCCAGCGCCACCACGCGGCCCTCGGCGACCAGCCGGGGGAAGAAGGCGATCTCGGCTTGGTAAAGGACCGGTTGGGTCCCGGTTCTAAGGGCCGCGATCAAGCGGGTTTCGGCTTCGCGGTAGTCGCCGACGTAGCGGGGGATCACCCGGTACTTCGTCTGTTCGGCGTTGAAAGCCTTGGCAAAGGCCTCGATCTGCCGCCCGGCGGGGCCGTCCATGGCGTGCCAGAAGCTCACCTGGACCTGGGCCAGGGCCAGGCCCAAAAGGCTGACCAGAAAAACCGCACGTCGCTTCATCCTTTTACGCTCCCTTCAAAGGTCTCGACGATACGCCTCTCGAATAGAAGGTACAGAAAAACCAGGGGCAGGGTGGAAAGCAGGGCGGCGGCCGAGAGCAACCCCCAGTCGGCGGGGTAGCGGCGGGCGAGGTCGGCGATCCAGACCTGCAGCGTCCAGTAGCGCTCCCCCACCACCACCCGGGGAAAGAGAACCAGGTTCCAGTGGGCGGCGAACGCCAGCACCCCGGCGGCCACCAGGCTGGGGAAAAGGAGGGGCGCAATGACCCCAAAGAGAATGCGCCCCTCCCCGGCCCCGTCGATCCGGGCCGCTTCCACCAGCGCAAAGGGGAGGCTGCGCATGGCCTGGAAAACCAGCAGCACGGTGAAGGGGCTGGCGGCGAACGGCAGCACCAACGCCCAGGGGGTGTCGAGCAGGTGGAGCTGGTGCAGAACGCCAAAAAGCGGCACCAGGAGGAGCTCGGCAGGGATCGCCAGGGTGAAGAGGAACACCGCCCAAAGCCGGGCGCCGTTCCAGAGGGCGTAGGCCGAGAACAGGGCGGTCAGCACCTGGAGCAGGGCCACCGAGCTGGAGACCAAAAGCGAGAAGCCGAGCCTGGGCCAGAACCCTTCGGGGGCGAGCTTTTTGAGGTTTTGCAGGGTGAACCCGAACCCCGAAAGCACGTTTCCGGAGTAGACGATCTCGGGAGGGAGGAAAGCGGCGTAGGCCATCCAGAGGAAGGGAAGCAGGACAAGGAGCACGATGACCGCCACCAACGCGTGCCTCATCGTTCCTCCAGTAGCTTGCCCTGGGCCAGCGCCACCACCAGGGTGAGGGCCAGCATCACCACGGTGACGGCGGCGGCGTAGCCCAGGCGGAAGTTTTCAAAGCCCAGCTGGTAGACGAAGTAGCCGAGCACCCTCGTCGCACCGTAGGGGGCGCCACGGGTCAGAAGGAAAACCGCCACGTACGATTGCAGCGCCAGCACCGAGCCCACCACCAGCAAAAAGAGCGCCGCCGGTCGCAAAAGGGGGAGGACCACGTAGCGGGTTACCTCGAGGGGGCTGGCGCCATCGACCCGGGCGGCCTCGGTGAGCTCGGCGGGGATTGCCTTTAGATGTGCGCTCACCACCAGGACCCCGTAGCCCAGGTAGCGCCAGAGGCTGAAGGCGACCACCATCAGCATTGCCCAGAAGGGGTCCTGGTCCCAGGCCGGGATGGGAAAGAGCGCCGCCAGCGCTCCGTAATCGGGGGCGAGCAAGGTGTACCAGGCGGTGCTGGCGGCCCCCACCGTGACCAGCCCGGGGAGGAAGAGGATGCCCTTTACCGCCCGTTCGTAGCGCTGGCCCTCGAGGAGAAAGGCGACCAAAAACGAGAGGACCAAAAAGCTTGGCAGCACCCACAGGGCGAAGACGAAGGTGGCCTTAAGGCTTTGCCAGAAGAGGGGGTCGGCGAGGAGCTCGCGGTAGTTGGCGAGCCCAACCACCCGAGGGGTGGAAAACCCCGACCACCGCCAGGTGGAGAAGCGCAGGACCTCGAGGAAAGGGTAGAAGAAGAAGATCCCGAGGAAGACGAGCGACGGCAGGCTGAAGGCCGAGAGCTCGAGGATCCGCCGCCGGCGCATGGCCTCGCTGCCTACCAGAGGTAGAGGAGGCCGGCGTAGAGGCCGAGCGTCCGGTCGTAGCCGAGATCCAGCGCCACCGGCTCCAGGTAGGCCCGGAGACCGGCGGCGTAGTCCAGGAAGAAGCCGGGCCCGAACCCCAGACCGAGCGAACCGGTGAGGGTCAGGGGGAGGCCGGCCTCGATCTCCAGGCCGACCCGGGGCCCGAGCGCCACCCCCAGGCCCAGCCCGCCCGGGGAGGCGTAGGCAAACGGCAGTCGAAGGTAGCCGCCGAGGTCGAGGTAGGCGTTCCCGGCGGTGAGACCGGGGAAAGCCAGGACGCCCAGGTCCAGCGCCCCCCGCACGCCGTTGCCGACCGCCAGCTCGAGGGCGGCACCGGTGTCGAGGCCAAGGGGGGTGAAGGGAAGCCCGGCGGAGAGGAAGAGAGCCCCCTGGGCGGGGTGGGCGTAGCCGAGGCCGGCGGTGTTCTCGGGGTAGGCGGGCGGTGCTGCCAGGGCCAGCCCCAAGAGGGCGGTCAGGAGCGCCAGTAGTCGGCGTTTCATGCCCCCCATGATACCGTTTCCGAAAAGCCGTACCCTGGGGGCGTGACCGATGGCGAGCTTAAAAAGCTTCTTTGCCGGGGTGGAACGGTGGCGGTGCTCGGGGCCCACGCCGATCCTGCCCGGCCCGCCCATTACGTTCCTGCCTACCTTTCGGCCCGCGGCTACCGCATCCTGCCCGTAAACCCCAGGTTCGCGGGGCAAACGCTTTTCGGCGAACGGGTGCGGGCGAGTTTACCCGAGATCACCGAGCCGGTGGACGTGCTCGACATTTTCCGTCGGGGGCAGGCGCTGGACGGGGAGCTGGAAAAGATCCTCGGGCTTGGCCCTGGGGTGGTCTGGTTCCAGCTCGGGGTCAAGAACGACCGCGTGGCCGAGGTGCTCCGCGGGGCTGGGATTGTGGTTGTCGAGGACCGCTGCATGCTCGCCGAGCACCGCCGGCTTTTGGGGTAGGGGGAGGGAGGCCTCCCCCTACTGCTTTTGCAGCACAATGGGCTGGTTCAGGGCGGCCACGGCGGTGTTTAAAAGCTCGCGCAGGGCGGGGTATTCCTCGGGCGAGTAGACGTCCTTTTTCACCACCAGCGAAAGGCGCACCCCGAGCCCGTTTTCCTTGGACACGAAACGAGCCTCCACACTCCCCGCGGCGTTTTCCAGGGATACGTCCTTGGGGAGGAGCTTCGCGCGGTAGCCCTCAGGGAACTTTAGCGTCTTTTGGTAATCGGCGGCAAAGGCCCCGAACGAAACCGGAAACCGTCGCTTTTCGGGGGCAGCGAAGGCGCGGAGCTGGCCAAGGGGCACGAGGGAGAAGCCGGTGGGCACGTGGCCGAGCGTGAGGGTGGGGCCGGGCGGAGCCAGGCTCGGGCTCGTCCACTTGGCGGTGATCACGAACGGGCGGTTGGGGTCGTCCGGTGGGGCGACCTCGAGCGAGCCGCTCCCCCCCTCGGCGAACCGGGAGAGCAACCCCTGCACCACCTGGGTGTAGGCGACCTTGGGAACGCTGGCGAAGATGATCCGCCACTGGGCCTCGACGTACCCCTTGGAGGTGATCTCGGCCTCGCCCTTTAGGCTGGCGTCCTTCGTGAGGACGAGGGTCTGGACCTCGCGGTAGCGGTCGCGCCCGGGATCGCCGCTTGGGGTTCGGCCGAGGCGGGGCGAGCCGCCCGCGATCACCACCGGCTTCGAAAGGTCCCCGAGCACCAGCACACCAAAGGGCGCGTAACGGGTGGTGGGGTCGAGGTAGAGGTCGTAGTCGGGCAAATAGAGGATTGCGTGGTTGAACTGCTCGGGGGTGGGCGCCGGCAGAAGGCCGTAATTCTCGCCGGCGCGAATGAGCACGTGCTCGGACCGGATGCCTTTGGCCGCGAGCAGCGCCTGGAGCAGGGTGACGTACCCTTTGCAGTCACCGTAGCGCTGGTTCAAGACCTGCTCGGCCGACTGGGGCATGTAGCCGCCGATGCCAAGCTCGGGCGCCACGTAACGGATATTCTTGGCTTCCCATTCATAGAGCTTCTTCGCCGCCTCCAGACCCTGGGCGTCCCCCGCCACCTCGTTGGCAAGCTTCTGGATCGCGAGCGTCACCTTGGCCTTGCCCTTGGCCCGGGCCCAGTAGGCGGCGCCGATCGCCTCCCAGCTGGGGAAGGTGGTCACGGTAAAGGCGGGGCTCACCTGGGCGGGGTCCACCATCCCGGGCTCGAGGGGAATCGGCTCGGCGCGCGAGAAGGTGGCCGTGATCCGATGCCGCCCGTCCTTCGTCTCTTCCTTCACTTTTGCTTAGGTGGGCTTACACAAGATTTGAAACGCTACCCCGGCAGAAGCCGTTCTTTTTGTCAAATCCCCAATTTCCTGCTCGTTCTTCAAAATAAGGCGAGGCAAATAACCGGAATGTGGAGAGGATTGCTCCTGCAAACAAAGTCCAAGATAAGGCTTCGAAAGAAGAGGGCTTCCCGTACATAGAGACCTCACAACAAAAGTCCGGCGGGGGGCACCCCCGCCGGAACTAACTAACGCACCTGGATCCGTCCAAAAAGAGAGGCGAGAATTGTTTCCGGAAACTCAGCCATACGAAGAACTATTTCCTGCCAGTTTTCCCGAAACTACTATCGCTGATATAACCGCGGCACCGAGTAGAGCGCTTTGACGCAAGACGTCCATTAAGCCGCCCTCAGGCCAGCCGACTAACCAATGGGCTACTAACCCGAGACCCAAGGTAGCAACAAACCAAAGCAAGTACCTCAAGGTCTTAGCAAGCATGGTCCCATCAACGTAGACGACAATTAATGACTCTTCCGCGTCATGTGCCCTTCAACAGTACCCGCTAGCCCTCCCGCGATGAAGCCTACTCCAACACGACCAGTTGCGAACGCCTCCAGCGCTGAGCCACCAAGCCCCCCACAGCACCTGTAATTGCGCCGTAAGCCGCACTCCTTGCCACAGCTCCCCAATCCCTAACACGACCACTTGAAGTTATTTGTTTACAAATCTCGAAAGCAGCCCCGACAACGGCCCCAATTACGACGTTTGACTGACTGCGTTCTTGAAACAGGACTTCTAAGCGCTAGTAACAGCAAACATCCTAAATACTGACTGCCGATTGGAGGCATCCTTCAAGTCGAGGGCGTGGGGTAGCGGAGCAGGGCGCAACGAGGTCGATTGCAAACCCCACCGCGGCACCCATTAGGGCGATAAAGAGGGCGCCGGCCACCGCTTCGTTGGCGTAGTCCCGGGGAAGAAGGGCATAGCCGATCCGGGGCAGGGCCGGTACCCTGGGGCCGTGCCGGGGTCGTTTCACGTGCAAAGGCTCCTCGCCTGGTACCGGGCGAACGCCCGTGATCTACCCTGGCGGCGCACTGCCGATCCCTGGGCGATTCTCGTTTCCGAAGTGGTGTTGCAGCAAACCCGGGTCGAGCAAGCGATCCCCTACTTCGAACGCCTTCTCGCCCGCTTCCCTACCCCCCAGACGCTGGCCGCGGCCCCGCTGGAGGAGTTGCTTCGTATCTGGCAGGGGCTTGGCTACTACCGCCGGGCGGAGAACCTCTGGCGGGCGGCGAGGGAGATCGCCGAAAAGGGCTTTCCCTGGACCTTTGATGGGCTAAGGCAGCTCCCTGGGCTCGGGCCCTACACCGCCGCCGCGGTGGCCGCCTTCGCCTTTGGCGAGCCGGTGCCGGCGATCGACGGCAACGTCCGGCGGGTGCTTTCGCGCTACTTCGCCCTGGAGCGATCGAGCCCCAAAAAGCTCTTCGACCTCGCCCGGCCCCTGGTCGCCGCCGAACCCGCGGAAATGAACCAGGCTCTGATCGAGCTCGGGGCCACCCTCTGCACCCCCCGCCGCCCCGCCTGTGAGGCGTGTCCGCTTCGGGTGGGTTGCCGGGGCCGCGCCGACCCCGGGCGCTACCCCGCCCGGCGAGGGCGCCGGGTGCGGGAATGGCGGCTTACCGCCTTGGTCCTTCGGGGGCGTCGGGGACCGGTGCTCGAGGCCCGCCCCCAGGGCCCCTGGGCGGGGCTTTACGGCCCCCCCATGGACGAGGACGAGGGCCGGCTCTTGGCCCGCTTCGGCCTGGGCCCCGACGACGCCCGCTTCCTAGGCGAGGTGCGGCACGGGCTGAGCCACCGCCGGGTGCGGGTCCGGGTGTACCTGGCCCGGACCGATCGGGACGGCGAGGACCCCGCCGCCCGGCCCTTAAGCGCCCTGGCCCGGAAGGTTCTGGCCCTCGCCGAGGAGGTGCCGGGCGAGCCGTAGCCCGTCTTCGCTCTCACGGGCGTAGCGGGTGCCCCCTGTGGTGCAGGCCCCGACCGCGTAGAGCCCCTCAAGGCGGGGGAGGCGGAAGGTTGCCCGCTCCCACTCGTCGTCGGCGAAGCGGTAAAACCGCACGCGGTAACCTGGCGCCCCTTTGTAGGGCGGGGCGGCCTGCTCGGCGGGGGTGAAGGCGAAACCCCGGGCCTTCAGGTCCTCAAAAAGGTCGTCGTAGGCGGCTTCGCCCAGGCGACCGGCGCGCTCTTCCAGCGCCCCCACCGAAAGCCGGGCACCGAGGAAGGTGCCCACCGCCAGGACCACCCGCTCCGCCCGGTAGGACGGCCCTTCCCAGCTCTCCACGCCCACCGCTCGGTCACCCTCGACGACGAGGCGCACGGCGGTGGCCTGGAACAGGTGGAGGGCCGGGGCCAGCGCCTCCAGCCGCCACTTGGCCCGGGCGTGCAGGAGGAAAGGGGGCAGGCCCACTTCGAAGACCTCGGCGAAAAGGGTGCCCGGTCGCGGGGGATCGGTGACCTCGGTCACCGGTAGGAAAAGGGCGTCGAGGCTCTGGGTCATGAGCCCCACGCGCTTTCCGCTTTGGGCCAGGGCGTAGGCGGCTTCGCTTCCGGCGAAACCGGCGCCCACCACCAGCACGTCGAAGCGGTTCACGCCACCGCTCCCCCGAGCACGGGTAGGCCGGGCGAGAAGCGGAAGAACAGGAACTCCTTCCCCTGGAAAAAGAGCAACCAGCGGGTCCGCCTGGCCTCGAAGAGGAGCAGGTAGGGGGCCTCCAGGCGGGGTTTTCCCGTCTCCTCCCCGGCCGCCAGGTAGTAGGTCCGCTCGTCGTAGACCAAAAGCAGGTCGCCCTCGCGGGCCTGCCGGCGGGCTAGGGCTTCCCAGACCACCCGCCGGGCGTCCCGCTCGCCGAGCACCTCGGCTAGGGCCGGGGCCAGCCGGGCGTAGAAGGCGACGAAGGGGTGCTTGAGCTCGCAGTAAACCCCGGCGGGCGCGTGGATCAGCCGGGCCACCGGGTTTTCGTACACCTCCCCCTGGAGCACCTCCAACGCGTACTCCAGGGCCAGCTGCTCGCCGGCCGGCGGTTTGCGATCCGGGGCGCCCAGGGGGGTGGCCACCTCAAGCATCCTTATCCCCTATAAATAGCGCGGCGAGGCCCCCGGTCAAGATCCGGACGCGGGGGGAGAACCCGGCCTCCCGGAGCATCGCGGCCACCTCGTCGGGCGGGGGAAACCGCGCCACGCTCTCGGGCAGGTAGCGGTAGGCCTCCGGCCGGCCGGAGATGAGCCCCCCGACGGCCGGCAGCACCCGGCGGTGGTAGAAGCCGTAGATCCGCCCCCAAAGCCCCTTGGGTGGCGGGGGAAACTCCAGGATCACCGCCCGCCCGCCGGGGGTCAGCACCCGGAAGAACTCGGCGAGCCCCCGCCGGTAATCGGCGAAGTTGCGGAACCCGAAGGCCACGGTAAGGGCGTCGAAGGCGCCGTCGTCGAAGGGGAGGGCGAGGGCGTCGGCCTCGAGGAACCGCACCCCCAGCCCGGCCCTTTCGGCCTTGGCCCGGGCGCGCCGCAGCATCTCGGGGGCGAAGTCGACCCCCACCACCTCGGCCGCCGGGGCCAGGCGCTTGAGCAGGAGCGCCAGGTCCCCGGTGCCGGTGGCCACGTCGAGGACCCGGTCGGGGCGTTTCGCCAGGGCCTCCCGGGCGGCGAGCCGCCGCCAGCGGCGATCGACCCCGAAGGAGAGCAGGTGGTTCAGAAGGTCGTAGCGCCCGGCGATGGCGTCGAACATCCCCCGCACCGACTCAGGTTGGCGCTTCACCGGATCCACGGCCCGCATCATACGCCCGGGTTGGCTTAAAATAACCCCCCGTGAACCGCCTCCTTGCCCCTCTCGTAAGCCTGGTCTTCGCCCTTTTGCTGGCGGTGAGCCCCTGGTTTGTGGCCAAGCGATCGTTCGGCGGCCGCGGGGTCCTTCTGGCGCCGTTTGGGGTGGTGAACCCCAGCGGGGCCCGGGGGCCGGTCCCCGAGCTCGGCTGGATCGGCGTCGCCTTTTGGGGCTGGGTGGCCCTGGCGGTGGTGGCCGCCCTGGTCTTCCTCCTTTTAAACGGGGAGCGCCGGGCGCGGGCGCTTTACCTCCTCGGGGCCATCGGGCTGGTTGCGTTCGGCCTCGAGGCCTTCCTCTTCTACCACCTGGTCGACGCGGTCAACGCCGCCGCCCTGGCCGAGGGGGCTCGGCGGCCCCCCCTAAGGCGCCATTCGCTTTCGCTGGGGCTTTACCTTCAGCTCTTTTTTGCCCTTTACCTGCTGGTCGCCGCCCGCATGAGCCAGCCCGCCGGTCGAGGGCTACTGATCCGTTACCGCGGGGTGGTGGTGCCGCTGGTGAGCCTGCTTTTGGCGATGGTGGCCGGCGGCGTCCTGGTGTGGATCCTCCGCCCTATCCCCGGGGTGCGCGAGGGGCTTTCGACCTACGGCTACCTGGTGGGCAAGTTCGACCTGGTCACCTACACCTTCCAGCTCCTCTTCGGGCCGGTGCTCAGCCTCCCCGGGCTCTTTCAGTCGGCGGTGATCGCCACCCCGCTCATCTTCACCGGCCTTAGCGTCGCCTTTGGCTTTAAGGCCGGGCTCTTTAACATCGGGGCCCCGGGGCAGCTGGTCATGGGGGCGGTCTTCGCGATGTTCGCTGGCCTTTACCTGCCGGGCCCCCGGTTTTTGGTGCTGCCGGCGGCGATCGCCGCCGCTGCCCTGGGGGGCGCGGTTTGGGGGGCGATCCCCGGTTGGCTCAAGGCCCGTTTCGGCGCCCACGAGGTGATCAACACCATCATGATGAACTACGTCGCGGTCTCGGTGATGCTGCTTTTGCTCTCCAAGAACGAATGGTCGTTCTTCGGCCACGTGGTGCACTTTCCCTTTAAGGCGCCGGGCTACGAGCCCAAGAGCCTTCTGATCCACGAGACCGCCCGCATCCCCATGTTCATCCAGATGCTGGGGTTTAAGGGGGCGGGGCCCGGCGAGCTCTCCTTGGCCCTGCCGCTTGCGCTCCTCGCCCTGCTTCTGGTCTACTACCTGGGCCGGCGGATGGAGCTTGGTCGGCGGGTGATCGCGGCCCTCGGGGCCGGGGTGCTCGGCTACCTGGTTGGGGGGGTTCTGCCCGGTATTCCCGCCCAGGTGAGCGCCGATTTGGTCTCGGTGCGCCTGAACGGTTCCTTCGTGATCGCGCTTTTCGCGGTGGCGTTCTACAACTTCTACATGTGGCGGACCAAGTACGGCTACGAGCTGCGGGCGGTGGGGCTCGCTCCCAAGGCGGCGGAGTACGCCGGGGTCAACATCACTGCCAAGCTGGTCCTGACCATGGCCATCGCCGGAGCCCTGGCCGGTCTGGCCGCCACCCACTACGTGCTCGGTGGGGGGATTGACGAATACCGGTTTAAGCAGTCGATTCCCTACACGGTGGGCTTTGACGGGATCGCGGTGGCGCTGATGGGGCAGAACACCCCGGTGGGAGTGACGCTCGCCGCCTTCCTCTTCGGCGTGTTGCTGACCGGTGGTCTCCAGCTCAACATCCAGCTGGGGATCAGCCGCGAGCTCGTCACCGTACTGGAGTCGTTGATCGTGCTCTTCATCGCAGCCGGGGGCTTTTTGCCCCGCTACTTCGTCGAGCCGCTTTTGGCCACCGAGGCGCTCAAGCGCCTGGAGCCGGGGCACGCCCTCGAGGAGGTTCGCTAATGGACGTTTTTTCAAGCGCTTTCCTGGTGGCCCTGGTGGCCGGAGCCCTCAGGCAGACCACCCCGCTTTTGTTCACCGCCCTGGGCGGGATGTTCAACGAGCGCGCGGGGGTGGTGAACATCGCCCTCGAGGGCATCATCAACTTCGGCGCCCTGGCGGCGGCGGTGACCGTGCAGCTGGTCGAAGCCCCCTACCTGGCCCAGGACCCTAACGTGCGGATCTGGTGGATCCCCTGGCTGGGGGTGCTGGCGGCCATGGTGGTGGGGACCCTGGTGGCCTGGATCCACGCGGTGGTCTCGATCCGCTACCGGGCCGACCAGATCGTCTCGGGCACCGCGGTGAACATGCTCTCCTTCGGCCTGCCCTCGATCGTGCTGCTGTTCCTCTACCACAACACCAGCGATAGCAAGGACATCGCCCACCGCATCCTCCCCATGGACGCTTACCTTCCCTTCCTCCGCGATTTCTTTTCCACCCCGGTGGGCCGCATCCTGGACCAGAGCCCGCTCGTCTACCTTGCCTTTCTGCTGGTTCCGGTCACCTACTACGTGCTGTTTAAAACACCCTGGGGGCTCCGCCTGCGCTCGGTGGGGGAGAACCCCGAGGCCGCCGATAGCCTGGGGATCAACGTCTTCTGGATGCGCTACCAGGGGGTGTTGCTTTCCGGCGTGCTGGCCGGACTGGCCGGGGCCTACCTCTCGATTTCTGAGCTCAACCACTTCACCCGGTTAATGGCGGCGGGGCGGGGGTTCATTGCCCTGGCGGCGCTGATCTTTGGCCAGTGGCACCCGCTCGGGATCCTCGGAGCCACCCTGCTTTTTGGCTTTGCCGAGGCCTTCCGGATCCTGATCGAGGGCACCGGGATCCTGCCGTCGCCGCTGATCCAGGCTTTCCCCTTCGTCCTGACCATGCTGGTGCTGGCCGGCTTTATCGGCCGGGCCCGGCCGCCGGCGGCGATCGGCAAGCCCTACGAAAAATAGCGGATAATAGATCCGATGCTGGTCAAGGACATTATGAAGCGGCCGGTGATCACCATCGGCCCCCAGGCGACCCTTCGCGAGGCCCACCAGCTGATGTGGGAGCGGGGCATCCGCCACCTTCCGGTGCTCGACGAGGGGCGGCTGGTGGGAATCATCACCGACCGCGACATCCGGCTGGCCACGAGCGTCCTGCGCCCGAACCCCCTTTCCTGCGACGCCAGGATCTACGAGGTCATGAAGCGGCCGGTCCTGACCGCCGACCCCCTCGACCCGGTGGAGGACGCCGCCCGGCTCATGCGGGAGGAAAAGGTGGGGTGCCTGCCGGTGGTTGAGGGGAAGGAGCTGGTGGGGATCATCACCGGCATCGACCTTCTGGACGCGCTGATCATCCTTACCGGGGCCACCCGCCCCTCGGGGCGGCTGGAGGTGTTGCTACCTGACCGGCCGGGGCAGCTGGCGCGGCTCACCGCCTTCTTCGCCGAGAAGAAGATCAACATCCACTCGGTGCTCACCTACCCTATCGAGGACGACAAGGTGATGAACGTGCTCCGGGTGGAGACCCTCGAGGTCCGCCCCCTGGCCGACGAGCTGCGGGCGCGGGGCTTTGAGGTGGTCTGGCCCCCGGAAAAACCATGGTCCCGGTAGTCTTCCACCCCGAGTACCTGGACTACGACCTTGGCGCCGACCACCCTTTTAGCCCGCTGCGCTTGGTGATGGTGCGGGAGCTGCTTTCGGCGCTGGGGGAGACCCCGGTTTACGTCGAAGCCCCGCTCGCCACCCGGGAGGACGTGCTTTCGGTGCACGCTGAGCGCTACGTGCGCCGGGTGGAGGCGGCCTCGCGGGGCGAGGCGGTGCCCGACCTCGGGCACTACGGGCTGGGCACCGGCGACACCCCGGTTTTCCCCGACATGGACCGGATCACCCGCCGCCTGGTCGGGGGCACGGTGGAGGCGGTTCGGCGGGTGGCCCTCGGGCAGGCGGACCGGGCGCTTCAGCTCGGCGGCGGGCTGCACCACGCCCAGTACGATCGGGCCTCGGGGTTTTGCGTTTACAACGACCTGGCGGTGGCCATTCGCTGGGCCCTGGGGGAGGGGCTCCGGGTCGCCTACGTCGATGTTGACGTGCACCACGGCGACGGGGTTCAGTGGATCTTCTACGACGAGCCCCGGGTCCTCACCATCAGCTTTCACGAGTCGGGCCGCTACCTCTTTCCCGGCACCGGCCACGTCCACGAGCTGGGACGCGGCGGAGCCCTGGGGACCAAGCTCAACGTCCCCTTCGAGCCCTTCACCGAGGACGAAAGCTGGATCGAGGCCTTCGAGGCGGTGGTGCCGGCGGCGTTGGCCTGGTTCCGGCCGGACCTGATCCTGGTCCAGGCCGGGGCCGACGCCCATTACCTCGACCCCCTGGCCGATCTTTTGCTCACCACCCGGAGCTACCGCCATGCCTTTCCCCGTCTCGTCGAGCTCGCCGAACGCTACGCCGGCGGTCGGATCGCCTTCACCCTGGGCGGGGGGTATTCCTTCGACGCCACCCCCCGGGTTTGGGCCCTGCTTTACTTTTGGATTCAGGGACGAAATCCGCCCGAAGCGATCCCGGAGGAATGGCGCCGGCGTTGGCAGGAACGGCTCGGGATCGAGCTTCCCCCCACCCTGGAGGACCGCGAGCCCGGATTTTCTATCCCCCGTCGGGCCGAGATCGAGCGGCGCAACCGCCACACGGTGGCCCGACTTCTGGACAGCGCCCGGGTGTACTGGGAGCGCTCCGGGCGTTAGCCCTCGCGGTAGAAACGGGTTTTGGGGTAGTAGTCGGTGACCAAAAGGCGCAGGAAGGCGGCGGTGGGCACCGCTAGCAAGGCTCCCCACACCCCGGCCAACGACGCCCCGGCCAGGATCGCCAGCACCACCGTCACCGGGTGGAGCTCGGTGGTGCGGGCGAGGACCCAGGGGGAGTAGACGTTGGCTTCGATTTGGTTCTCGATGGCGAAGACCAAAATGGCCAAGAGAACGTAGAGCCAGCCCTTGGTGGCGGCGAGAAGGACCGCCAGGAGAAGCGAAACCAGCCCCCCCAGGTAGGGGACCAGGTTGAAAACCGCCCCGATGAACCCTAGCGAGGCGGCCATCGGAACCCCCACCAGGGCGTAGCCCACCCCCAGCGTGACCCCGGCGAGCGCCGCCACCGCCAGCTGCCCCCGGAGGTAGCCGCCCACCGCGCGGTCGAGTTTTTCGGCGAGTTCGGCGGCCAGGGGTTGGTAGGGGCGGGGGATGAGCCGGCGGAAGGTGCGGCCGACCATCCCGAAGTCGAGCATCAGGTAGGCCGCGACCAGCAACACCAGCACGAACTGGAGCACCCCGCCGACCACTTGGGCCATGCCGGCCAGCACCCCCCTTCCTCCGGCTAGGAGCGCCCGGAGCCAGTCGAGGAAGGTTTGGGTGAATTGCTGCAAAAGGTTTCCAAGATCACCGGAAGCCTGGTCGAGGAAATTCTGCAGGGTGGCCTCGATCCCCAGCGGACGGGTCACCCGCTCCGCCCAGCCCACCAGCGCCTTGAGCCAGCCCAGGAACGCTTTGGTGAGCTGGGGCAGGGCGCTGGCGAAGCTGGAGAGCTGGGCCACCACCTGGTAGAGCAGCACCGAGGCCAGCCCCAAAAACAAAAAGCCCGCCAGGTAGACGAGCAGCACCCCCAGCCAACGGGGCACCCGTTTTGCTTCCAGACGCCTAAGAAGCGGTTCCACCAGGTAGGCGAGGACGTAGGCCCCGAGAAAGACGGTAACCGCTTGCATGGCCCGCCCGAGCACCCAGAGGGCGGCGTAGAAGAGCGTCAGGTAAACCGTTACCCGGACGTAGGGGTTTTGCCAGACCGCCTGAAACGCTTCCCTCATGGCAATCGTTCGAAGAAGTCCTGGGCTTTTTGGCGCACCGCCTCGGGTGCGAGCCCCTGGCCGAAGTAACGGCCCTTACCCACCTCGCCCTGCCAGAGTTCGAAGAGCAGCCTCGGGGCCCCCTTGGAGCCCTCGACCTCGTAGCTGGTGCCGCTGTTGCCCAGGTAGCCGATCCAGTCGCCCCGTCGCACCCGCACGCCCGGCTTGATGCCGGGGGCGATGGCGGCGAGGTGGGCGTAGACGCTAATCCAGCCATCGGGGTGGCGGATCCAGATCTCGCGACCCCGCAGCCGGTCCATTTGCTCCGGGCTGGCCCCGTTTTTGACCGCCTCCAAAAGCGCGTCGAACGCGGCCTTGCTGGGGGGTTGGTAGTCGAGGTCGGCCTTGATGACCTCGCCGTCGCTCGTGGCCACCACGCCCTCGCCGTAGACCACCGGCACGCACACCCCTTTACCGGTAAAGACGAAGCCGTAGGAGACCCCTTTGCGGTACGGGCGGGGGGCGCCGGGCAGGAGGGCGGGGTCTTCTGGCAGGC
>WFNN01000085.1 GCA_015488545.1 Thermaceae bacterium | reverse complement strand
CGCTCGGGCGGGCCGGCGGGGGTGGCTTCCAGGATCGCCACCTCGGCGTCTTTTTCCGGCACCGGCCGCGCCGATAGGAGGGCGAGCAGCCGCGCCAGACCGGGGCCGGCCCCGGGGGCGTAGACCCGGGGCCGGCGGGCGAGGAGATCGTCCCGGTCGTCCAGGGGGAGGGCATCTCGGCCGGGGATTTCGGCCTGCGCGCGGGTCGTTTCCGCTAGGGCGACGCCGGCAAAGCCCCGTGCCGGGACCGTCACCCGATAGGGGCGGCCGTTCACCCGCACCTGGACCGTCCGGGCTCCGGGTCCGGCGTTGCCCAGCGCCAGGAACCCCGGTTCGAGCGCCACGATGCCGAGGTTGGGTTCCTCCCCGGCAACGTTGATGTACCCGGTGCCGGCCGGCGGGGCGTCGTCGCTTACCACCCATACCGTTGCCCCGGGCAGAGCGGCCCGGGCGGCGGCCACCCCGGCCGGGAGATCCGCTCCCCGGTCGCCCGGGCGGAGGGTGTCCAGCGTGCGGACGAGGTTGGCGCCCGGTGCCGGACCAAAGCTTTGAATCCGGCGACCGGCCCGGACCAGCACCGCCCGGCGGGCCCGGGCAATGAGCCGCCGGGCGGCGGCCCGGGCTTTTTGCCAGCGCTGGTCGGCCGCCATCGAGGCGCTGGCGTCGAGGACCACCGCCACCCCCGGGAAGGCCCGCGCACCCAGGGCCCCGCCAGGGCGAGGATCACAGAGGCCCCGGCCGCAAGCAGAAGCCAGAGCCGGAGGTCCAGTCGCCGGCGGCTCCGGGCGGAGCCGGCCCGCCACAGGAAGACCCCGGTCGCCGGACGGCGCCGGGGTTGTTGCCGGGGGTAGAGCCAGTAGATGAGCCCCAGCACCGGCGGAAGGAGCAGAAGGAAGGAGGGCGAGAAAAAGCCTACCAGTGCACCTCCGAGAACGATTCGCTGACCACCGCGTGGTCTTCGATCCGGGTGTAGCTCACCACCGCCCCCAGCTTGCCGGCTACGAAGTCGAGGTAGTTGGCCACGCGCTCAAGCAGCGCCATGGCCTCCTTGGGGGTGGTGGTCTGGCTGACCGCCAGCGGGGTGGTGGTCAGGAGTTCGCGCGCCAGGCTCTTTACCGATCGTCGGAGATCCCCGAAGCCAAGGCTGTGGGCGTCGGCGGGGTAGCGATCGGCGTACTTTTGGAAGAGGGGGTCGCTCGAGAGCTTGGGGCCGGCCAGGGCCCGGGCGGCCTGCTCGCTGGTCGCCAGGGCAATTCGGTCGCCGAGGTTAAAAAGGTAGACCGGCTGCCCCAGGCCCAGGGTGATTTTCTTCCCCTGGTAGGACCCCACCGCAAAGCGCTCGACGGAAAAACCCCCTTGGCCGCTCGGGGTGCTGCTTGCGGCCAGGAGCTGGAGCCAGGAAAGCAGGGTGGTCTCGGCGGTAAGGTCGTCCCTGGCTTCGATAAAGACTAGGAGGTCGCCCGCAAGGTTTTGGCCGGTGGGTGGGGCGCTGGCCTTTTCGGGCGCAAAGCTCACGAAGGCGACGCGGTCGCCAAAGGCCGTGAGGTCAAGGTCAAAGCCTTCCTGGCCAAAGTCGCGGGCGAGCTTACCCAGGTAGCTGCCGAATTTCGCGATCGGGAAGCAGAAGCTCGAGGCCGAGACTCCCCTGGGAAGGTCGCCGAGGGCCCAGGGTCGGCACGGCGCGAGAAAAAGCCCGGCGAGCTCGGGGTCGCCCCCGGGGTTGAGCACGAAGCGCGCACGGCTTCGGATGCCCGAGGTATCGAGGGTGAGGGCGGCGGCGTAGCTTTCCGGGGTTTTAAGGGCGGCCAGAAGCCGCGGCGGGAACCCACCCTTTTCCCCTTGGCCGTTGGTTTTGGCCAGTTGCTCGGCCAGGGGGACGAGCGGTCGCGCGTCGAAAAAGTAGGCGAGGTCGCCCTCGAGGGGAAACCGCAGCCCTTTCCTGACCTGGGCTGCGAAGAAGCCCCCGGCGATCCCGGGTTGCTTCCCCAGGTGGCCGTAGAGCAGCATCGTTCGCCCCCGGTAGCCGGCCAGGACCTGGTAGTTTTCTTCGGGTTGGCTTAGGTCCTTTACCTGCCAGCCGTGGTAGGGGCGGGTTGGGCCCAGGGCTTGTTTGAGGGCACCGAGTACCCGGTCCTGGGACGCCGCCGAGGGGCGAGCCAGGGCCAGCAGGCTGCCGTCGGGGTAGATCGCAAAGAGGCCTTCCTGCCCGATCGCGTCCAACGAGAAAAGGGGGAGCACCCGCTTGAGCTCGGCGCTTGCGGCCTTGTCGGCCTCCTCCCCGCCGAAAAGGGCGATGAGGTCGTTCCAGGTGAGCTTTTGCCGGGCGAGCTCGGCCTGGAAGTCGACGAAAAAGGCCTTCTTTATCGCCAGGTTGCGGGTGTAAAAAGCAAAGACCGCGCCCGGGGGCGCTTCCGCTGGAAGGCTGGCGGCGTACGCGGCGGCCGCCGTCACCAGGGCACCGGTTAGCAGGAGAAGGCGCTTCATAATACCGGCATTCTAGCAGGACTCAGAGGTAGTGGGGGCGAAAACCCCGTACGCCGGCGCGCAGCCTTGCTGCTCCTAGCTGGGCCAGCGCCCTCCCCGAGGGGGGGAGGTCGAGGAGGTGGCAGCCCGGGCGTTCGCGGTACGCCTCGAGGGGCAGCTTCTCGGGGCCCCAATCAAGCACTGGCGTGCCCCCTTCGAAGCGGTAGCCGGCCGCGAAAACCAGCCGGTTTCGGGCGCTGACTCCGGCCGCCGCCGTACCCGGGTGCCGGGCGGCCACCGCCGCCAGGGTGTCGACCCCTACCGCCGGGACGCCCAGGGCCCGGGCGAGTCCCTGGGCAAAGGCGATCCCTATCCGAAGCCCGGTGTAGGACCCCGGGCCCTGCCCGGCGACCACGCCTTCCAGGTCCTCAAGCCCGATGCCTGCCCGATCGAGGAACGCTCGCAGGGTCTCCCCGATCAGCTCGCTGTGCTTCCTTTCAACCCGCAGGGCCAGCTCGGCGTCGGGGGTTCCTAGGACCAAGTAGGGAGTGGCGGTGTCCACCGCGAGAACGGTCACGCTTACCAGGCTATAGAGTGGGGTTATGACGTTCAAACGCTTCGCCGAGCATCTGGCGGGGATCGAAGCGGAAAGCGGCCGCCTGGAGATCATCCGTCGCCTCTCTGTGCTCTTTGCCGAGCTTGCCCCCGAGGAATGGCCCAAAGCGGTGCTTTTGCTCACCGGGCGGGTGGCCCCCGAGTTCGAGGGGCTGGAATTTGGGGTCGCCGAGAAGGAGGCCGCCAAAGCCCTGGCTATGGCGTTGGGGCGGGACGAGGCCGAGCTTTGGAAGGAGGTTCGCGAACTGGGCGACCTCGGCAGGGTGGCCGAGACGGAGCTTCCCGAGCACGAGGGCGGGCTGCCCCTCCTGGCGGTTTACGACCAGCTCCGGGACCTGGCCGAGGACGCCGGCCCCGGTTCCCAACTCAGGAAGCGCGAGCGTTTGGCCGATCTGCTCAAAAGCGCCAGTCCCCTGGAAGGCCTCTACATTCTTCGCATCGTCACCGGCCGCCTGCGGCTCGGGGTGGGGGAGGCGACGATTCTCGAGGCCATGGCCCAAGCCCTCCTCGGCGACCGCAAAAAGCGGCCCCTTTTGGAGCGGGCCTACAACCTCACTTCCGACCTCGCCTACGTGGCCGAGCTCGCGCTAAAGGGGGAGGAGGCCCTCGCCCACGTCCAGGTTCAGGTGGGCAAGCCGATCCGGATGATGCTGGCCGAGCGCCTGCCCGACGCCGAGGCGATCCTGAAGAAGCTGGGGCCCCACCTAGCCGAGTACAAGTACGACGGCGAGCGGGTCCAGGTCCACTTTGACGGCGAACGGTTTTGGGTCTACTCCCGCCGCATCGAGAACATCACCCACCAGTACCCGGACCTCCTCGAGGCCCTCCGGGCCCACCTCAAAAGGCCCTACATCCTCGAGGCCGAGGCGGTGGTCTACGACCCCGATACCGGCGAGCTTTTGCCGTTTCAGTACGTCCTAAACCGCAAGGTCAAGCACCTCACCCCCGAGCTTATCGAGAGGTACCCGGTGAAGGCCTTCGTCTTCGAGCTGCTCTACCTGGACGGCGAGGCGCTGATCGATCTGCCCCTTACCGAGCGGCGAAAGCGCCTAGAGGCCTTTGTTCCCAAGACCGAACGCTTCGAGCCCTCGGAGCGCCGCTGGATCGAGAGCGTGGAGGCGCTCGATGCGTTTTTCGACCTGGCCCTCGAGGTCGGCGACGAGGGCCTCATGTGCAAGCGCCCCGACGGCAACTACGAGGCCGGCAAGCGGGGCTTTAAGTGGGTCAAGTACAAGCGGGCCGCCGGCGGCCGCCTGGCCGATACCCTGGACCTGGTGGTGGTGGGGGCCTGGTGGGGCCGGGGCCGGCGGAGCGGTACCTACGGTTCGCTTTTGGTGGCCGCCTACAACCCCGCCGAGGACCGCTTCGAGACCGTGACCAAGGTGGGTTCGGGCTTCACCGACGAGGACCTGCAAAAGGTGCTGCCCGAGCGCCTCGACCCCCTGCGCCGCGGTGAGCCGGCCCCGCGGGTCTGGGCGCTGCTGGAGCCCGACGTGTGGTTCGAGCCCCGGCTGGTCATCGAGGTCGAGGCGCAGGAGATTACCCTGAGCCCCAACCACACCTGCGCCTACGGCCGGGTTAAGGAAGGGCGGGGGCTCGCGCTCCGTTTTCCCCGGTTTCTCCGCTACCGCGACGACAAGAGTCCGGAGGAGGCCACCACCCCCGAAGAGGTGGTCGAGCTCTACCGTCTGCAGTGGAAGTGATTTCTCATCTTGAGGGGGAATAGTTATGGGTATGCAACGGACGCTCTTCGCGGTCATCGCTGCGGTCGCTGTGCTGGCTATCGGCGGGGTTTTCCTTTTGGGCAAGAAGGGAGGGGCGTCCTCGGCCGGTACCGGCGGGGACGTCGCCATCGAAAACCCCGATCCCTTGATGAAGGCCCACCTGGTCTTCGGCTCCGTCACGGCCCCGGTCACCGTGGTCGAGTTCGGCAATTACCGTTGCCCTCACTGCCGCGACCACGCGCTTAAGGTCCTTCCCCGGCTCTTTAGCGAGTACGTCGAAAAGGGCCGGGTTCGCTACGTCTTCCGGGCGTTGCCCTTCAGCGGCCAGGACGACGTTTTCCAGGCCAGTGTCGCCGCTGAGTGCGTTTACGACCAGGCCAAGGACCGCTTCCTCGACTACCACACCCTGCTCTTCCGGGCGGTGCGCGACTGGGCGGGGCTTACCGGCGATCAACTCGACCGTAAGCTGATCGACTACGCCCGCCAGCTAAGCCTAGATTCCGAAAAGCTCGGGGCCTGCCTAAAGGACCCAAAGGTGCGCGAGCGGGTTCGCTTCGACCGCGACCTGGCCACCGCCCTTGGGGTGGACGGTACCCCCACCTTCTTCGTGAACGGCCAGAAGGAGGTCGGCTTTATGCCCTTTGAGCGGTGGCGGGCGTTGCTCAAGTAGCGGTGCCTGAGACTGCGGGGCCAGAGGCCCCGCAGTCCTCATTGGCCGACGTTTAGCTGCACGGTGGCGGTGAGGTTTTGGAGGTAGAGCGTGTTACCCGCGGTGGCGCCGCGAATGACCGTTCCCAAATACAGGCTTTGCTGGTTGATGCCTTTGGCCAGCGTGTCCCCACTGAGGGTAAAGGGGACCGGGCCTTGGCTGCCGTTAAAAGCGATCGTTGACTGGCTAACCTTGGCAATCCCCGGCGTGTTCGGATCGCAAGCGTAAAAGTAACCGGTGAGGGGGGTGCCCACCTTTTGGCAGCCGAGCGTTTGGGGGTCGGTGTCGGTGGCGTATACTTCAAAGCTCACATCGGCGCCATTGGCTAGGCGGGCCTCGCCCTTGATCGTCACCGCTGCGATAGAGGTTGCCGGCACCGGGTTTTTCACGTCCAGGGGATTTTCGGGAAAGAGGACTTGGCCCGCGCTTTCGGCGGCCACTTGGAGGTCCAGGGTGACGTCGGAAAGGGGGATCGTGATGGGGGGCGTGGTGCAGGCCGCGAGCAGCAGGAGCAAGAGGGCGAGGGGTACTAGGTTGCGTGCCTTCATGCCTCTCAGGCTATACCCCAAGGGGGTAGTTTGCCACCCCCGATCGGGGGAAGCTCTTGCCGCTTGCTCGCCGATCTGCTACCTTGAACAAGGTTTTTGCGCACGACCAAGACCGTGCGCGGAGGTGAGCTGATGAAGGAAGGCATCCATCCCAAGCTGGTCCCCGCCCGCATCATCTGCGGCTGCGGCAACGTGATCCACACCTACTCGACCAAGCCCGAGATCCACGTCGAGGTTTGCTCCGCCTGCCACCCCTTCTACACCGGCCAGCAGCGTTTCGTCGACACCGAGGGGCGGGTCGAGCGGTTCCAGCGCCGCTACGGCGACAGCTACAAGAAAAACCTGAAGCGCAAAAAGGCCTAGCCAACCGCGGCCATGACGGTCCCGCCGCTGTTTACCGCCTCGGGCTGGATCGAGGTGATCGTAGGCCCGATGTTTTCTGGTAAATCCGAGGAGCTTATTCGGCGGGTTAAGCGTGCTTTGATCGCCGGCCAGCGGGTGCAGGTGTTCAAACCCAAGCTCGATGACCGCTACCACAAGACCGATGTGGTGAGCCACGACGGCAAACGCATCGAGGCCCTACCGGTGGAGGGGAGCGAGGGGCTTTTCGCCGCTCTGGAACGCCCCTTTCCCCACGTGGTGGCGGTGGACGAGGGGCAGTTCTTCGACGAAGGGCTGGTCTCCCTGGCAGAACGGCTGGCCGACGCCGGGGTGCGGGTGGTGGTGGCCGGCCTCGACATGGATTTCCGCGGTGAGCCCTTCGGCCCGATTCCCGATCTCCTTGCCCGGGCCGAGTTTGTGGAGAAGCTCACCGCGGTTTGCGTTCGTTGCGGGTCGCCGGCCACCCGGACCCAGCGGTTGATCGAAGGGGAGCCGGCCAGCTACGACGACCCGGTGGTGCTGGTGGGCGCGGCCGAGACCTACGAGCCGCGCTGTCGGCGCTGCCACGTGGTAAAACGGTCCCGGTGAACCGTACCCCGATTCCCGTGCTGGCCGGTCCGACGGCCACCGGGAAGAGCAGCTTGGCGCTCCGGTTGGCTGAGCGGTACGGCCTCGAGGTCGTCAACGCCGACGCCACGTTGGTCTACAGGGGCCTCGATATCGGCACCGCTAAGCCTTCCCGGGAGGAGCGCGCCCGGGTGCCGCACCATCTGGTGGATGTTCTCGAGCCCAGCGAGGCAATGAGCGTGGTGCGGTACTTGGAGCTCGCTGAGGCGGCGATCGCCGAGGTGCTGGCCCGGGGACGGCTCCCGATCGTGGTGGGGGGGACCGGCTACTACATTCGGGCGCTTTCCGAAGGGCTGCCCGAAGTTCCGCCACCGGATCCCGTGCTTGAATCCCGTCTCTGGCGGGAGCTCGAAGCCCGGGGTTTTTCCGCCCTCTACGCGGAACTTTTGCGCGCAAGCCCCGAGGACGCCCGCCGGGTGGGCAAAAACCCCCGCCGGCTGGTGCGAGCGCTTTCGATCCTCCACCAGACCGGCGCGCCACCGGCTCGCCTGCCCCGGCGCAGGCCCCGTTTTACCTACAAAAAGCTCATCCTCTGGCCGGAGCGGGCCAGGCTCCTGCCGGTGATTCAGGCCCGGGCCCGGGGCCAGTTTGCCGCCGGCTTGGTGGAAGAGGTGAAAGGGCTCCTCGAACGCTACCCGGCGATGCCCACCGCCCTTCAGACCATCGGCTACAAGGAGGTCGTTCGCTACCTCCGCGGTGAGTTCAGCTTGGACGAGGCGATCGAGGCCGACTGGCGGGCGGTCTGGCGCTACGCCAAGCGGCAGTACACCTGGTTTCGCCGGGAACCCGGCGACGTGGTCTACCTCTTTCGCATGGGGGAGGCGGCCTGGACGGGCCTAGAGGACTGGTTCCGCCTGCACTTCGCCTGGTAGACTCTGGCTAACCCATGGACCGCGCGCGGATCGAAGCCGAGATCGCCGCCGGGCGGGGCGTTCCGCCCCCCGAAACATTCCAGCGCCAGGCCTGGGTGGACGGCCCCGAGGCCTACAACCGGCTTTACCAGGAAAGCCTTATGGACCCGGGGGGCTTTTGGGGACGTGCGGCCGGGGAGCTGGTGTGGGCGCGGCCCTGGGAGCGGGTGCTCGCCGGCGAGTGGCCCGAAGTCCGCTGGTTCGTGGGGGGCGCCATCGACCTCGGCCAAAGCCTCCTCGATCGCTGGGTGGAGGCCGGTCGCGGCGACCGGCCGGCCCTTTACTGGCGGGGGATCGATGGCCGTGAGCGACGCCTTACCTACGCCGAGCTCGCCGACCGGGTGGCCCGCTTTGCCGGCGCTCTTGCCCAGCTGGGGGTGGCTCCCGGGGATCGGGTGGCGATCTACCTTCCGCCCCTGGTGGAGGCGGCGGTGGCCGTGCTGGCGGCGTTCCGCCTGGGCGCGGTGGCGGTGCCGGTCTTTTCGGGGCTCTCGCCCGCCGCCGCCTTGGAGCGGATCCTTCGGGTCGAGCCCACGGTTCTGGTGAGCGCCGACGGCTTTTTCCGGGGGGATGGGCCGGTGGCGGTGGCCGCCCCGCTGCTCGAAGGGCTTCGCGGGCGCCCTTTCCCCGCTCACCGCGTCTGGGTTGAGCGGACCGGGCACGCTTTTCCCCACGACCCGGCCCGCGACCTGGGTTTCGAGGAGCTTCTCCAGGCCCCCGCTCATCCGAGCCGGCCGCGGCCGGCCGGGGATCCCCTGTTGGTGGTCTTTACTTCCGGCCCCACCGGCCGCCCCCAGGGGGTGGTCCATACCGCCGGCGGCTACCCGGTCTACGCCCACCTGACCGCCCGATTGGTCCTGGACCAAAAGCCGGAGGACGTGGTCTGGGTCACCAGCGATCTGGGCCGGCAGGGGGGGCAGTCCTACGCGCTCCTTGCCCCCCTGCTATCGGGAGCCACCACCGTGCTTTTTGAGGGGGTGGGGAACGCGCTCACCGCCGAGCGGGTCTACCGGGTGCTCGCTGGGTTCGGGGTCCGGGTCCTCTACGCCGCCCCGCCGGTCTACCGCCGCTTGCGGGGGGCGGGTCCGCCCCCGGCGCCGCTGGCCCTTCGCCTTATGGTTAGCGGGGACGCCCCGATCGATCCGGCGACCTGGCTTTGGGCCTACCTCGAGTTGGGGCAGGGGTCCGCCCCGCTGGTCGAGGCTTGGGGGCAGACCGAAGGCGGCGGGGCGATGCTCGCCACCCTTCCCGGGGCTCACCGCGCGAAGCCGGGGTACGCGGGGTTTCCCCTTCCGGGGATTGTTCCCCGCCTCCTCGGAGCCGACGGACGGCCGGTGGACGACCCCCGGCGGGGCGGGTACCTGGCCTTGGCGGCCCCCTGGCCCGGGTTGATGAAGGGGCTTTGGCAAGACCCCGAGCGTTACCGGCACCAGTATTTCCAGCGCTTCCCCGGGCATTACTTCACCGGCGACGCCGCCCGTACCGACGCCGAGGGCTACTACCAGATCCTCGGGCGGGTCGACGAGGTGCTCAACGTGGCCGGCCAGCGCATCGGTAGCGCCGAGATCGAAGCGGTGCTCAAGGAAGACCCCCACGTGGCCGAGGCCGTGGTGGTACCCCGGCCCGACCCCACCGAGGGCGAGGTGGTGGTGGCCTTTGTGGTGCTTCGGAACCCCCCGCCCCCCGAAGGGCTAGCCGAAGCCTTGGCCCGTCGGGTGGCGGAACGGCTCGGGGCTCACGCCCAACCGGCCGAGGTGGTTTTCCTGGAATCCCTTCCCAAGACACCCTCGGGCAAGGTGATGCGCCGCCACCTGCGCCGGGTCGCCCGCGGCGACGACGCTTCCTAACGCCTATACTGGTCCTCTGTGGACGAGGCCATCCGGCTCGAGGGCGTCAGCGTACGCTTTGGCGGTTACCGGGCGCTGGAGACGGTCAGCCTGGTGGTGCCTGCCGGGGCCTTCGTGGCGGTGATCGGCCCCAACGGGGCGGGGAAGAGCACCCTGCTCCAGGTCCTCCTGGGGTTGATCCGCCCGAGCCGGGGACGGGTCTGGCTCTTCGGCCGGCCGCCCGAGCAGGTTCCCCCCGAGTGGATCGGCTACGTGCCACAGTTCAAGACCCTCGACCGCAGCTTCCCTGCCTTGGCCATTGAGCTGGTGGTAAGCGGCATGCGGCGACGCTGGCCGGGGCGAATACTCGCTCGCGAGCGAGAGAGCGCCCTGGCCGCGCTGGCCCGGGTGCGCGGCGAAGGGCTGGCCGAAAAGCCCCTGGCCCGCCTTTCCGGCGGGGAGCTCCAAAGGGTCTACTTGGCCCGGGCGCTGGTGCGCCGCCCTCGGCTCCTCTTGCTCGACGAGCCGGCCACCGGCATGGATGTGCTGGGGGAGGCCGATATGTACCGCCTGCTCGAGGCCTACCGCGACGAAACCGGGGCCACCATCCTGATGATCACCCACGACTGGGAGGCCGCCTACCACCACGCCACCCGGGTGCTGGTGTTGAACCGTCGGGTGATCGGTTTCGGCCCCCCCGAGCGTGCCCTCACCGACGAATGCCTGCGTCGGGCCTTTGGGCACGTGGGGCACGAGCACGCCTTGGCCTTCCACCCGGAGCGCCGCGATGGTTGAAGCGTTTACCCTGCCCTTCATGCAGCGCGCCCTCCTGGCCGGGGTCCTGGTCGGGGCCATGGCCAGCTACCTGGGGGTTTTCGTGGTGCAGCGCCGGATGAGCTTCTTGGGTTCGGGGCTTGGGCACGCCGCCCTTGGCGGGGTGGCCCTGGGGCTCTTTTTAGGGCTTGAACCCCTTTACGTGGCCATTCCCTTCACCGTGGCGGTGGCCCTATTAATCGCCTGGGTTCGGGAGCGCACCGCACTTGGGGGCGACACCGCGGTGGGCATTTTCTTCTCGCTGTCGGTGGCGATCGGAATTATCCTGCTCTCGCTTAAAACCGAGTACGCCGCCGACGCCTTTACCTACCTTTTCGGATCAATCCTGGCGGTGAGCCCGGCCGACCTTTGGGCGGTGGCGGGGGTGGCGGTGCTGGCGCTGGCCTCGGTACCGCTCTGGGGGCGG
>WFNN01000084.1 GCA_015488545.1 Thermaceae bacterium | reverse complement strand
GCAGCGTCAGATGTGTATAAGAGACAGGGCAGGCGGGGGCCGATGTTCTCTCCGGTTGTGAGCTGGAGCGGGTGACCCTGGCCGTCCTCGAGGCGGAACTGAAGCCGGCCGCTTTCGTCTTGGCTGGCCTTCAGAACCACCTCGTCGGGGCTTTGTGCGGGGTTAACAAGTAGGCTTTCGGGGTGGCCAAGCTGGTCGTAAAAACGCAGCAGGTCGAAGCTTTGGTAGAAGGTGGTTGGGTCGACGAAGTAGTAAAGCGGGCTCCGGTCGGGGAGCAACAGACCCAACAGCCCTACCGGTATCGACCAGGTGCCCCGGTCGAACCGAGCTTCTACTGCGGCTAGGGCCGGGTTTTCCCAGGCCGTTCCCGGCCCCGGGAGCCCGACCCCGCCCATCCCTGCCTCGCGTACGCTCTGGGCCATGGCGAGGGATAGGATGAGGACGATCAGCGCGCCGATTCGGGGTACCATACCCTGAGCTTACCGGTTTTACAGGCGGAATTCGTCCCGCGTTTGGGGGGGCTGGGCCAGGTGGGTGAGGGCCACCGCGATCGCGTCGGTGGCGTGGTTTGAGCTGGGCAATGGCCCGTCGAGGAGTGCCCTTAGCATGAAGGCAACCTGGGATTTTTCCGCCCGCCCCGCCCCCACCAAGGCCTTCTTGATCTGCATGGGGCCGTAGGCGAAGACCGGCCGACCCGCCAAGCTGGCGGCAGCCAAAACGGCGCCGACCCCCCAACCCACCTGGAAGGCCCGTTCGTTTTGGCGGTAGAAGTACTGGGCCTCCAGCGCCACCGCCTCCGGCCGGTAGGCGTCGAGGACCTGCCGGGTACGGGTGAAAAGCCGACCTACCCGGGCTTCCGCGGGTTCCCGGGAAGCGGTGGTGACCACCTCGGAAAAAAGGAGTCGGGCCTTCCGACCGCCGCCTTCGACTACGGCCAGGCCCAGGTTGGCGATGCCGGGGTCGACCCCCAGCACCCTCATCCCAAAACCGCCACCGAGTCGGGGTCGAGGTTGGTGTAGACCGCCTGGACGTCGTCGAGGTCCTCGAGGGCCTCGACCAGCCGCATGACCTTGGCGGCGGCTTCGGGTTCCAGGCGGACGGTGTTCTGAGGGATCATGGTGACCTCGGCACTCTCCGGCTTGATCCCCCGTTCCTCGAAGGCGCGGGCTACGGCGAACACATCGGTTGCGGGGACGTAGACCTCGAGGACCCCGTCGGACTCCACCAAGTCCTCGGCGCCCAGCTCGATGGCTAGCTCCTGGGTGGGCTCGCTGGTATCAGGAAGGACCAAAAGCCCCCGCTTCTCGAACTGCCAGGCGACGCTCCCCGAGGTCCCCAGCGAACCGCCATGCTTGGAAAAGACGTGGCGCACCTCGCCAGCGGTGCGGTTGCGGTTGTCGGTGAGCCCGAGCACCAGCACCGCCACCCCCCCGGGGGCGTACCCCTCGTAGCTCACCTCCTCAAACCGGGCGGCCCCCTCGCCCTCGCCCCGCAGGCGGGCGAGCAGCCGCTCGATGTTTTCCATGGGCACGTCGTCGCGCCGGGCGGCCTCGATCGCGTTCCGCAGCGCGACGTTGGCGGTGGGGTCGGGGCTCCCACCGCTGCGGGCAGCGGCCTGGATCGCGCGGAGGTGTTTGGTGATCAGCTTGCCCCGCTTGGCGTCGTTGGCCGCCTTTTTTCGCTTGATCTGGGCCCATTTGCTGTGACCGGCCATACGGAACCATTATATTCGAGGCGGATGCCCTGGTTGGAGGCCTTTTTGGGGCGGCGGTGCCCGAACTGCGGGGGGGCGCTCGACGCCGCCGGCGTTTGCCGGGCCTGCCGCGAGGTGCTGGTGCCGGAGCGGTCCTACGGCGGGGTTTTTCTCGCCCGCTACCCCCGGGTGAAGGGGCTGGTTCGCGCGGCCAAGTACCGCGGGCACCGGCGGGCTGCCCGCTGGGCTGCCGGGCGGATAGCGGGTCGTCTGGCTGCGTGCGGGTGGGCGATCGAGGCGGTGGCCTACGTGCCCGGCTACCCCTGGCGGGCGGCGCTCAGGGGAGGTTACCTGCCCGCGGAGCTGGCGGCGGGCATCGCCGGCGAACTGGGCCTTCCCCTTTTTAGGGGGTTGGTGCGGCGGCGGTACGCCCCGAGCCAAACCCGGCGGGCCACGCGCCACCTCCTGCCCCAGGTCTTCGGGGTGCGGGGTCGGCCGCCCGGGGTGGTGCTTCTGGTCGACGATGTCTACACCACCGGGGCCACCTTCCGGCGGGCCGCCGAGGCCTTGCTTGCCGCCGGGGCGTCGACGGTTTATGGGGCCTTCCTGGCGGTGGCGGATCCTGAGCGCCTGAGGCGCTTGCCCTACCGGAAGGTATAATCGTCCCGGAGGTAGCGATGAAACTCCGTCGGCTTAGCGACCTCGTGCCCTACCTGCGCGAGGGGCGCTACCGGCTCGGCCCTCACGTGGCCAGGCATATGCGCGCCGAGGGCTTTACCGAACTCGACGTGGTTCGGGCGGTCGAGTACGGCCGCGAGCTGGCCGTATATCCCGAGGACGCCCGCATGCTGGTGCTCGGCTACATCGTGGTCAGCCCCCGCCTCAAGCTGCCGCTCCACGTGGTTTTGGAGTACGGTAAGCCCCGCTTCGTCGACATCGTGACCGCCTTTATTCCCCGGGAGCCCCACCGGGTTTATTCACGAGCCCGGCTCGCGCTTCTTGTGCGGTTTGACGGAGCGCGAACCGAAGTGGAGTGGTCCGGCCCTCGCCCCCGCCGGGGGGGCTAGCCGTAAAGGATCTTCCGGGCGGTATCGGCGTCGGCCGCAATCTGGGCGCGGAGCGACGGTAGATCCGAAAACTTCTTCTCTCCCCGCAGGCGGCGGATAAACTCCACCGCGAGCTCCTCTCCGTAAAGGGAGCCGGTGGGTTCCAGGAGGTGGACCTCGAGGCGGACCTCGCCGTCCTTGCCAAGGGTGGGGCGGCGGCCGACGTTGGCCACCCCCCCAATGCGTCGTTTCCCGTGCTCAACCCAGACCGCGAAGACCCCGGGCGGCAGCGCCTTTTGCCGGGGCACCGCCAGGTTGGCGGTGGGGAAACCCAGCCGTCCGCCGATGCGTTCGCCGGGAACCACCACCCCCCGAACCCGGTAGGGCCGGCCAAGAAGCAGGCGGGCCGCCTCCACGTCACCGGCGAGCAGGTGTTCCCGGATCCGGGAGGACTTGACCGGGCCGCCGCCGAGTTCAAGTAGGGGAACGGTCTCCACGGCGGCCACCGCCTCCAGGTCCTGGGGCCCGCCGGCGCGCCCCCGGCCGAACCGGAAGTCCACACCCACCACCAAAACCGCCGGGTCGAGTTGGGCGAGCTCGTTGAGAAACGCCTCCTTGCTGCGGGCCGCGAAGGCGGCGTCAAAGGGCACCGCCAGCACGATCTCGGCGCCCGAAGCCGCCAGAAGCTCGGCCTTTTCCGAAAGCGTGGAGAGTACCGGGACCCCACGGGTGAAGACCTTGGTTGGAGGGTCGAAGGTGTAGACCAAAAGGGGCAGCGCCCGTTCCCGCCCCAGGGCTAGGGCGCGGGCAAGGAGGGCGCGGTGCCCCAGGTGCACGCCGTCGAAGCTACCGATGGCAATGATCTTCTTCCCCGGAGGGGCGTCGCGTGGGTCGTTGATCAGGATCATCGTTGCCCGGAAAGCCATAGCAGCCCGGCCACGGTGGGGCTGCTGGTTGCGACGTGGCCGGCCCGTATTGCTTCGAGCAGGGTGGGCCACTCGATCCAGTGAACCCGAAGTTTTTCGTCGGGGTCCGGAGGGCGCCGGCGGGCGGTGAGGTTTCGGGCTTGAAAGAGGGTAACGCGCTCGTTGGTAAAGCCTGGGCTTGAGTAGAAGCTCAAAAGCTCGGTGAGTTCGGCGTCGAAGCCGGTTTCCTCCATGAGCTCCCGGCGGGCTGCAGCCACCGGGGCTTCCCCCGGTTCGATCAACCCGGCGGGGAGCTCCATCGTGGTGCGTCCGATGGCCACCCGGTACTGCTCCACCACCAGGACCCGGCCGCCCGAGAGCGCCAGCACCGCCACCGCGTCCTTGTGCTCGACGATCTCCCAGCGTTCGTCCTGGAGTGCGAGGGCGAGAATCCTGCCGCGGTAAAGGTAGCGTCGCCGGTTCAAGGCCCCTTCAGTATAGGCTTTGGGGGTGGTGATCTACGGGCGGCTGGCGGGTCTTGCTCTTCCGGTGGGGGTGCGAGTGAAAGCGGGGCGGATCGTGGGGATTGCCCCGGCCAGCGACCTCCGGACCCGTTACTCCTGGGGCCAGGCCCACCGTTTCGAGGTCCTTGGTCCCGGGCCCCTGGCCGCCGTTGCGTGTGGCCGCGCGGTCTTGTTGGGAAGTTGGGACCTTCACGCCGCCTGGGCCAGCCCCGAGGCCCTCCGCCGGGCCGGCCTTCCGGTCCGGCTCCGGTGGGCGGTGCCCCGGGGGGCGTGGCGCGGGCACCGGCTTTTCGTCGGTGGCGTCAAGTCCTTCGCCGGCGCGGCGCTGGTGCGGGGGCTTTTCCCTGGTCGTGGCCGCGAGGCCTTCCGCCTTCGCTCGATTGCCGCCCGCGTACCCCTGGCCTTCGGCTCCGACGCCCTGGTGGCCGAGCCCAAGCCCCGCGCCTCGGTCCGGGAGGTCACCGCTCATCGGCTGAACCCGGCCGAGCCGATCCCCCGTGAACTACACCCATGGCGCGGCGTGGGCCGCCGGCTGGCCGCGGTACGGCCTGGTGGCGTCGGAGGCGCGCGCCGATTTGGGGCTTTGGAAAGGGGGGCGGCTGGTGGTCCGGGTCTTTGACGGGCGTTTGGAGGCGGTGCATGGGTGAGGCCGAGCGCTTGCTCGAGGCCGCCCAGGGCCTCGGCCTGGAGGCCGCCTGGACCTCGCTCGGGTTGCAGCAAGAGGAGCGGACCGCTTTTCAAAGCTGGCTGGCCGCCGGTCGCCACGCGGGGATGGCCTACCTCGGGCGGACCCGCGCCGCCCGCCTGCACCCCGAGCGGGCCTTCCCTTGGGCTAAAAGCGCGCTTTTACTGGCGGCCGATTACAGCTACCCCGACCCCGGGGTGCCCCCCGGCGGTTTGCGGGTGGGGCGCGTCGCCCGTTACGCTTGGACCCGCGACTACCACCTGTCCCTGGGGGCGGCGGTGGATGAGCTGGCCCGTATGGCCCGGGGCCTCGGGCTTTTGGCCCGCGGTTACGTGGACCATGGCCCGCTTTTCGAGACCGCCCTGGCCCGTCGGGCTGGCCTTGGTTGGATCGGCCGGAACACCCTTTTGATTGCCGAGGGGATCGGCAGCTACCGGTTGCTCGGGGTGCTCCTGACCTCGCTCGCGGTGGATCCCCCATCCCCGGCCCCCGACCGTTGCGGTCGTTGCACCGCCTGCCGGGTGGCCTGCCCTACTGGGGCTCTCGATTCCCTGGGGCTCGATGCCCGGCGCTGCCTCAGCTACTGGACCATCGAGCAC
>WFNN01000083.1 GCA_015488545.1 Thermaceae bacterium | reverse complement strand
CCCCACCCCCCGAGAGGAGCGACGCCCGGCCCTGCCCCTTTCCCTCTACCGCCGGCTCCTGGAGCACCTCGAGGGCGACGAGCCCGAACGGCTTAGGGACCGGGCGCTGGTCCGCCTTCTCGGCGAGGTCGGGTTGCGAATCGGGGAGGCGGTCGCCCTCGAGGTCGGCGACCTCGACCTCGACCAGCGCCTGGTTACTGTTCGCCGGGGCAAGGGCGGCAAACGCCGCACCGTCCCCCTCCCGGAGAGCCTGGTGGCAGACCTTCGACGCTGGCTTACGGTGCGCCGGGCCCACGCCCTCCCCGGCGAGCTTGCGGTCTTTGTGAACCTCAAGGGTCCGCGGGCCAAGGGGCGAAGGACCAGCGCGGACATGGTGCGAAAGCGCCTGAACCGCTACTACGCCGAACTCGGTTTTCCCCGGCGCTACCACGGGGCACACCTCCTCCGCCACACCGCCGGAACCCGCTTTTACCGGGCCTCCCGCGACCTCCACCTCACCGCCCGGTTGCTGGGGCACGCGAACGTCAACACCAGCGCGATCTACGCCAAGATGGACCTGGCCGACCTGCGGTCGCTGGTCGATCGCTTAGACAAAGAAGAAGGCGAAGGCGAGGAGTAGGTAGACCCCGAGCAGCAAAACCCCCTCGAACCAGTGGGTCTGGCCGTCCTGCACCACCGCGGTGGTGATCAAGGCGCTGGCCACCAGGGCGCCGAGTTCCAGGGGGTTTCGGAACACCAGGTCCATCGGCCGACCGGTCAGGTACCCGAAGAGAACCAAGATCGGTGCCACCAGAAGGGCGATCTGGAGACTGGACCCTAGCGCGATCTGCACCGTGAGCTCGACCCTGTTTTTCAGCGCAAAACCCACCGCGGCCAGGTGCTCGGCGGCGTTCCCGGCCAGGGGGATGAGGACGATGCCCACGAAGAACTCCGAGATCCCCAGCGCCCGGGTGGCGGCCTCAAGGTGGCGCACCACCAGCTCGGACATCGCGACCACGCCGGCGGTGGCCAGGAAGAGGACAAAGATGGCGCGCCCAAAGGGCCATTGGGGGGCTTCGCCGGCGATCGGGGCCCCCACCAGGTCCCTGTGGGTAAAGAGTGCGAAGACCAGGTTGGCTAGGTAGGCGAGGATCAAAACCCCGGCCACCGCCAGGCTGTACCAAAGGTCGGCCGCCCGCGGTGCGGCGGTTTGGAAATAGCTGCGGGCGCTGAAATCAAAAAGCGCGGGGAGGGTAAGGGCGATGGTGGCGAGTACCAATAGGGTCGCCAGCAGGCCCGCGCTTTCCCGGCTGAAGCGCTGCGTGTGGTAGCGGAGGCCCCCCAGAAAAACCGCCAGCCCTAGCACCATGAGCAGGTTGGAAAGGACCGAACCGATAATCGACGCCTTGACCACCGCGACCTTGCCGGCCGATAGGGCCACCATCGCCACGATGAGCTCGGCGGCGTTCCCGAAGCTGGCGTTTAAAAGGCCGCCGACGGTGGCCCCTGCCCGGGCGGCCAGGGCTTCGGTGGCCTCCCCCATCCAGCCAGCTAGGGGCAAGAGGGCCAAGAGCGCCAGGGCGAAGACCCACGGACCCGCGCGACCGGCAGCCTCGAGGCCGAGGGCCAGCGGAACGGCGAGGAGCAAAACCCACCGCAGCACGGGGCCCATTATTCCCCAACCGGACGGCGGGCCAGACCGTAAACCCGGCTAACCCCCCCCTGGCTGGTCACCCCTAAAACCGCGTCGGCGGCCTCTAGCGTCCGCTTCTGGTGGGTGACCAAAAGGATCTGACGTCCGGTTTTGAACCGCTCCAAAAAGCGGGCAAAGCGGGCCAAATTGGCTTCGTCGAGGGCGGCGTCGACCTCATCGAGGATAACGATGGGCAGCCCTCCCTCGCGAACTTCGGCCAGGGCGAATAAAAGCGCCAGGGCGCCCATGGTTTTTTCCCCCGTCGACAGCAGCCTGAGCGCCCGCACCCGCTTGCCCTCGGGGGCGAGGGCCAGCCGAAGCCCGCCGGCGGTCACCTCGACCGTTCCGGTGCCACCAAGAAGCTCGGTGGCGTAGTGGGCGAAGCGGCGGGCAAGGGTTTCCCGGGCCTCCCGAAGGCGTCGGTCAAACTCCCTTCGCACACCGGTCAAAAGCTCTTCGATCCGCCGCCAAGCTGCGCGGGCCTCCTCGAGTTCGGCCCGCTCCCGCTCGAGACGGACCTCCAGCTCGTTCCTTTCGGCTTCGGCCCGGTAGTTGAGCGGCCCCAGGGCGGCAAGCTCGGCTTCGATGGCTTTAATCCGAGCGCGGTCGCCGGGGATTTCGGGGCCGGGGGGTAGCTGGGCGAGCTCCTTCCTGGCCGCCTCCCAGGCCACTTCCCGCCGGGTTCGCTCGATCTTGGCGGATTCGATCGCGCTTCGCGCCGCCTCCCGACGCCGGCGGATTCCCGCGATTTCCGCCTCCAGGCGCTCCAGGGTGGTCGCCAGCTCCCTCTGGACCTCGTCCCTGAGCCGGGCTGCGGTCTCCAACCGCGCCAGGGTGCCCTCCAGCGCCGCCACCAGGTCCCGGGCGTGGTCCATCGCCCTTTGCCTGCGGTCGCGTTCGGCCCGGCGAGAAGCCAGCTCTTCCCGAAGAGCGGGGGCTTGCTGGTGGCGTCTTTTAAGATCCTGGTAACGATTCCAAGCGAGCAACGCCTCCCGCTCCGCGAGCAACCGTTCCCGTTCCGCCCTTAGCGCCCTTAGCGCGTCCTCGCTGGGCTCCGGTACCGGTTCCGGTGGCGAGGGCTCGGGGCCTTTGGGGAGCCGCCGGAGGGCGGCCTCGACGCCACGGAGCTCGGCCACCAGGGCGGCCAGCTCCTCGCGAAGGGGGGCGAGGTCCGGCGGATGGGGCAGCGCCTTTAGCGCCCGTTCAACCCGATCCAGCTGGCTTTGGACGCGTTCCTCGGCGGCTGCGAGCTCCAAAATACGGGCCCGGGCGTCCAGCGTCCCCCGCAACGTCCGACCGGTGCTCACCGCTCCGGTGGGCTCAAGCCGCTCCCCGTCCCGGGTCACGATACGGCTTGGGCGTTCCCGGAAGGCACCCAGCGCGGCGTCGAGGTCTCGGGCGAGGAGGGTCTCCCCCACCACCGTTCGGGTGAGGCGGTCCTCGCCGGGGATTTTCACCCACTCCCGGAGTCTTCCCTCGATCCCCGGGTGCCTGGGTACCGGGCGCTCGACCGGCGGCTGCGCGAGGTCGCGGGCAAGGAGGGTGGCCGAAAGCCCCCGTGTTTTGAGCCATCGAACCGCCTGCCGAAGGGCGGCCTCGTCTTCAACCAGGACCCAATCGAGCCGGGCCCCGAGAGCGGCCTCGGCCGCCCGCTTGAGATCGGGCGGGAAAACGAGCAACCCGGCGACGCTTCCCAAAACCCCGGGGAGACCGGCGGCCAGGATCTCCCGGGGGCCGGCCGCCCGGTGAAGGGCCCTTTCCTCTCGCTCGCGCTCCCGGGCGATCGCCCGCAGTTCGGCCCGGAGGCGATTGCGTCCTTCGACGAGACCGGTGCGCCGACCCACGAGTTTTCGAGCCTCGGCCTCCCGCTCGGCCAGGAGCTGGCTCTTCTGCTCCACCAAGGCACCTAGGCGTTCCCGCTCGGCCTCGAGGCGTTCCCGTTCGGCCTGGGCCGAGCGGTGGGCGGCGAGGGCCGCTTGGTACCGGGCGCTGGCCTCGAGGTAGCGTGCCCAGCGTTTACGGGCTTCGGAAAGCCGCTTTTCCTCGGCCCGAACACGGGCTTTGAGGGCCGCTTCGGCCTCGGCGAGTTCTTCCTCCGATCGGGCGGGTTTCCCCGGCGGCACGGGCAGGGGTGGAAGGTTCGCGAGCTCCTTCTCGATGCGGGCCACTTGCTCCTCCAGAAGCCTGACCTCCCGCGCCAGCGAGCGGATTTGCTCGGCCAGGCGCTTTTTTTCTGCCCTAAGGGGGGCCAGGCTGGGGAACCCCTGGCGCTCGCGAATCCGCTGAATGAGCGCCGCTCGCTCGGCCTCCAGCCGCTCCTCCTCGGCGGTAAGCCGCTTTAGCTCGGCGAGGGCCTGGGCCTCCCGCTTGCGGGCGGCGGCAATATCCGCTTCGGCCTGCGCCAGCGCCTGCGCGAGAAGGTAGCGGTGCACGCCCAGCCGTTCCCGGGTCAGGGCCCGGGCCCTCTGGACGTTCTCGACTTCCCGGTCAAGCGCCGCCTTCCGGGCCTCGAGCTCCTCCACCCGGGCGGTTCGTTCGGCCAGCCGGGCTTCGGCCTCGGCCAGCCGGGCGGCCGCCTCCCGGGCCTGCACCTCGACGCCGGCCAGCCCGGCGGCTTCCACCAACGCGGCAAGCAAACGGTCGGGTGGGGCCTCCAGCACCGCAGCCACCTGCCCCTGGCCGATGATCGCCGCCCCGCTTGGACCTAGGCCGCTGCCCGCCAGGGCTTGGGCCACCTGGCGCAGGCTGGCGCGCGCACCGTTCAGGCGCACCTCCTGCTGGCCGTCGCGGTAGACGCGCCTTTGAATTTCCAGCGGGACGGGGGCCGCGAGGGCCAGGCGAACCTCGGCGAAACCGGCTGGCCGCCGGGTCGGGCTGCCCTGAAACACCAGCTCATCGGCTCCCCGGGCGCGAAGACGAGCGGCCCGGGCTCCGACCACGAAGCGCACGGCTTCCACCAGGTTCGATTTGCCGGATCCGTTCGGCCCGACCACCGCGGTGACCCCGGGGAGGAGCACCACCTCGGTTCGGTCGGCGAACGACTTGAATCCATGGAGGACCAGCCTATCGATCCGCATGACGGGCGCGGTAGCGGCGTACGGCGTCGCGGGCCTCTTCCACCGGAAAGCGGTCTTCGAGTTCGGCGGCCTTGGCCTTGAGAGCGGCCTCGAGGTCCACCCCGAGCTGGTTGGCGAGCTTGAAAAGAAGCAGAAGAAGATCGGCCATCTCGCCCTCCATCTGCACCGGCCCCTCCTTGTAACCCTCCCTTCGGAGGAGCTCCCGGGCAACCTCCCCCAGCTCCTCCACCAAGTGCAGAGCCACGTGTTCAGGGCGCACATCGGCCCAGTCGCGGGCCTCATCGAAGGCTGCCACCCAGGCTTGCCATGCGCGCAAGCTCACCGTGCCCTCCGGATGGGATCGGCTAGGGAAAGGTGGATCAAGGCCATCGCCGGCCGGCCGGCCAGGAGAAAACGGACTTCCTCAGCGTCGCTATTGGCCAGGGCGGTGTTCGCCAGCCCGTAGAGCAAGAGGCTCTCCCCCCGCACCCCGTAGCCCAGGTCGCGGTAACCGGCGGGCAGGTCGAGCACCACCGCCCGCCCCATTCGGTAGACCGCCGGAGGCGGAGCGTCCTTGGGCAAAAGCGGGCTGGCGCCGGCAATCTCGGGCCCGCGTACCAGCTCGGCGAGCGCCCGGGCCAGCCGGTCCTCGCCGGGGTCCAGCTGGACCTTGCGCTTTTCCAGCACGAAACCGGTTCCGTCGGGCTTGGCGAAGTAGAGCGCCAGGGTAACCTCCTTGGCCTCGGCTTCGGGGGCCACCACCGGGGCCGGCGGGTGGACGACCCGGGTGGTGGGCAGCCGCCCCCCGTACCAAAAGGCAAAGAGCCCGGCCAGGAAAACCAGGCCGCCGAGCAGGTTCCAGGGCGACCGGAGCGTCTTCACGGTTTCCTCCCCAGGTAAGCGAGCACCGCCCCGGCGATCTTTTCGGCGCTTTCGGGTCCGGCTCCAGGACCGAGCTCAACCAGGGCGGCGGCCTTTGGGGCCCAGGCCAACAAGGCGATCTCGGCCTCCCCCCGCGGGGCCCCCAGCGCTTCCGCCAGCCTGGCCGCCAGCTGGGCGCTGGCCTCGGCGGGGGCCACCTGGCGGGCGAGGGCCGCCGGTGCCCCCCCGAGGAGGAGCGCTTCGCGGGCCTTCTCGACGAAACGGAGGGCCAGCGCGCGGCCCCGCGGGCGGTAGCTATAAACCGCGGTCCCGGGCCCACGGGCGACCACCAGAAAGACGTCCGCGTGAGCGCCGGCTTCGGCCCGGGCGGCCGTGCCGCGGGCGTTGGAAACCCGAGCCGCGACCCCGGCCTGCTTCAGAGCTGCCACCACCGCCCGGGCCACCGCGTTTTCGGCATCGCCGTCGCCGCCATCGACGACCACCCGCGGGGGGGGTGCCGCCTTCGGTCTTTCGCCCACCCAGAACATCGCCCCCCCGGGCACCGGGGCGTAGCGGACCGATTGCCCCTCGGCTCCGCGCAAACGAAGCCGCAGACCGTAGGGGTCGGGGGTCAACTCCAGACCGTAGAGGTGCTGGCCGAATAGAGGCCAGAACAACGACTCGGGGGCGCCGCCCACTACCCGGAAAGCCCCGTCCGCCAGCGGCACCAGGTTCACGTCGCGGGAAAAGCCAACAAAAAGCTGATCAGCCCCCCCGGCCTGGCTTAGAAGGTGGCTCTGGTACCGGGCCGGCGGCAAGGTCACCTTCAGGCTGACAGGGCTGCCCTGGTAAACAGCCCCGAGAGCTTTGGCCACCGCCTTTACCGGAATCATCAGAGCGTCGTTCTGGCGGAAGGCGGCCAGGGGCTTCGCGCTAACCGCTTCCTTTGGGGAGGCCGCAATGGCCAAGCGGATCCCGCGCGCCCCCAGGGTCAGGTAGAGGTCGCCCCCCGTGGCCAGGTAGCCAAGCCCCAGTGCCGCCGCAAAGGGACGGGCCTCGGTGTAGGAGATTCCGCGGTTTAGCGGGTATTGAGCGGTAAGGGCTACGCCATTGGCTAGCAGGGGTTTCGCGGCCTGGGCCAACGCAATTCCCCACGCCGCTGCCAGAAGCACCGTGAGACGGAAGGCTATCCGTACCAACTCTCGATCTCCCGTTCCACGGCTTTGCGCTTGTCCAGCTCCTTTTTTTCGTAAGCCTTGCGACCGCGGGCCAACCCGAGGAGCACCTTGGCGTAGCCGCGCTCGTTGAAATAAATCTTGAGCGGCACAAGGGTTAGCCCCCGCTGCTCCAGCTTGCCCCGGAGCCGCTTCAGCTGGTCACGGTGGAGAAGAAGCTTTCGGGGCCTGCGGGGGTCGGGGTTGGCGTAGGAACCCTTCTCGTAGGGGGCGATGTAGAAGTCCTCGAGCCACAGCTCACCGTCTCGGAACCGTGCGAACGCACCGGTGAAGTCCACCTTGCCCTGGCGCAGGGACTTCACCTCGGTTCCCTTCAGCACCAGTCCGGCCTCAATCGTCTCGAGAATTTCGTAATCCCGCCGCGCACGGCGGTTTTCCATGACCACGCCCCTATCTTAAGCACGTATACTCAGAAACCGGTGAAGCGTTTTGACGTCTACTTGGCCCCTGCCGTACTCGGGTTCGGGGTGCTGGGGGCTCTGGCCATACTGGCCGCGCGGCTGGGTTTCGGAAGCACGGTAACCGCACCGCTGGCCTGGTCTTTCGAAAGCCTGGCGCTCGCCGCCGCCGCCTGGGGCGCCTACCGTCATTTGGGGGCGCTGTCCCTGGCTGGCCTGCTGGCTACCGCGGTCGGCCTTGCCTGGCACGCCGTATGGCCTCTTGGGTTGGGGCCCGTCGCCGGGGCCTTTCTTATCTACGGCGGCCTACGCCACCGAATCCCCGAGCGCGGGGCCGCAGCTTTTTGGGGATGGGTCTTCGTCTGGCCGAGCCTGGCGTTGATCCTGATCTGGCACGTTTTCCCCGGGCTCTTTGCCTTCTACATCAGCCTCTTTAACAAGGTCAGTTTTGTCACCAAGAGCCAGTTCGTGGGGCTGCTTAACTACCGCATTCTCTTCCACGACCCGCTCTTTTGGCGAGCAATGGCGAACACCTTCTGGTACGTGGTTTTTACCGTACCTACGGGAATTCTGCTGGGCACCCTGGTGGCCGTGCTCCTAAACGAAAGAGTGCGCCTGCTGGGCCTCTTCCGGACGCTTTACTTCCTGCCCTACATCACCGCCCTTACCGCCGCCGCCGCCGTGTGGATGTGGATCTACCACCCCGAGTTCGGGTTCCTCAACTGGCTCCTGGGCACCCCAGGGTTCGACTGGCTCCACACCCCGGACGGGGTCTTCGCCCTGGCTCTACGACCGCTGGGGATTCGGCTGGAAGGGTTCTGGGCCGGGCCCAGCGTGGCCTTCGTGGCCATCATGGCGATGAGCGTCTGGCACCTCCTGGGCTACAACGTGGTCATCCTCCTGGCCGGGCTGCAATCGATCCCCCGCCAGTACTACGAAGCGGCCATGATCGACGGGGCTTCCTGGTGGCAGCTCCAACGGCACATCACCTGGCCCCTGCTTTCCCCCACTACCTTTTTCCTGGCCATCATTGGGCTGATCGGGGCCTTTCAGGTGTTCACCCAGGTCTACGTCATGACCCCCAATGGGGGGGTCTTGAACGATACCCTTACCCTCACCATGTACCTCTACAACAAGGGCTTCAGGGATTCCGACTTCTCCTACGCCTCGGCGATCGCGGTTGCGGTTTTCTGGGTAATCCTCCTATTAACCCTTCTACAACGCAGGGTGCTGGAACGGCGGGTGACCTATGGCGAGTAAGCTGCGCTACCTTCTCGCCCGCGCCTTTGTCTACCTGGTGCTCGCCCTCGGCGCGGTGATCATGGCCTTCCCCTTCTACTGGATGGTGGCTACCAGCGTTAAAAGCCCCCAGGAAGCCCAGCAGGCTGAACCGATATGGGTGCCCCAGCGGATGAAGCCCGCCAATTGGCAGGCTGCGATGCGGCTCGGCGCCGAGGGCGGCAGCCGGTGGTGGGGAGGCTTTTGGCCCGGGCGAACAGTTGTTTTTACGATCGCGGTCAGGGGCGAGGGCCCCCGCCCCCTGTCTCTTATACACATCTGA
>WFNN01000082.1 GCA_015488545.1 Thermaceae bacterium | reverse complement strand
TCTTTCTTGGTGCCGGACCACTCGCCGTGGGCGATGGCCCACTTGGAGTCGACGATGGCGGCGCCGGCGTAGAGGAGCTTGGCGAAGAAGGTGGGGTCGGGCTTGACCAGGTGGAAGACCAGGGTGTAGAGCCCGTCGCACTCCACGCTCTTATCGATAAGGTTCCAGTACCGGTCGTAGTCGGCCGGACTGGCGTTCTTGCCCAGGGCGCTTTTGGCGTTGGTGTCGTAGCCGATCAGGCTTTCGGCGAAGAACCACCCGGGGCCGTCGCCTGGGTTGGTGACCAGAATGCGTTCGAAGGAGTACTCGGCGTCCTTGCAGGTCATGGGGTTGCCGGAGTGGAACTTGACGCCCTTCCTGAGGTGGAAGACGTAGGTCTTGCCGCCGTCCTTGATCTCGTAGGAGGTCGCAAGCAGCGGCTCGTATTCCTTAACCGAGTCCTTCTTGTAGGTGTAGAGAGTTTCGTAGACGTTTTCGATGATCCCCAGCGAGGCGGTGTCGTAGGCCTGGGCGGGGTCGAGGGTGTCGACCTTGCCGAAGGTCATGTAGACGTAGGTGTCCTTGGGCACCGCGGCCAGGGCCAGGCCGGTGACCGCTGCCAGAGCTGCCAGAATGCCGACAATCTTCTTCATACCCACCTCCGTGGTGTTGTAGACGCGCTCACTATACCAGGAAAACGCGCACGGGCGCCCGCCCGGCCGCGGGTGCCCGTGGGGGTGCGGGGGTTAACTCCTGGGGTCCAGGGCGTCCCGCACCGCGTCGCCCAGGAGGTTCCACCCCAGCACGAACAGGGCGATCGCGAGCCCGGGCCAGACCCAGGTGTACCAGAACTTAAGCGGTTCCCCGGGGGGGCCCACGATCCAGCCCCGGGCGAAGTTCACCATCTGGCCCCAGTCGGCGAAGCCCACCTCGGGCCCCAGGCCAAGGAACGAAAGGGCCGCCACCGAGAGCACGATAGAGCCGATGTCCAGGCTGGCCAGGATGATGAGGGGCCCGATCGAGTTGGGCAGCACGTGCCGGAGGAAGATCCGCATGGGGCTCGCCCCCAGCGCCCGGGCCGCGTCCACGAAGTCCTGGGCCTTGGTCTTCAGAATGTTCCCCCGCAGCATGCGGGCGTAGGTGGGCCAGGCGACCACCGCGATCGCCAGCATGATGGTGGTCAGCGTTCGGGAGAAAATGGTCACCACCACCATCACCAGCACCAGCCCGGGGAAGGCGTACATCACGTCGGTGACCCGCATCAGGAGATTGTCGACCCAGCCGCCAAGGAAGCCCGCTGCCCCGCCGATTACGATCCCGATCAAGAGCGCGATCCCCACCACCAGAATGCCCACGTAGAAGGCGGTGCGGGTGCCCCAGACCAGGCCGTAGTAGATGTCGTAGCCGCCCCCCGCCAGCCCCAGGGGGTAGCGCCTCGAGGGCGCCTTGGGAATCGGCGAGTAGCCCTTCCGGGGGATCTTGTAGCAGGTCTTGGGTGGGCGCAGGGTGGCCTGCCAGAACTTGGGGTTGAGCGGGTTCCGGAGCACCCGCACCGCCTCGGTTCGGCGGAGCTCCAGGTCGCGGAGGCAGTTCCGCCCCAGCCGGTCAGCGGTGAGGGCGGGAGCGAAGATCGCCACTAGGACGAAGAAGACCACGATCAGGGCCCCGGCGATTGCCAGCGGGTTGCGCCGGAACCGGCGCCAGGCTCGGGAGCGCCAGAAGGATTCGCGTTTGGGCTTCATCGGGGTTGCTTCGGCCATGGTCCCCTCACTCGTAGCGGATTCGGGGGTCGACCAGGGCGTAGAGCAGGTCGACCACGATGTTGGCGGTGGTCACGATGAAGGCGGTCAGCAGGGCAAAGCCGAGGATCGCCGGCTGGTCCAGCTGGACCGCGGCGGTGGCCGCCCACTGGCCCAGCCCGGGGATGTTGAAGATGGTCTCGGTGATCACCACCCCGTTCAGCAGGAAGGCGAACATCACCCCGGCCAGGGTGATGATGGGAATCAGGGCGTTCCGGCGGGCGTGCTTATAGTAGACCACCTTGTCCGGCAGCCCCTTGGCCCGGGCGGTGCGCACGTAATCCTTTCCCAGCTCGTCGAGCATCGAGGAGCGCATCACCCGCACCAGCTGGGCCCCCTGCACCAGGACCAGGGTGGTCACCGGAAGCACCAGGTGCTTGAGGGCGGCCCAGGCCACGTCCCACCGGCCGTTTAAGGGGCCGTCGATGGTCAATAGCCCGGTGTAGGGGTGGTAGCGGTGCTGGGCAATGGCGTTGGCCAGGTCGATGATCAGGTTGGGGGGCAGCCGGCCGATGCCAAAGAGCTTTAGGTAGCCGTACACCACCGCCACCAGGGCAATGCCCAGAACGAAGGTGGGGATCGACCAGAAGATCACCGACAGCACCCGCACCGTCTGGTCGAGCAGCCGGTCGCGGTGGATCGCTGCCAGCACCCCCAGCCAGATGCTAACGAGCAGGGTGGGAAAGAAGGCGTAGAGGGCCAGCTCGGCGGAGACCGGAAGCCTTTTCTTGAACGCGTCCCAGACCGGCGCTTTCTCCACCCGCGAGAACCCCAGGTTCCCGTGCAGGGCGTTTTTGAGCCAGGTCCAGTACTGCACCGGGAAGGGGGCGTCGAGGTGGTACTGCTTGATGATCTCGTCGAGGTGGGCGAGCTGCTGCTCGCTCTGCACGAAGGCGGCGGCCCGGGCCGAGGGGGGCAGAAACTGCATCAGCCCCACGATCACCAGCGAGACCACGAAGAGAACCAGGGGGAGTTGCAAAAGCCTGCGCACCGTGAACTCGAACACGCTCGCCTCCAGGGGCCCCGAAGGGCACAGAGCGAGTTTACTAAAAAAGGGAGGGGGCGCCCGGCCCCCTCCTCATTAGACCAGCAGGCTACTTCTTGCTGATGTCCTTCCAGAGGAAGGCGCCGGAGAGCATGGGGTTGTAGTAGACGCCCTGGAGGTTATCCCGGGTAACCATGAAGACCTGCTGCAGCGGGTAGGGGACAAAGGGGACGAGCTCGTACCCGCGGCGGCCGATCTTGTGGTAGAGCTCGGCGCGCTTTTGGGGATCCACCACGCTCCGGGCCTCCTCGACCCACCGGTCGATCTGGGCGTCCTTGAACCCGATCTTGTTGGCGTAGTAGCCGCGCGAGTGGTAGTAGACGTAGATGAAGTTGTCGGGGTCGGCGTAGTCGGCGCCCCAGCCCAGCACGAAGACCGGCAGCTGGCGGCGAGAGACCGCGCCGATGAAGTCGGGCCACTGCACGCCCTTGACGTTGATCTTGAACTTGGGGTTCAGGTCCTCGATGTTGGCCTTCAGGATCTCGGCGATGGTCTTGCGGACGGTGTTCCCCTCGTTGTAGAGGATCGTGAGCTCGAAGCCCTTCTTCCAGAGCTCGCCGCCGAAGGCCTTCTTGAAGTACATCTCGGCCTTGTCGGGGTCGTAGTTGTAGATGGGGATGTTGGGGTCGTAGCCGAGGAACGAGGGCGGCAGGGCCATGGTCAGCTTGACCCCGTGGCCCAGGTAGAGGTCCTCGACGATCGCGTTCTGGTCGAAGGAGTAGGCGAAGGCCTTGCGGACGTTGATGTCCTGGAAGAAGTCGGGCGGTACGCCCTTACCGTCGAGCTTGCCCGAACCCAGGTAGGGGTTGTCCTTGGTGGCCGGCTTTTCGTTGAAGAAGATCGCACTGGCCACCGCCGGGGCCCACTTGGGGTCGGTCCAGACCTTGACCCCGGGGAGGCCCTTGATCTGGGACTCGACCGTGGCCCAGCTGTTCACCGTGATGCGGTCGGCGTCGCCGCGCTTTAGGGCCTCGATCCGGGTGGCCTGCTCGTTGACCACCTGGATCAGGACCTTTTTGATCGCGGGCTTTTTGCCCCAGTAGCCGTCGAAGGCCTCGGCGACCACGTTGTTGCCGTCCCACTTGACGAGCTTGTAGGGGCCGGTGCCGGACATGTGGTTGTGGAGGTAGCCCTGGCGGAGGT
>WFNN01000081.1 GCA_015488545.1 Thermaceae bacterium | reverse complement strand
CGTTGGGCCACGAAGTGGTGGACCTTGGGGACCTCGAGGTCCCCAAGGTCCACCACTTCGTGGCCCAACGCCGCCAGCTCCTCGTGAAGCCGGGCGTAGCGGATGGCGCTGGGGCCCATGTCCACCCCGCGCCGCCCCGCGCCGAGGTCAAGGGGGACGCCGATCACCGCAACGGAGGCCATGAGCCCATCCTACAATCCCCCAAAAGGGCCTTAGCGAAGGCAATCCTATCGCACCCAAAAGCTTGACAAACCGGCGGCAAAAACCTACCCTTGGAACGATGGACCTGCGCACGATCCCCCGGATCCACCTGGCCGCGATCCTCACCGAGCCCGGCACCAAGAGCGCCGAGGGCGTTCTGTCGGGCTCGCTCGGGCCTGAGGGCCGGGCGATACCGCTGGTCGGGGAAGCCGGCTGGAAGGTGACCGTGACCCAAACCGGGGGGGAGTTCTGGCTTTCCGGCGAAATCCACGGCACCGCCCTGATGGAGTGCCGCCGGTGCCTTAAACCCACTCCGGTCCCCGTTCACGCCTACTTCCAGCACCTCCTCCGCTACCAGCCCGGGGTCGAGGGGGTGAAGCTCGTCGAGGAGCCGGAGGAGGACCTCTATTACTTCGGCGAGCCGGAGCTCGACCTTTCCGGTTTCCTCTACCAGGCGTTCGCCCTGGAGATGCCTCTCACCGCGCTTTGCCACCCCGAGTGCGCCGGCCTCTGCCCGGTTTGCGGCGCCGACCTCAACGAGACCGACTGCGGCCACGCCGTCGAGACCGAACGGAACGCGCCCTTTTTGGCCCTCGAGGGCCTACTCAAGGAGCTCGGCTAAACCTCTGCTATAATGGCGATTCGGCCCGTCCGGGCCACGGGAGGATGCAGCATGGCCAAGCACCCAGTACCCAAGAAGAAGACCTCGAAGGCCCGCCGGGACGCCCGGCGAAGCCACCACGCCCTCAGCGCCCCCACCCTGGTGCCCTGCCCCCAGTGCGGCGCGTTGAAACCCCCGCACGCGGTCTGCCCCGAGTGCGGTTACTACAAGGGCGAGAAGGTTCTGGATATCCCGGAGGCCTAGGGTGCCGGTAGGGCTCTTGGCCCTCGGCACCTACGTTCCCGACAAGGTTCTCACCAACGAGGACCTTGCCCGCTTTTTGGATACCTCGGACGAGTGGATCACCACCCGGACCGGGATCAAGGAACGTAGGGTAGCCGAGCAAAATCAGTTCGCCTACGACCTCGCCGAACGGGCGGTGCTAGACCTCGTGGCCCGGCACGGCGAAGGGGCGCTGGCGGACGTCGACCTGGTGATCGTCGCCACCAACGCCCCCGACGCCTTTTTCCCCAACACCGCCGCGCTCATTCAAAACCGTTTTGGGCTAAAGGCCGCCGGGTACGACCTGCTGGCCGGCTGCCCGGGCTGGATCTACGCCCTGGCTCAGGCGGTGGGGCAAGTGGAGGCGGGCCTGGCGCGGAAGGCGCTGGTCATCGGTTCCGAGGTTCTCACCAAGATCACCGACTGGCGCGACCGCTCGACCGCGGTTCTCTTCGGCGACGGCGCCGGGGCCGCGGTGGTGGGCCCGGTGCCCGACGGCTACGGTTTTCGCTCCTTCGTTCTCGGGGCCGACGGCTCGGGGGGCGCGGCCCTCCACATGGGTGCACTGGCCAACACCCTCCCGGACGGCACCCGGATGAGCAACAAGATTTTCATGAACGGCCGCGAGGTCTTCAAGTTCGCGGTACGGGTGATGGACACCGCCACCCTCGAGGCCATCGAAAAGGCGGGCCTGGAGAAGGCCGACATCCGGCTTTTCGTTCCCCACCAGGCCAACCTCCGCATTGTCGACGCCGCCCGCGAGCGGCTTGGCCTCGACTGGGAACAGGTGGTGGTCAACCTTCACAAGTACGGGAACACCTCCACCGCCTCGATCCCCATCGCCCTGAAGGAAGCCCTGGACGGCGGGCGGATCAGGGACGGCGACCATCTTCTCTTCGTCTCCTTCGGGGCCGGGCTGACCTGGGCGGCGGCGGTGCTGACCTGGTACGGGGGCGGCGCATGATCGCGGCGCTCTTTCCCGGCCAGGGCTCGCAAGCGGTGGGAATGGCCCGGGCCCTCTACCAGGAATCTCCGGCGGCCCGGGCGGTGCTGGACCGGGCCGAGGCTACCCTCCCGGGCCTGCTCGAACGGATGTTCGAGGGGCCGGCCGAAACCCTAACCCTAACCGCCAACGCCCAGCCCGCCCTGCTGGCGGCCGGATACGCCGCCTACCAGGCCTACCTCGAGGCCGGGGGACCGGCCCCAGCCGCCGCCGCCGGGCACTCGCTCGGCGAGTGGACCGCCCACGTGGCCGCCGGCACCCTCACCTTCGAAGACGCCCTCCGGCTGGTCCGCCTCCGCGGCGAGGCGATGCAGGCCGCGGTCCCCCCCGGCGAAGGGACCATGGCGGCGGTTTTAAAGGTGGGGCCCGAGGCGGTGGCGGAGGCGATCGGCGACCTGGAGGAGGTTTGGATCGCCAACCTGAACGCCCCCGGGCAGACGGTGATCTCGGGGAAACGGTCGGCGGTGGAATCGGCCGCCGAACGGCTCAAGGCCCGGCGGGCCCGGGTGGTTTTCCTGAACGTCTCCGCCCCCTTCCACTCCCCCTTGATGCGGCCGGCGGCTGAACGTGTGGCCGAGGCGCTGGCCAAGGTGCCGCTCGCCGACCCGGCTTTTCCGGTCTACGCCAACGCCACCGCCCAGCCGGTGGCCTCGGGGGCCGAGGCCCGGCGGCTTTTGATCGAGCAGATCACCGCCCCGGTGCGCTGGGTCGAAACCCTGTTGGCGATGCGGGCCACGGGCTTCCGGCGGTTTTTGGAGTTCGGGGCCGGCAACGTCCTCACCGGGCTGGTCCGGCGAAACCTCGAGGACGCCGAGGCCCGTCCGGTCACCACCCCAGAAGAGGCCCGGGAGGCGGCAAAATGGGGGGTATGAAGCAGGCCCTCGTCACCGGCGCCAGCCGCGGCATCGGCCGGGCCATTCTGCTGGAGCTGGCCGCCCAAGGCTACGCCGTACTTGTCCACTACGGGAAGAACCGCGAACTCGCCGAGGCGGTGGCGGAGGAGGCCCGGGCCCTGGGGGCGCCGCGGGTGGCGGTCTTCGGCGCCGACCTCACCGACCCTGCCGCCGCCCCCGCCCTGGTCGAGGCCGCCGAGACCGAACTCGGGGGGCTTTCGGTGCTGGTCAACAACGCCGGCGTCACCCGGGACAACCTGCTCCTGAGGATGAAGGACGCCGACTGGGACGCGGTGATCGCCACCGACCTTACCGCGGTCTTCCGCCTCACCCGGGAAGCGATCAAACGCATGGTCCGCCGCCGATACGGCCGAATCATCAATATCGCCAGCGTCTCGGGGATTCTCGGCACGCCGGGTCAGGCCAACTACGCCGCCGCCAAAGCCGGGCTGATCGGCTTTACCCGGAGCGTGGCCAAGGAGTACGCCAAGCGGGGCATCACCGTGAACGCGGTGGCCCCCGGCTTCATCGAAACCGACATGACCGCCGCCCTGCCCGAGGCGGTGCAGAGGGAATACCTCGCCCAGATCCCGGCGGGGCGGTTCGGCCGGCCGGAAGAGGTCGCCAAGCTGGTGGCCTTCCTGGCCGGCGAGGACGCCGGCTACATCAACGGGCAAACGATCTGCGTCGACGGTGGCCTGACCCCGTGTTAGAATCCCCCTTCGGAGGCGACGATGGACGTATTTGAAAAGGTTAAGGCGGTCATCGTGGAAAAGCTCGACGTCGAGGAGGCCAAGATCACCCCCGAGGCCCGCTTTATCGAGGATCTGGGGGCTGACAGCCTCGACATCGTCGAGCTAATCATGGGGCTTGAGGACGAGTTCGGACTGGAGATCTCCGACGAGGAAGCCGAGAAGATCCGCACCGTCGGGGACGCGGTGGAGTTCATCCAGTCCCGACTGGGCTGAGATGCCCCGGGTCGTGATCACCGGCCTCGGTCCGGTGACCCCGATCGGGGTCGGTGCCGAGGCCTTCCACCAGGCGCAGCTGGCGGGGAAGAGCGGTGTACGCCGGATCACCCGCTACGACACCGAGGCCTACAAGCTCCCGGTTAAGATCGCCGGCGAGGTCGACGTCGAGGTTGGCGACTACCTCGACCGCCGGGAGGTTCGGCGGCTCGACCGCTTTGTTCAGCTGGCCCTAATCGGGGCCGAGCTCGCGATCCGGGACGCCGGCCTCGACCTCGAGCGCGAAGACCCTACCCGGGTCGGCACCCTGGTGGGCAGCGGGATCGGCGGCATCAAGACCTGGGAGGACCAGTTCAAGGTTTACTTTGAGCGCGGTCCCCACCGCCTCTCTCCGTTCTTCATCCCCATGGTGATCGCCAACATGGCGAGCGGCCACGTGGCGATGAAGTACGGGTTGATGGGACCGTCGAGCACGGTGGTCACCGCCTGCGCCACCGGCACCGACGCGGTGGGCAGCGCGTTCCGCGTCCTGAAGGCCGGCCTCGCCGACGTGATGCTCGCCGGCGGCACCGAAGCGGCGGTCACCCCTATGGCGATCGGCGGGTTCGCGGTCATGAAGGCGCTATCCACCCGAAACGACGAACCCGAGCGGGCCTCGCGCCCCTTTACCAAGAGCCGCGACGGCTTCGTTCTTGGTGAGGGCGCGGGCATCCTGGTGCTGGAGACCCTGGAGCATGCCCTGGCTCGAGGGGCACGGATCTACGCAGAAATCGTGGGGTTCGGGCGGAGCGCCGATGCCCACCACATCACCGAACCCCACCCCGAAGGGCTGGGGGCGGTGCTGGCCATCCGGTCGGCCCTCGAGGAGGCCGGGGTGGCCCCGGAAGCGGTGGACTACGTCAACGCCCACGGAACCAGCACCCCCCACAACGACCGGGTCGAGGTCCTGGCGCTTAAGAAGGTCTTCGGCCCGCACGCGAAGAAGCTGGCCGTCTCCTCCACCAAGTCGATGACCGGGCACCTTCTGGGCGCCGCCGGGGCGGTGGAGGCGATCGCCACCGCCCAAGCGCTCCATTCCGGCGTTCTGCCCCCCACCATCAACTACGACGACCCGGACCCCGAACTTGACCTCGACTTCGTCCCCAACCAGCCCCGGGAAGCCCAGGTCACCTACGCCCTCTCCAACTCGTTCGCCTTCGGCGGGCAGAACGCGGTCCTTTTGCTCAAACGCTTTGCCGGCTAAGGAGGTAGGGGATTGAGAAAACTGGTCACCTCGGAATCGGTCACCGAAGGGCACCCGGACAAGCTTGCCGACCGCATCTCCGACGCAATCCTCGACGCCATGCTGGCCCAGGACCCCTCCGCCCGGGTGGCGGCCGAAACCCTGGTCACCACCGGTCTGGTCTTCGTGGCCGGCGAGATCACCACCAAGGGCTACGTCGATATCCCCGGCCTGGTGCGCAAGACCATCAAGGAGGTGGGGTACACCCGCGCCAAGTACGGCTTTGACGGCGACACCTGTGCGGTCCTTACCGCCATCGACGAGCAGAGCCCCGACATCGCCGGCGGGGTGAACCTCGCCTACGAGGTGCGGGTGGAGAAATCCACCGACCCCAAGGACCGCCTGGGGGCCGGCGACCAGGGCCTGATGTTCGGGTACGCCACCACCGAGACCGAGGAGCTCATGCCCCTGCCCATCACCCTGGCCCACCGGCTTACCATGCGCCTGGCCGAGGCGCGAAAAACGGGGGCCATTCCCTACCTCCGCCCCGACGGCAAGTCCCAGGTCACGGTGGTCTACGAGGACGACCGTCCGGTCTACGTCAAGACCGTGGTGGTCTCCACCCAACACTCGCCGGAGGTCGACCTGGAAACGATCCGCGAGGACGTGATCGAGAAGGTGGTGAAGAAGGCCATCCCCGAGGAGTACCTGCGCCCGGAAACCGAGTACCTGATCAACCCGTCGGGCAAGTTCGTTCTCGGCGGCCCCCACGCCGATACCGGTCTGACCGGGCGCAAGGTGATCGTGGACACCTACGGCGGGGTGGTGCCGCACGGGGGCGGGGCCTTCTCCGGAAAGGACCCCACCAAGGTGGACCGCTCGGCCAGCTACTACGCCCGGTACATGGCCAAGAACATGGTGGCCGCCGGTCTAGCCGACCGCCTCCTAGTCGAACTGGCCTACGCCATCGGCAAAGCCCGGCCGGTCTCGATCCGGGTGGAGTCCTTCGGCACCGGCAAGCTCCCCGACGACCGCCTCACCGAACTCGCCCGGGAGGTCTTCGACCCCCGCCCGGCGGCGATCCTCGAGGAACTGGATCTCCTTCGCCCCATCTACACCCCCACCTCGGCCTACGGCCATTTCGGCCGCGACGGCTTTCCCTGGGAGGCCACCGACCGGGTGGCCGAGCTCAAGGCAAAGGCCGGGATTTAGCCGCCCTCGACCCGCCCCTTGCCCCTGGCCTTGGCCAGGTAAAGGGCGCGGTCGGCGCGCTCCACCAGCGAAACAGGCGTATCCCCGGGGCGGTAGACCGCCACCCCCAGGCTGGCCGAGACCGGCTGGTCTAGGGGGCGTTCTTCCTTAATCGACCGACAGACACGCTCGGCGATTCCGAGGGCTTCACGGCCGTCGGTATCGGGTAGAAGGATCAAAAACTCCTCCCCACCCCACCGACCCAACCAGTCCTTTTCCCGCAGAAGGCGCCGCATGGCGGTGGCCAGGGTGCGGAGAACCCGGTCGCCGCTCCAGTGGCCCAAGGTGTCGTTGATGCGCTTAAAGTCGTCGAGATCCAAGAGGACCACGGCCAGCGGGCGGCCGGCGTCACCGGCCTCGCGCACCATCCGCTCCAGGGCGAACTGGGTGTAGCGGCGGTTGGGCAACCCGGTGAGGTGATCGAGGGTGGCCGCACTGCGGGCGGTGCTGTACCAGCGGTTGCTGAGGGCGATGAGGAACCCAAGCCCCAGGGTGGCCAGGCCAGCGGCGTGGTACTGCAGCCAGAAGTTGGCCACCGGCGCCCCCCGCAAAAACAGGTAGGCGACGCTCACCAGGGCCTCGAGCAACCAGAGCCCGAACCCCACCCGTAAAGCGGTCCCCAGCGGGAAGAGCAGGAAAGCCCCCAGGTACACCAGGGGCGACCAATAGCTGACCTCGCTAAAATGCCCGGCATCCGGGAAGTAAAAGAAGTGCTGGTGCGCGAAGGCAAGCAGAACGTAGACCGAAAACAGGAGGTAGAGGACCCGACCCGTCCGCAGGGTGTAGCGGCCGCTTTTCAAAAGCAGCCCAAACCCCACCAGGAAGCCCGCGGCCAGCGCGGGAAGCAGCCAGGCGTCCACCGGACTGACCACCCGCCCGTGCCGCTTCAGGTCAAGGACCAGCGCGGCCACCGCCGCCAGGAACCCCAAGGGGTAGGTGATCAGCATGATCCGGCGGAAGTAGGCCTGGCGCAGGTCCTCGATCTCCACCGGCCGCCCGAAGAGGATCGTCTCCAGCTCGCGGTCGTCCGCCACTTCCGGCTTCCCCACCCCAGCGTACCAATAAAGCGGAGGGCGGCTCCGTGCCGCCCTCCACGCAGCGACCGCCTCAGTACTGTTTGACCGCTTGGACCAGCCGGGTCACCACGTCCTTGGCGTCCCCGAAGAGCATCCGGGTGTTATCGCGGTAGAAGAGCTCGTTCTCGATACCGGCAAAGCCCTTGCCCCGGCCGCGCTTGATGACGATCACGTTCTTGGCCTTGTCGACGTCGAGGATGGGCATGCCGTAAAGCGGGCTGCCCTCCCGACGGGCCGCCGGGTTCACCACGTCGTTGGCCCCGATGACCAGGGCCACGTCGGCGGTCTCGAACTCGGGGTTGATGTCGTCGAGGTCGTAGAGCTTCTCGTAGGGAACCCCGGCCTCGGCCAGGAGCACGTTCATGTGGCCGGGCATCCGGCCGGCCACCGGGTGAATGGCGAACTTGACCTCGACGCCCCGCTTTTCCAGCTCGTCCATGAGCTCCTTGATCTTGTGCTGGGCCTGGGCCACCGCCATCCCGTAGCCAGGAACGATGATCACCTTGCTGGCGTAGGCCATCAGGGAAGCGGCGTCCTCGAGGCCGATCTCCTTCATCTCGCCCTCGATCTCGGCCTCCTGCTCCACCGCTCCGAAGGCTCCAAAGAGCACATTGGCCAGCGAGCGGTTCATGGCCTTGGCCATCAGCTGGGTGAGCAGGGTGCCGGCCGCCCCCACCACGGTGCCGGCCACCATCAGCGCCGGCTGGTTGAGGGCAATCCCCTCAAAGCCCACCGCCAGGCCGGTGAAAGCGTTGTAGAGACTGATCACCACCGGCATGTCGGCGCCGCCGATAGGAAGGGTCATCAGCACCCCGAAGACCAGCGCCAGCAGGAAGAAGAGCACGATCAGGCTAACCGCTGGCTTGAAGATCAGGATCGCCCCCAGCACCACGGTGGCCGCCAGCCAGGCGAGGTTAAAGGGCTGCTGCCCGGGGAAGACGATGGGCCGCTCGCGCATCAGGCGCTGGAGCTTGGCGAAGGCAATCATCGATCCGGCAAAGCTCACCGCCCCGATCAAACCGCCCAGAACCGCCAACGTGGCCAGCCCGGCAAGGAGATCGCCCCGGAGGAGCTCCACCGCGGCGATGGTCCCGGCGGCCCCACCGCCCAACCCGTTGTAGATCGCCACCATCTGGGGCATGTCGGTCATGGCGACCACCTTGGCCGCCCACCAGGCCACCGCCCCGCCAACCACCAGGGCCACGATCATCAACCCGAGGTTGTGCATTCCTGGCCACAGGAAGGTGACCAGCACCGCCACCGCCATGGCGATCCCGGCGTACACCACCCCCTGGCGGGCGGTTTTGGGGTGGCTCATCTGCTTCAAGGCGTAGATGAACGCGACCGCGGTGACGAAGTAGATCGCCTGGATCACCCAGGTCATGCCGGCCCTCCCCTCTTCTTCTCAAACATCTCCAGCATGCGCTCGGTCACCGCGTACCCGCCGGCGGCGTTGGCAGCCCCGAGCAGCACGCCCAAAAACCCGATCGTCTGCTCTAAAGGGGTGGTGGCATGGCCCAGCGCGAACATTGCGCCCACCACCACCACACCGTGGATGAAGTTGGAACCCGACATCAAGGGCGTGTGAAGGATCACCGGCACCCGGCTGATTACCTCGTAGCCGGTGAAAGCCGCCAGCATGAAAATGTACAGCGCCGGCCAGAAACCCAGCTCGATCATGCCTCGCCTCCTTCCAGCAGCTTCCGGGTGGGCTCGTGCTTAACCTCGCCCTCCCACACCAGCACGCTCTTTTGAATGATCTCGTCGTCCCAGTCGGGGCTCAATCCCTCGCCCTCCCGCGCCAGCAAGGACACGAAGTTAAAGAGGTTCCTGGCGTACATCTCCGAGGCGTGGATGGGAAGCTCGGAGGGTAGGTTGACCGGGCCGTAGATGGTCACCCCGTGGTGCACCACCTTCTCCCCCGGTTGGGTCAGCTCGCAGTTCCCCCCCGATTCCGCCGCCAGGTCGATGATGACCGCGCCCGGGCGCATCCGCTCGACCATGGCCTGGGAGATCAGCCGGGGGGCCGGGCGCCCGGGGATTTGGGCGGTGGTGATCACCACGTCGGCCCGGGCCACGGCGTCCTCCACCATCTTTCTTTCTTTCTCCTTTTCCTCCGGGGTGAGCTCGCGGGCGTAGCCGCCCTCGGCCTCGGCGTCGATATCGAGTTCCAAAAACTTGGCGCCCAAGCTGCGCACCTGCTCCCCGGCGGCCCGGCGCACGTCGTAGGCCTCGACCACCGCCCCCAGCCGCTTGGCGGTGGCGATCGCCTGGAGACCGGCGACCCCCGCCCCGAGCACCAGCACCAGGGCGGGACGGATGGTCCCGGCAGCGTAGGTCAGCATGGGGAAGAACTTGGGGGCAAGATCGGCCGCCAGCACCCCAGCCTTGTACCCCGCCACCGAGGCCTGGCTGGAGAGCACGTCCATCGCCTGCGCCCGGGTGATCCGGGGGATCAGCTCCAGTGCGAAGGCGTTGACCTTACGCTCGGCCAGCCTGCGCACCCGCTCGGGGTAGCGGTGGGGCTGAAGGAAGCCCACCACGATCGCCCCCTCGGGCATCAGGTCCACCTCGTCCTCGCTGGGCGGCTGGACTTTGAGCACCAGCTCGGCGTCCCGGTAAAGGGCCTCCTTGCCCTCCACCAGTTCTGCGCCGGCGGCCTCGAAGGCGGCGTCGTCGAAGAACGCCCCCTCGCCGGCCCCGCGCTCAACCCGCACCTGGTAACCCTGTTTGGCCATGCGGGCCACCACGTCGGGGATAAGGGCCACCCGCCTCTCGCCGGGGACCGTTTCCTTGGGGACCGCTACGCGTATCGCCATTCTTTCCCCTCCTTACGCACCAGGGGGATTATACCGGCGGTGCAAAAAGGTAAATTGTCCTATATGGACGCCCTCGAACGGCTAACCCGGCGGGCCAGCGTGCGCCGTTACCGACCGGATCCGATCCCCGAAGCCGACATCGACCGGATGCTGGCGGCCGCCCAGCAGGCCCCCACCGACGCCAGCGGTCAGCTGTACACGATCCTCCGGGTGCGGGACCGCGGGCTGAGGGAACGCCTCGCCCACCTCGCCGGGGACCAGCGGCACGTCGTCGAAGCCGCGGAGTTTTTCGTCCTCCTCGCCGACCTCTACCGCATCGAACGGCTGCTCGCCCACCGGGGAAGCTCCCCCGGGCGCTTTCCCCGCATGGGCCTCCACTTCGCGCTGGTCGACGCTGCCCTCGCCGGGGCCCATCTGGCGGTGGCCGCCGAACAGATGGGCTACGGGATCTGCTGGATCGGGGGGGTTTTGAACCGAGCCGACGAAGTTGCCCGGCTGCTTGACCTGCCCCCTGGAGTGCTACCGGTCTCCGGCCTCACCGTGGGCGTGCCCGACGAAAACCCCGCGCCCCGCCCGCGGCTCCCCCGGGCGCTGGTGGTGCACACCGACCGCTACCGGCGCTATGGGGCGGACGACCTCGAGGCCGCCTACCGGGCCATGGCCCCGATCAGCAAAACCGGCGACTGGCTTAAGCTCCTGGCGCACTACTTTGCCAGCGGGGGGGCGATGGAGGCCCGCGACCCCATCTACGGCCGGGCCAAGGCGCGCCAGGGCTTCGCCGACGACCTGGACGCAAGCGCCGCCGAAGCCCTGTTCGTGCGGGACGTGGACGCCGGCAGCCTGGCCGAAGCCGTCACTGACCTGCTGAAAAAGGGTTGGCGGGGCGTGCTTTTCGGTCAGGGGGCGTTCGGCGAAAGCGAGGTCTGGATCGAGCGGGAAACCGAGGCCCACCGCGGGGAGGGCCAGCACCCCGGGGACGCCCTGGCCGAAGCGGTCAAGGCCGCCTACCCAAACGAAGGGTAAGGGGGGCGAGCAGAAGGCCCACCAAGGGCAGAAGGAGCACCGGGGACCAGGCCGCGAGCAAGGCCCCGGCGGCCCCCCCGAGGGCGGCCGCGGCGCCCACCTGGGCGAGAATCCCGGCAAGCTCGCCCGCCCCGGTGCGACCGGCCAGAAAACCCAGCCCAGCCACCTGCACCGCCCCGAGCCCAAGCCCATAGAGAGCCCCCCCGGCGATGTACGCGCCAGCCCAAAAGGCCAGCGCACCCGCCGCCAACCCAAGGCCCCCGCCAACGAGGCCCAGCCGACGCCGGCCGGCGAGCAGGGCCCCGGCGGCCGCGCCCAGGGCGAAGGCCTGGTTGAAAAACCCGTAGCCCGTGGGGCCGAGCACCGCCGGGAGCCGGGCGGCCAGCGCCCCCACCGGGATCAGGAGAAAGAAGAAAGGTAGCCCGAAAGCCAAGCCGAGGGCGCGCTTCCCAACCCCCTCCAGCCGGCTGGCGAGCCCCCACCAGGGCCGCAGGGTGAGGGCCCGGAGCCCGAAAAGGCCCGCCGCCAGGAGGAGCACAGGCCCCGGCCCCAGGCGACCCACCGCCAGCCCCCCAAGCGGCCAGGCCAGGGCAGGGACCACCACCTGGAGGGCGACCAGGGCACCGTTGGCCCGGTCCAGGGCAGGCCCCTTTAGCCCCTCGCGGAGGGCCACCGGCCCCAGCCAGCCCTCTAGGACCCCGACCAGCCCGGCGGCGCCGTAGGCCAGCACCGGCCAGCCCCCAAAGACAGCCGCCGGCAGCAGAGCGGCGGCGGCTAGGTTGACCCCGGCGAGGGCAAGGCCGGGGCGCCCGGCCAGCCGCCCGGTCATCAAAGGGACGAGCCGCAGGAGCTGGGCCAACACCACCCCGACCCCCACGTCGGCGGGCCGACCAAGCCCCAGGGCAAGAAAGGGGGCTGCGGCGAGCGCCAGCGTCCAGGCGAGCTGGCTTGCGAGCTGGCCCCAGATCCACCCCGCCATGCCGCCAGCCTCCCGGGGTAGGCTATTAAAAAGGAAGGGGTGATTTTAAATGGTTCAGCCGCTCAACCCCGCCTCCCCCGCCGCCCGGGTGCTGGCCGACGCCTCCAAGCGCCGCTACCTGAGCCCCTTTTTGGGCCGGACCCGCCGGCTCACCGAAGCCGCACGGGAGCTTGGGGTAAGCCCCGCCCGGCTTGCGTACTGGGTCCGGCGGTTTTTGGCCCTCGGCCTCCTTAAGCGGGTGGGACGGGGCTACCGGAGCACGGCCGAGGCCTACTTCGTACCCTTCGAGGCCAGTCCGGCGGCCGGGCTTTCGGAGTGGCTGGCGAGCGAGCTCAAGGACGCCCACCGTGGCCTGCTCAGCGCGGCCGGACGGGTGCTGGAGGCCGAGGGGTAC
>WFNN01000080.1 GCA_015488545.1 Thermaceae bacterium | reverse complement strand
CCGCCGGGGGAGGAAGGCCACCGCGAGGGGGAGGGCGAGCACGAGTACGACGAGCACTACGCCTTCTACGGCCAGATCCGGCTGGCCGGGGAGCGGGTGGTGGCCGGGAGTCGCCAGCTTATGGGGAGCGACCCCCTGCTCCCCTACCTGGCGCCGGGGATGTGGGTGGAGGCCGAGGGGCGGGTGGACCGGCGGGGGCTTTGGGTGCAAAAGCTCCGGGTCCTGAACCCTGGCGTTTGGGCCTACTACCAGGGGCCGGGACGGGCGGTGGGCGCCTCCGGGCGGGTGCGGGCGTGGTTCACCGATCGGGACCCCCAGCCCTATCGCCTTCAAACCCTGGGGCCGGGGGACGACCCGGAGGTCGTTATCGTCGCCTGCTTCGCGTGGGGGCGCTGGCAGGCGCTCCCCCCCACGCTTACCCCCGCGTTCAAGGCCAGCGAACCTGGGTGGTGGCGCCTCGTGGGCGCTTACTACAGCTACGGTTTGCGTATCGAGTCGGCCGAGCGGTTGGAGGCCTGTTCCCCTTAGCCAGGTATTCCGATAAGATTTACTAGGTATGCGCCCGGAACCCAAGGTTCGTAAGCTCTCCGAGGTGGCCACCCGGCGGATGTTTGATCTCGACCCCGCCGGGCTGGTCATCGATAAGGCCCCCGATCGGGCCAGGCGGCAGTTTCTGAACTACGCTTTTTTCAAGCTTGACCCCGCCTTTCGCCGCCTTTCCGAAAAGGCCAAAAAGGCGGCCAAGGCCGAGTTCGCCGCGGTGGTTGAGGCTTGGTCGGCGCGCGAGGATTTTATCGTCCGCACCTACTCGCTTGTGGGGTTGCGCGCCGACGTCGACTTCATGATCTGGCGGATCGCCTTCGACCCCGGCCTCTTCCAGGCCATGCAGGCCGAGCTGAACCGGACGGCGCTGGCGGGGTACCTCGCCCAGCCGTATAGCTTTCTCTCCATGCAAAAGCGCTCGATCTACGTGGACCGTTACAACCCCGAGGGGGAGGGAGTCGAGATCCGCCCTGGCGAAGGGAAGTACCTGTTCGTTTATCCTTTCGTAAAAAAGCGCGAGTGGTACAAGCTTTCCCCCCACACCCGCCAGGGGATGATGGACGAGCACATCTACCTCTCCGCTCCCTTTACCGGGGTTCGGCTGAACACCAGCTATTCCTACGGTATCGACGACCAGGAATTTGTGGTGGCCTTCGACGCCGATCACCCCCAGGAGTTTGTGGACCTGGTTCACCGGTTGCGCTTCTCCGAGGCCAGCTTGTACACCCTCCGGGACACGCCGATGTTTGCCTGCAAGAAGAAAGGCATCCGCGAGGTCCTCGAGGACCTCGCCTAGCCGGCCGTGGGACTTCCCCGGTGCTTGGCCCGCATTCTGGCCCTCCTCGAGGAGCTTACCGAGTCCTTGCGGGGGGCCTTCCTGCTCGAGTACGCCGAGCGCATGCCCGAGGCGGAGGGCGCGGCCCTTAACCCCGTTGAGGAATGCCAGACGCCCTTTGCCCTCGAGGTGCGCCTGGACGAGTCCGGCCGCGTCCGGCTTGCCTTCAAGGTTCCGGACTCGGCCCCGACGGTGCGGGCTTTCGGGGGCATCCTGGCCGAAGGGCCAGGCGAAGCGGCGCGGGCCGAGCAGACCGAGCAATACCCGGGTACCGAGGCGGACCCATCGTCCTCCGGCGGCCCGCGAGAAGGCCTCGGTCAAAATCGCCAGGGCCTCCTCGCGGGTCACCCGCCGCTCCTTGAGCAGGCGGTAGGCTCTGAGGAGCCCGTTTTTGTAGCGGGGCCGGTGGACCCGGGGCTCGACCGGGGGGACTTCCCGGGTCATCGGCCGACCGCTTGGCCCGCCCGCCGTCCATGAGCTTGAGCTTTTCGTGGCCGGAGTAGCTTAAAAACCGGAAGGCGTAGGCGGCCCACCAGTTCGACTTGTCGCCGTAGAGAACCACGGTGGTGTCGTTCGCGATGCCCAGCCGGTCCATCAACCGAGCGAAGGCTTCCTCGTCGATGAAGTCGCGCACCACCGGGTCCCAAAAGTCCTGCCGCCAGTCGATCTTGACCGCGCCGGGGACATGCCCTGTGCCGTAGAGCAGGATGTCCTCGTCGACCTCGAGGACGCGGATACCGCGACCCAGGCGGTGCTGACCAAGACCACCGGATTGGCGTAGCCCATAATCCCGACCTCCTGGGTCGGGATTATACCCCTGCGCACTACCGTATCAAGTTGGGTCCGGGCACAATTCTTTCAGGCGACCGCTTCCTTCTTGGCCCGCCCGTAGGCCATGCGCAGCTTGAAGAGGGCGCGTTTGTGAAGTTTTCTCGCCGCTTCTTCCTCGATCCCGAGGAAGCGGGCCGCCTCCGCCAGGTCCTTGCCTTCTGCTTCTACCAACCGGGCTATTTGTGCCTCGTCCTCGGCCAGCGCCTCGAGGAAGGGTTCGAGTTCGGCCCAGGTCGCCTTCTTGCCGGGCTTTGCCCTTTTCCTGGCGGGGGTCTTCTTGCGCTTGGCTGAGGGGGTTTGGCCCCTTTGCTTGAGGTTGGGGTAGGCGTAGTTCTCGCAATCCGGGTTGGAGCACCGGAGGGTTCCGGCCTTCCCCTTTTTCACCATGAGCCAGCCGCATTTCGGGCACTTCTCCTCGGTGGGGGGGTCGAAGACCACGTAGTCGCAGCCGGTTTCGTTGCAGCGCCAGTAGGTTCGGCCCCGCCGGCTCTTTTTGGCCACGATCTCACCGACCCCGCACTTGGGGCAGGTGAGGCCGGTGGAGGGGGCCTCGTCCCGGGTGTAGTCGCACTCGGGGTAGCGGCTGCAGGCGATGAAGGGGCCGTACCGCCCCCACTTGCGGACGAGTTCGGCGCCGCACTTGGGGCACGCTTCGCCGATAGGCTCAGCCTCGCGCCGTTCCTCGAGGGGCTCGGTGTAGGTGCACTCGGGGTAGCCGGTGCAGCCCAGGAAAGCGCCGTAGCGGCCCACCTTGAGCTCCAGCGGCCGGCCGCAGACCGGGCAGGTTTTCCTGGGAACCTTTTCGAACTCTTCCATGAAGGGTTCGAAGAAGACCCGCACCGCCTCCGGCCAGGGACGTTTTCCCTCCTCCACCCGGTCGAGTTCCTCCTCCATCCGGGCGGTGAAGTCGTAGGCGAGGACGCGGGGGAAGTGCTCCTTCAAAAACCCCACCACCTCGCGGCCGAGGGGCGTGGGTTTGAGCGATCGCCCCTCCCGCTCGACGTAGGCCCTTTTCTCCAGGGTTTCGATGGTGGGGGCGTAGGTCGACGGGCGGCCGATGCCCAGTTCCTCTAAGGTCTTGACCAGGGTGGCGTCGGTGTAGCGGGGCGGCGGTTGGGTGAACTTCTGCTCGGTCACGAGATCCAAAAGGCGGGCGGCGTCGCCCTCCCCAAGCGGCGGGAGGCTGCGCTCTTCCTCGTCCCGGCCCCAGACCCGAAGGTAGCCGTCGAAGAGAAGGCGGCTGCCCGCGGCCCGGAAAACCAGGCCGTGGGCTTCGAGCCGGGCGCTGGTTTGCCGGTAGCGCGCCGGGGGCATCTGGCTGGCAACGAAGCGCCGCCAGATCAGCTCGTAGAGCCTGGCCTCCTCGTCGGAGAGGAAGCGCCGCACCTCCTCCGGGGTACGCTGAACGCTGGTCGGACGAATGGCCTCGTGGGCGTCCTGGGCCCCCTTCCGGGCGCGGTAGACGGGCGGTTTCGGGGGCAGGTAAGCCTTACCGAAGGCTTTGCCAATGTAGGCCCGGACTTCCTTCACCGCTTCAGGGGCTACCCGGGTCGAGTCGGTGCGCATGTAGGTGATCAGCCCCACCCGTTCGCCGCCGAGGTCCACCCCTTCGTAAAGGCGCTGGGCCACCCGCATGGTCCTGCCCGCGCTCCACCCGAGCCGGGAGGAGGCCGCCTGCTGCAGGGTGCTGGTGGTGAAGGGGGGCGGGGCCTTCTTTTGCCGCTCCTTTTCCTCCACCCGGGTGATCCGGTAGGTTCCGGCCTGCCGGGCGCGTTCCTCGATCTTCCGGGCCTCGGCCTCGGAAGTGATGAGAAAACGCTCTTCGCCGCCCTTTTTCTCGCGCACCCGGCTTCCGTCCACCTCGTGGAGCTGAGCGGAGAACCGGGCGTTTCCGACCGCGAAGTCGCCCCTTAGCTCCCAGTACTCCTGGGGGGTGAAGGCTTCGATCGCCTCTTCCCGCTCGACCACAAGCCGGAGCGCCACCGACTGCACCCGCCCGGCGGAGAGCGCCCTTTTCCGGAACTTCTCCGATAGCAGCGGCGAGAGGTTGTAGCCTACCAGCCGGTCGAGTACCCGCCGGGCCTGTTGGGCGTCGACCTTTTTGAGATCGATGGGGCGGGGTTTTTGAACCGCCTCGCGGATCGCCCGCGGTGTGATCTCGTGGAACTCGGCCCGGATGGGCTCGGTGGGTTTTAGCGCCAGAAGGTTCGCCACGTGGAAGCCGATGGCCTCCCCTTCGCGGTCGGGGTCGGTGGCCACCAGGATTCTCGATGCCCGCTTGGCCGCCCGCTTGAGTTCGTTGACGATCTTCTTCTTGCCCCGTTTGATCTCGTACTCGGGGGCAAAGTCGTGTTCGGTGTCCACGCCCAGGCGGCGCTCGGGGAGGTCCACCAGGTGACCGAGGCTGGCCTTGACCTCGTAATCCTTCCCCAGGATGCGCTCCAGGGTCCGGGCCTTGGCCGGCGACTCGACGACGATCAGGGTGCGTTCGGGCACGGCCACCAGTATAGGAAGGGTGTCTGCGTTTGCCAAACCGAATCGGCTATGATGGGCCCAGTATGGCGGAAAAGAGGATCGGGAGACGATCGTTTATCAAGCGTGCGGCGGCCGGGGTGGCGGCGTCGGCGGCCTTTGGTCCGGTCTACGCCCAGACCGCCAGGCGTGTTCGCTGGCGGATGCCCACCAGCTGGCCCGAGAGCCTGGACACCATCTACGGCGGGGCCCTGCAGCTGGCCCGGCGGGTTAAGGAGCTGACCGACGGCCGGTTCGAGATCGAGGTTTACCCCGCGGGCAAGCTTATGCCCGCGCTGGCGGTTCTCGACGCGGTGCGCAAGGGGGAGGTGGAAAGCGCCCACACCGCGAGCTACTACTACACCAAGCTCCATCCCGCGTTCGCCTTCGCCACCGCTTTGCCGTTCGGCCTCACCGCCCGGCAGCAGAACGCCTGGCTCTACCACGGCGGAGGTGCCGAGCTTTTGAACCGCGAGCTCTACGCCGCCTACGGCCTCAGGGCTTTCGCCGCCGGCAACACCGGTTTGCAGATGGGGGGGTGGTTTCGCCGGCCGGTGGACACGGTAGGGGACCTGCGGGGCCTCCGGATGCGCATTCCCGGCCTCGGGGGCGAGATCATGAAGCGGCTTGGGGTTAAGACCGTTCTGCTCCCCGCCGGGGAGATCTACGGCGCTCTCAAGGACGGACGGATCGAGGCCACCGAGTGGGTCGGTCCCTACGACGACGAGAAGCTTGGGTTTTACAAGGTTGCGGCCTACTACTACTACCCCGGTTGGTGGGAGCCCGGCACCACCCTTCACGCGTTCGTGAACCAGAAGGCTTTTGCCCGGCTGCCAAAGGAGTACCAGGCGGCCTTCGCGACCGCCGCTCGGGAGGCCAACGAGCTGGTGCTCGCGGACTACGACCACAAAAACCCCCTTGCCCTGGAACGGCTGCTCGGTTACGGCGTGGCCCTCCGCCCCTTCCCCCCCCAGGTGCTACGGCTGGCCGCCCGCGAGGCGGATGCCCTTTACCAGGAGCTGGCCGCCAAAGACGCCACCTACGCCCGCATTTACCAGGCCTGGAACCAGGCCCGGACCCGCCTCTTCCGTTGGTTTGGGACCAACGAGCGGTCCTACGCCGATTTCGTGTTCCCCCGGGTTTAGGGTTTCCGCCATAGGACCCCGGGCCTGCGGCCCGGGGTCCGCTTTTCCCATGCCCAACTAGGCTAGAACTCCTCGTCCCATTCCACCACCGACTCGCTGGTGGCGGTGGGCGAGAGTTCCTGGGCGGTGGTGGGGGCGCTGGCGCGTTCGCTGATCAGCCCGAACTGGTGAGCGATACCCCTAAGGCCCCAGCCCGCCAGGACCACCACCAGAAGGATCGAAATACCCCAGCCGACCTGGGCAACCAGGCTCTGCAGCACCGAGAGGTTAATGAGCTGAGCGAGCTGCGGTAGGCCGCCGTAGTTGGCGAGGATATCGCCCAGGTAGGTGAGCGCCTCGATCATCGCCGGCAGCAGGAGGAAGAAGAACGCGAGGCCCAGGAGCCGCCAGTAGACGTTACGTCCACCGAAGGTAAGCCGGATCAAAAATAGGGGGAAAAAGGCCAGCGCCCCGGCGAGAAGGAACATCACCGCCCGAGGCAGCCCGGTGAACCCGAGCAGGCTGGCCTGCAGGTCGAGCCATATTTCTTCCGCTTTTGTCGGTTCACCGTACAGAAACTCGGTTTCAACCGCGTTAAAAAGGGTGTAGAGGGTGGTTAGGTCCGAGGTTCGAACGCCGGGGACCCGCCGGAGCCGCTCCAAGAGCCTGCCCACCTTGGGGGCCAGCGGGGTGGCGAGTTCGGCCAGCGAAACCACCTGCGTTTGGTAGCGCCACCAGGCCCGGTCGAGGTAGCGGCGGGCTTCGGCGATGTTGGCCGAACCGAGCAGGGCGGTGGCGCGGCCCACGTCGTCGCGGGCTTCCTCGAGGGTGTCGATAAAGTCGGAAAGGTAGAGGTAGCCGAGCGCGGCGGCCCGGGACTTTACCTTTGCGGCCAGGTCCTTAGG
>WFNN01000079.1 GCA_015488545.1 Thermaceae bacterium | reverse complement strand
CCCGCATCTGCACCACCGCCCCGCCGTGGGCGAAGACCGGTGGGGCGGCGGTCACCACCCCGTAGAAAAGGAGGAGCAAAACGAGCAGGCTACGCATCGATCGCCTCCGCCCGCTGGAGCCAAAGCTCGGCCCTAAGACCAGGGTGAGCGGGGGCCAGACGCAAACGCCCCTCCATCGCCCTGGCCGCCCGGTCGGCCAGGGCCAGACCCAACCCGCTTCCCGGGCGCTGGCTGGTGGCCCGGAAGAACGGCCGGGTCAGCTTGCCGAGAAGATCCGGCGGGACACCCGGGCCGTGGTCGCGCACCCCCAGGACCACCCAGCGCCCATCCTCTCGCCCGTAGAGCTCGACCGGCGCGTCGGTGTGCTTGAGCGCGTTGGCCAAAAGGTTCCCCAACGCCTGCTCCAAAAGGGCCTCGTCCCCCAACAGCCAGAGCTCCCCCTCGGGGAGCGAGAGCGTCACCCTGTCCCGCTGGGATTCGGGCAGGGCTCGCCAGGCCTCCCGGAGAAGCTCGGGCACGGGTAGCGGCTCCAGCCTCGCCCGGGGGGCGCGGCTTAGGGTAAGGAGGCCCTCGAGGATCGACTGCATGCGCTCCATCGCCCGCTTGGCCTCGGGCAGGGCCTCGGACGCGGGAAGGAGCCCGGCTTCCAGGGCCTCGATCTGGGCCTTGAGGGTAGCCAGCGGGGTGCGGAGCTCGTGCGAGGCGTAGCGGGTGAAGGCCCGTTCCCGCTCCAGCGCCTCCCGCACCTCCGCCACCATGCGGTTGAAGCTCCGGGCCAAAGCGGCGAGCTCGTCGTTGCCCTCGGGAACCGGAACCGGCTCGGGGAACTCCATGCGCGACAGGGCGGTGGCGGCCTGGGTTAACCGGAGCAGCGGACCGGTGATGTGCCCGGCGAAAACAAACCCCATCACCGCGGCCAACACAAGAATCAGGGGCAGGCTCAGAAGCCCCGCCCGAAGCTGCCCTTCAAGGGCCTTCCGGTACTCCCCGGCGTAGTAGTAGACCCGGAGGAGGTAGCCATCGGTCAGCGACCGATCAATGGTGACCCAATCGCGCCCCAGCGTGGCGGGCAGAACGCCGCCCTCGAGGTACACCCGGCCCCCCTTCTCAACCCGGAAACCCAGCGTGTTGCCCGAACGCAGCCAGGCAAAATCACCGGAAAGACGGGGCAGGCCGTTTTTCAACACCACGCTCTCGGCCACCCGCTGGGTCTCGATCGCCAAGTCCCGGGCGATATCCTCCTCCACCAATCGGTAAAAGCTCCAGTACCCCAAGAAGAGGTGCAAACCGGCGGCCACCGCGGCGATGGCCGCAGTTCCCAGCGCCACCCGTAGCCTGAGGCTCATTCCACCCCCAAGCGGTAGCCGCCCGGCACGGTGACCACCACCTCGGGCCCCAGCTTGCGCCGAAGCCGGTGAACGTAGACCCGAACGATTTTGAGTCCGGAATCGGCTTCGGGAAATAACCGGTCGAGCAGTTCCTCGGGGGTAAAGATCCGCTCCGGGTGGAGGAGAAAAAGCTCCAGCAGGGCAAACTCGCGCGCGGTGAGAAGCACCTCGCGCCCCGCCCACACCACCCGGCGGGAAGCCAGGTCCACGACCAGCGGCCCCCGCTCCACCCGGCTTTGACGGACCTCGCCAGTACGCCGCAGGAGAGCCCGAACCCGGGCGGCGAACTCCTCGAGGCTGAAAGGCTTGGTCAGGTAGTCGTCGCCTCCCAGGTCGAGCCCCTGAACCCGGTCCTCCACCGCATCCCTGGCGGTAATGAAGAGAATCGGGCCCTCGAAACCGGTGGCCCTTAGTTCCTCGGCGAAGCGAAAACCCGCGTCCTCCCCTTCGGGAAGCATGACGTCCAGGACGACCAGGTCGGGCTCGGCGTTCACCATGCGGTCCCAGGCCTCGGCCAGGCTACCCGCCTCGTGTACCTGGTACCCCTGCCGCGCAAGCAGTGCGGCGAGCGGCCGCCTGAGCCCTTCCTCGTCCTCCACCAAGAGCACCCGCATCCAGCCTTAGGTTAGCCCCCGGGCGTTAACCATGGGTAAAAGCCCGCCGGGGCGGCCAAGGCCACCCCGGCGGTGAAAGATTCGGCCGGCCCTAAAGGCGGCGGAAGCCGGCGAGATCCAAAGGGTTAGGGCGCTAGTCCTCGTTCCAGGCCTTCAGGTCCAGCCCGTGGCAGTAAGCGCAGAAGTTATTGGGCAGGGTCACGTTGAAGGCCGCATCGTTCTCGGGGTTTTTTAGCAGCTGCATCTGGGCGTCGAAGAACTTGCGGACCTGCTTAACCTCCGCCGGGGTAATGGCCCGAGCGCCCCGGTGGCAGGTGGCGCAACGCAGACGTCCGCTGCCCTCGGCCGCGTCCCCGTGCCGGCTGGTAAAGTCGGCCCCGTGATCCCTGGGAACGTGGCAACGCTGGCAACGCTCGTCCCCCCGGCGCCCGAAGGCCGAAAAGATGCGAACGTCCACCGGCGGGTGGGCGCCCTTCACGCTGCTCGCGAGGGTCTTCCCATCGTGGCAGGTGGCGCAGAATCGGCCGAGGGAGGTATCCCCGTGGGGTTCAAGCGCCGGGCTAGGCGCCCTGCTCGGCCAGCTTTTCTGCGCATCGAGCGTCTTGTGGCAGGTCTCGCACGCGGCCCCCTTGGCCCCCAGCGCGGCAAAGTGCCGCTCGTGACTAAAAACCACCCGGGAGGCGTCCTTTGGGGTAAAGGTTTTGGTGATGTCCATGGGCGGGCGCCACTGCCGCGCGGGCCGCAGCCGCCCATACTCTGATTCCACGAACTGACCCGGTACCGCGATCTTGGCCAGGCTGGCGGGAAGGGGTTTCCCGTTCGAAAGAACCCGCTCGCCGGTGGTGGGATCCACCTTAATCCACAGGTAACGCCCCCCCTCACCGATCGCCAAAAGACCGAGGAGCAAAAGCAGAAAGAGCGCGTAGCGTTTCACCGCGGCCTCGCCTCCCCGTACACCCACACCTTAACCAGATCGCGAACCTTAAACCCTAGCAGGCTGGGACGGCGCATCTTCCAGTCGGTGATCTTGGTTTCAAAGTAACCCTCGAACAAAATCGTGTCGCCCTTAAAGCGCACCTTCCCGGGGATAACCACGGGGCGGGTGACGCCGTGAATCGTGAGGTTTCCGAGCAGCTTTACCTCCCCGCTTTTCGGATCCCCTTCCAGCCCAGTGACCTCAAGGCAGGCCTCGGGGTACTTGGTGACCTCAAACATTCCCCGGGTGTGCTTATCCCTGAGCGGCTCGCCGGAATCCCATTTCGAAAGGTCCACGCAAACCTTCCCGGTCAGCGTACCCGCCTGGGAATCCCACCGGACCTCCCCGGACACCGCGGTGTTGGTCCCCTTAAAAGCGCCCATCGGGCCCCTGGCCTGGTAGACGACCTTCCCGCTTACCTGGTAGGGAAGCGGCGCGGCCAGAGCTGCTCCCAGCAAGACCAGTAGCGCCATCGCCCGGACGATTCGCACGCACCTCACCTCCTGAAGAAAGTTTATTCGGTGCTTCCCAAAGCAGGGGGGCGCGGCAACCGCGCCCCCCTGGCCGCTCTACTCAGTAACCCGCGCCCTTCAGCTCGATCTTGCCGGCGAGCACGGTGAGCGAGCCCTGGTCGGCCCCCTTGACCTCGACCCGGTCGCCCACCTGCACCCGGCCCCAGAACTGGTCGGCGGTGAGGGAAGCATCGTGCGCCTCGTAGTAGGTGTTGGCGTCAACCTGCACCGTGTACCCCATGAGCGTCAGAACGCGGTTCGTCGGGTCGACGCTTTGCACCGGGCCCTCGAGGTCAAGCCAGCCAGCACCGTGATTCTCGTCGCCAGTACCGCCCTCGCCGGCCCCCTTCACTTCGATGCGGGTAGCGTACCCATCGTAGGCGTTCCCGCTCGGGTCGGTGGTCTTGGTGCTGTCGTACTTCACCTCCACCCAATCGCCCTGCTGGATGTCACCGAAGCCAAGCGGCCGATCGGGATCGCTCTGCTTGACGATGGTGTTCGAATCGGCCCAGAAGGTCATGCCCCCGACGGTGAGGGTCATCGCTTGGGCGTCGACGTTTTGAACCGGCCCCTTGACCTCGCCGTTCGAAGATCCGACGCCGCCGTGCGCGTACTTCACCTCGACGCGGGTGGCGTGGACCAGCGTGGGATCGCTCGGGTCCGGGGTGCCCTTGACCTCGGCGTAGGCCCCCTCGGCCAGCGAGCCCTCCACGGTGGCCTGGCTGTAGTCCACGGTGAACCCTGCGAGGTCGAAGGTCTGGTTGGTCGGATCCAGGTTGGTCACCGGCCCGTAGAGCTCAGCCTGCTCGCCCTTGCCGTGGTCAACGTTGGCGTGCTCGCCCTGCCCTTTGAACTCGACCTTGTTGGCGGCGATGGTGTTCGCGGCATCATCGTACGCCCCCTTCACCTCAACGAACCCCGCCTCGGTGGGGGTTCCGGTGACCTTCTGCGCGCCGCTGTAGTCGACGCTGGGACCGATCGCGGTGCACTGGGCGTCGGCACCCAGATCGAAGGCTTGGGCCGCGGTATCGAGGTTGCAAGCGTAGCCCCGGGCCTCCACAAAGACGGGCCCGGTGCCGGCCACCGCCTTCCGCTCGATGTAGGTGGCAAGGACGCTGCCATCCGCCCGACGGGTGCCCGAAACCTCGACGTAGTCTCCGGCGGTCAGGTCACCGAGGGCCAGGGTGGTGTAGGTCCCGTCGGCATTCTCTTCATAGATTCGCGTAAGCGCGTCCACCTTGATGGACTGGCCGAGGACCACCAGGGTGGCGTTCGGAACGTCGACGCTCGCGATCGGGCCCTTGACCTCGATCTGGATATCGGCCGAGTTGACCTTGATCGAGCCACCGCTGTCGATGCCCTGCGCGTAGATGACCATGCCGGGGCGAACCCGCACACCGGCCACCGCCTGCACGGCCGTGACCGAATCCCCGTTGATGGTGATCGTGGCGCCGCTCAAATCCAGCGGCCGGCCCGCCAGGGTGGGGTTCGTGTCGGTACCCCCCACCACCCCAGCCAGGGTGGCCTGGGTGGTGGCCGTTCCTGCGGGCGGTTGCTGGTTGCAGGCCGCCAGGATCAAAAGCCCTGCCGCGAGAAAAAGGCCGCTCGCCCGTATTTGTTTCACATGAATCACCTCCGGCGCTTAGCATGCCCGCCGGAGGTTAATCCGAGGTAACCCAGCCTAGACGTCCAGGGTTCCGGGGTCGGGAATGCCAATGGTGTGGTAGCCGGCGTCGACGTAGACCACCTCACCGGTGATGCCGGCGGCTAAGGGCGATAACAAGAAGAGCCCGGTGTTCCCGACCTCTTCCTGGGAAACGTTCCGGCGAAGAGGAGCCACTTTCTCCACGTGGTCCCAGAGCAGGGTAAAGCCGGGGATGCTGCGGGCGGCCACCGTGCGCACCGGACCGGCGCTCACCGCGTTAACCCGCACGCCCCGGGGCCCGAGCTCGGCGGCGAGGTAGCGGACCGAGGCCTCCAGCGCGCTCTTCGCGATCGCCATGACGTTGTACTTCGGCACGTACTTCTCGGCGGCGTAGTAGGAAAGCGCCACCACCCCGGCCCCCTCGTTGAGGTAGGGCATGGCCTCGCGAACGATCGCCACCAGCGAGTAGGCGCTGATCTCCAGCGCCTTGAGCCAGTCCTCCTTGGTGGTCTCCAGGTACTTGCCCTCCATCGCCCGCCGGGGAGCAAAGGCGATGGCGTGAACCACCGCGTCGATCCCCCCCCAGCTCTGGCCTAGTTCCCTGACGATGGCCCGGAGCCGCTCTTCGTCGGTGACGTCCAGCTCGAAGAGGCGGTCGGCCACCCCCCGGGTCGCCCGCTCCACCAGCGGCCGTACCCGCTCGCCCTGGTAGGTCATCGCCACCCGGGCTCCGGCGGCCTTGAGCTTTTTGCCGATGGCGAAGCCCAGGCTGCGCTCGTTGGTCACCCCGAAGACGACCGCGTTCTTGCCGGTAAGGTCGATCGGCACCATGGGTCGAGTCTATCAGGCGCGGGGAACCACGATCGTCCGGCGATGGTACCCGCTGGCCCCGTCGGGTAGGGGCGGGCTGGGGGCGGCTTCCTGAAGGCGCCCTTCGCCGTCCACCGCCCGCACCACCGCGGGGTAGCGGCCGGGCCGGGCCCGGAACCTGTACCCCCACAGCACCCAGGCGTAGGGGCCGAGCGGCGGCTGGATCGCGGCCGGGTTCCAGGTCTTCTCCCCGTCAAGCGAGACCTCGACCCGGGCCACCCTCCGCCGCCCCGCGAAGGCCACGCCGCCAACCCCGTAGGTGCCGTCGGCGAAGGGGGTGGCCACCGGGGTGTCGATCCGGCTCATGGTCTTGACCACCGCCCGGTCGCTCCAGCCCCGCCGCTCCCAGAAGCCCTTGTAGTCGTGGTTCACCAGCTCGATCTCGGCCAGCCACTTGACGTTCTTCATCCCGTAGAGCCCAGGCAGGAGGAGCCGCACCGGGTGGCCGTGGCGGGCCACCAGGGGTTCGCCGTTTTGGAAGAGCGCGAGCAGGTTCCCGTCCTCCAACGCGAAGGCCAGGGGCACCGACTCGCTGTAGTTGTCGTGGGCCCGGAGGATAAGCTCGCTGGCTTCCGGCCGCACCCCGGCCATCCGGAGGAGCGCGGCGAGCGGCACGCCCCGCCAGCGGCTTGAGCCCACCAGATCGCCCCCCACCCGGTTGGAAATGCAGATCAGGGCGGTGGGCTGCTCGGTGAAGGCGAGCCCAAGGAGCTCGTCGTAGGAAAGCACCACCTCCCGCTCGACCAGGCCGTGGATGCGAAGCCGGTAAGCGGCCACCTGGACCCTGGGGGGAAAGACCCCCTTGGCCACCACGTAGTGCTCGGCGACCGGGGTGGTCTCCTTGGGCATGCCCCTTAGCCGGGCGATCCAGCGCCCGGCCTCCGCCCAGGTCCGGGAAAGGGCGATGGGGAGGAAGGCGAGCCAAGCTAGGGTTTTCCGGCGGCCGGGATCGATCGGGGGGAGCCGGCCCGGCCACGCCCAGAGCACCCCCACCCCAAGCGCCACCGGGTAGACCTCGAGGCCAGGCAAGGCAACGTTACCGCCCCCAAGGCCCAGGGGACCGTAGCCGAGGAGGGTGTAGAGCAGGGCGGCAAAAAGCGCCGGGGCCAGGGCCTTAAGGGGGCCCGGCCAGCGGTGGGTGCGGAGCAGGAAGGCCCCAAACCCCAGGTAGCTCGCCCCAAAGAGCAGGTACTTGGCGGCGTCGCCGAAGGGCAGGGCATGGACCAGGTTGAAAACCCAGGGCGCCCCCAGCAGCAGGGCCAGGCCCTCGTAGAGCAGGTCGACCGGGGTGGCGACCCCGAGGAAACCCCGCAGGGCCGCCATCCCCAGCACCAACACCAGCGCCCAAACCCCGGAGCCACGCATGTTAGCCCCCTACCCTACCCCGCCGCGGACGGCGGGCGTGTCGCCCCGGCGACCTCACACGAAGACCACGTCCCCGGCCAACGCCGGGGTAAAGACCGAGAGCGCCCGGAAGCGCCCGGCCAGCTTGTGGCGGGCGCGGGCGGGAATTAGAAGGATGCGACCGGGCTGGGCCAGGAACAGCTGCCCCTCCACTTCGATGCCGCCGTAGCCCTCGAGGACGTAGACCACCTCGTCCTTGCTCCTGTGGTAGTGGAGCGGCTGCTCGTCGTCGATGTCAAGGGCCACCGCGGTGGCCTGGGGGTGGTTGGCCAGGGGCTTTGCCGAAAAGCGCCTGCCATTGGGCACCGGAGCGGTTTGGAAGACGAAGGGAAGGGACTTGCCGGCGGCGGGCCCCGCCCCCGACTTCACGAAAACCACGTCCCCGGCCAGCTGGGGCGAAAAGCGGGAAAGCAAATCCATCCGACCCACGAAGGCGTGGGCGGTGTCGGGGGGGATCAGCACGCCCCGCCCCGGGGCCAAGGGAATCCGCGCCCCGGCGACCTCGGCGTGGCCCTCGCCCCGGAGGCAGAAGGCCACTTCGGCGTGGGTCTTGTGGTAGTGGAGCGGCTGCTCCTTGGCGATACGGATCAGGACACTGGTGCCCTTCGGGGTCTGCCCAACCGGCCGGGCGGCGAAGGGCTTCCCCTCCGGGACGACCACCCCGGTGAAGTCCTCCGGGTAGGCCCGGGCCTGGGCCT
>WFNN01000078.1 GCA_015488545.1 Thermaceae bacterium | reverse complement strand
GCTTGGGACGCTTGCCAAAGATCGGGAGCATGCTTCCTCCTCAGACGCGCTTGGTGAGGGCCTCGAGCTCGAAGAGGGTGGCGGCGTTGGTGAAGTCCACCGCGTCGGGGGACTCGACCCAGATCTGGAGCTCGTCGCCGGGGCCGAGCTGGACCGACTTGCCGGGGACCGCGAAGAAGAGGCGGGTCTTGTCCTTATAGCGGTCGTTCCGCTGGTCGGCGAGGGTGAGGTCGTGGAAGGCAGTGTAGGGGACCTTGGCGAAGAACTCCTCGCCGTCGAAGCCGGAGCGCTTCACATAGAGGTAGACGTAGCTGTCCCGGCTGATCTCGGCGCCGGCCGAGTCGGCCAGCTTCATGACCATCTGGGTCCCGTTGGGGATCGCGAGCGCGGTGTTCACCGGCACGGTGTACTTGGCGACCGCGACCTTGCGGCCGGCGACCCCGGGACCGATCACGGAGAAGTTGGCGTTGGTCTTGGTGATCACTTCCTTGCGGATTCCTGCCACTTGCTGCATTTCTCGAACCTCCTTAGACGATGGCGAGGCCAAACCCCTTAAGCAGGCTCACGGTGGCCTCGGCCATGAGCCCGGTACCCAAGGCCCGGGTCTCGGGCTTCCTCCCGGTCGCCGAGAGGTAGGCCCCGAGCAACCCCAGGCCAAACCGGAAGAGCTGGCGGGCGAAGCGCTCGTTGTCGGAGAGCCCCTCGCCGGAGTTCCCAAAGACCGCCCGGAAACTGGTGTAGGCGGCCTTCTCGGCGATGGGTACGGCGAGCACGCCGCCGACCAAGGCGGCGGTCTCGACCCGGATCATCTCGCCCAGGGCCTCGCCGATGGCCTCCTGGGCGGCGCCCACGTCGGGCACGGGTAGCGCTACGGTCTTTGCTTTGGCCACGTGTACCTCCTCATGGGCTTAGCGTTAGCCCAAGGGAGGCAGCTTGTAAAGCGTACTGTACGTAAAACTATCTATCCGTACAGTACGTACGTACTGTACGGAATACAAAAAGAGCCCCGTCCTCGACGGGGCGGCCGAGTCCGCGAAGGGCGCGTTATTGGTCCTCTAAACCAAGGGCTTTATCGAGCTCTTTTTGACCACTCTCGGCTACTTCAACGCCGCGTCGGCCTTTTTCAAGAGCAGCTTGGCGTGCACCGCAAGGTGGCTCAGGGCGGCGTAGAGCTCGCCTTCGAGCTCGGTTCGGCGGGGGTCGTTGGCTGGCAAGCGCTTCAGGCGCCGCACCAGCTGGGCGTACCGCTCGGCTTCCTCGGCGAGCTCCTCCCAGAGCGGGTTGGCCGCCGGGCCGGTGGCGGTCTCGATGGCTAGCGCTTCCCGGGCAGCTTGCTTTTTAGCCTTTCGAGTTGCCGTCGCCATGCCTCAATCTCCTTCCGCCAGTGGCGGACCAAGCCTAGGTCCGGGTCCCGCTTCGCAAGCTCTCGGCGGATCTTGGCCTCGTGGGCCCGTACCTGGCGTTCGAGCCCCCTTATTCTAGCCCGGATCCGCTTGTTGCGCCCCACCTCAACCTCCGAGCTCCACCCAGCGCCGGCGCCGGGGGTCGGCGGGGTCTCTTTGTACCAGGCCGGCGCGCTCGTAGTCGAGGTTCTTGACCCCGTACTCGGGGGGAAAGCCGTCGTCGGGACGCTTCAAGCTCCTCACCCGCTCGCCGAGCTCGGGGAACTGCTCGGTAAGGGCCTGGACCTCGCCGGGCTCGGTGAGGCGGAAGGTCACCAGATGGGTGGCCTGGCGGCGGACGCCGGGGTCGATGCCGCCCACCGCGCCTTTCAGCATCTGGGTGACGAAGATCGTGTTGTGCCCGGCCTCGCGGCCGCCGGTAAGGACCTCGAAGAGGCCCTTCGGGATCCGGCCGCGCTCGAAGAACTGGTGGGCCTCGTCCACCACCAGGAGGATGTCCCGCCGGCGCATGATCGCCTGGCCGAGGGCGTCCAGGAAGGGGCGGGGGTCGTAGCCGGTGACGTGGAAGTGGATCCGGGCGTAGCGCTTTAGGGCGGGCTCGGGGTCGCCGGCCTCGCCGACCGAGAAGCCCTTCTCGGCGAACTCGGCGAACTCCCGCTTGCGGTTCACGATCACGAGCTGGCGGTAGCGGCCCTCCATGCGGCGCACGATCTCCTTGGCCAGGGTGCTCTTGCCCGAGCCCGCCTTGCCGACGATCAGGATGCGGAAGGTTTGCCTACCGGCCACGGATCACCTCCAAGGCTCGGGCCACGGGGACGATGTCGGTCTTACCGTACCGGCCAAGCGGCAAGAGGTGCTGCCGGTCGCCGCTGACCAGCAGGTTCGCCTTGGCCGCCACCGCGGTGCCGAGGATGGGCAGATCCGCCGGGTCGGCGAGCACGCGGCGGGGAACCGGGGCAGGACGTACGACCCGGGCGACGGCCTGAATCTCGGCGAACCACTCCTCAAAGCCTGCGCCCGGCTTTCGCTTGAACTTGGGATACTCGGCGACTCGGCGCAGCTCTTCAAGCTGGTATTTCGAGGTGTAAAGGGCGTAGCGCCCTTCAAGGGCCAGGACGAGGAGCCGCGCAGCCTTCGAGCCCGGCCACCAAATTCCACTGATGTAGACGTTGGTGTCGAGAACGACCCGCAAGGTTAGCGCCCTTTGCGGGGACGGCGAAGCTGCTTGCGCACCCAGGCGAGGGCCGCGTTGGCCTCCTGCATGGCCCGCTCCTCTTCTTCTTCGCTGAGCGGGCGAGCGCGGTTGACCTCAGCAATGAGGCGCTCCCGGCGCAGGGCCTCGTCGAGCAAGAGGCGGAGAGCCGCCTCCCGCGAGAGCCGCTTACGCCGGCGGAAGGCCTCGAGCTGCTCAAAGGTCTGCTCAGAGATTTCCAGCAGCTTCACCGCCCCCATTATACGGGCTCCCCCCTCTCGATCCTTTTCTTGATCGCCAGCACGTTGTCGGCGTAGTGGCAGTTGTAGCACCGCCCCTGGCGGTAGGCGAGGACCGCCCCGTGCCCGCCGTTGTAGGCGAGGAGGGCCTCGTAGACGTTCCCGTAGCGGGCAAGCTTCTGCTTTAGATACTTGGCCCCGAGCCGCAGGTTCGCCGCCGGCTCGGTGATCCCCCCTTCGGCGTCCGGCGGGTAGTGCCAGCCGAGGGTCCAGGCGGTGGCCCCGAGAATCTGGGTGAGCCCCCAGCTGGTGGCCAAGGCCTCGTCGGTCCAGCCGAGCGCCCGGGCCGCGTCCCAGCGCGGGTTCCCGGTGACGAAGGCCGCCTGGTAGCGGGGCTCGTGGCGGCGGGCCCTGGGGTTGCAGCCCGACTCCTGGATGACGAGCGCCATGAGCAGCTCGGGCTCCACCGGGTAGGCCCTAAGCGCTTCGGCGAAGGCCGCCCGGTAGGGCTCACAGCGCGCCGGCAGGTTGGAGAGATCCACGAAGTACCTCCTCGCCCAGGCCAGCCCCGGAAGCACCAGGGCCGGCAGCAGGAACCCGAGCCTCCTTCGCACCCTTCACCTCCCTTGCCGCCCGGACGCCGGCGTAGACCGCGAAGGCCAGGTAACCCGCGCCGACCAGGAGCCGGAGCCAGGGCGGGAGCGCGGCCAGCGCGTCGGGGCCCCCGGCCATACCCTTGTGGATCCCGTAGGCGGCCAGCGCCTCGCCGACGCCGAGGGCGTCGAGCACGGCCGGGGTGGGCATGATCGGGACCGCGGCCATGAAGGCCTTCTCGAAGGCCTCAGCCGCCTCGGGGGTTTCGAACCGCAGCCCGAGCGTGGCGGCGATGGCCACCCCCCGGGCGATCTCCTCGCCGGTGAACGGAACCACCTTAGGGGGAATCCTCGCCGCCGGGGAGGGGTTCGAACTCCGGCGCGTCGCCGAGGGAGGCAAACTCCGGGCCTCCCTCAGCCGAGCCCGAAGCGTCGGGCGAGCTCGCGTTCGGCGGGGTCGAAGAAGCCGTCTCCGGGGCCGGTGAACGCGCTTCCGGCGTTCCCGGCTCCGGCCGCGGTTCCGGTTGGTTTTGGGTGAGTGATTTTTCCATGTCTGCCTCCAAGCGCGACGGTCAAAAAGGCCCCCGCCAGGGCCAGGGCCCCGGCGGCCAGGAGGCCGCCGAGGGCCCGGTGGCGGGAGACCGTAGGAGGTGCGGACCCGGCCGCCGGCGAACGGTTGGCCGGGGGAGAGGGAGTGGGAGCGAGGTCCCCGGCGCGTTCCGGCGTCGGAACCTCGGGTTGCGAGGTCACCGCCTGGGCGAGCACCGGGTCGAGGCCGCCCTCGATGGGTTCACCGGGGGCTTCCCTCGGTTCTGGCTCCGGCTCGGGTTCCGGTGGCGGTTCCGCCGGGGCCGGCGGCGGCTCCTTTGGTGGGGCCGGTGGGGCGAGGCCAGGGACTTCAACCTTGGCCATGGGTCACCTCCGCCGGCGGTTACGGCGCCGGTGGATCTTCTTGAAGCGGCCCCGCTTGTCCCGGGGCGGCAGCTTGCGGTGCCTTGCCATCTCACGCCTCCTTCCGTCGTAGCGTCCTCGCGAGCCCGGTTCCTGTCTGCACCACCTGAAGCAGAAAGACGGCGGCGAGTGCGAGCAGAACCGGCTGGCTTATCCGCTTTACCAAGCGCGTAACTGGGCCCTCCTCGGTCTGGTGCGCTGCGTATGTGGCATGAAGCCCGACCCTTACCGGAGTCATCTCGTCAAAGTTCGGGCGGTCCAGCGCCTGTTCCATGGCCACTCGGAGCTTTTCGCCGGTGAGTTGTCCGTAGAGAAAGCGGAAGTGCACCATCCAGATGGTGACGGGTTCCCCGTAAAGAGTCCCTTGGGCAACAGGCTCCACGCAGGTGACCTGAAAACCGCCTACTCCTTGGCTGGCCAAGAGCTTAGAGAGCCGATCTCGCCACCATTGCTCCGTGAAAAACGTCTTACTGTAGCCGGGATAAGCTTCCGGGAACGTGACCGAAACGGCCCCGGCGTGGGGGATGGGAGCCCCTTTGGGTAGCGCAGTCAAGCCGCCTGGCGGAGTCGGGCAGGCCATCATCCTATGCTTTCCACTTGGAAAGTGGAAAGTCTAGCGTACTGTACGTACGTACAGTACGTAAAGGGCTACTCGGCTCCGTCAGGGACGGCGCTCAGGCGTTGTCATAAATGTCGAAAAGCCGGGGGAATCCTGCCAGACCTGACGCCACTTCAGCTACGGCCTTTACGCGCTCTTCTATGAGCAGCGACCAACCGACGCCTGAGCTCGCGGTCGTCAGGGCGGGTGGAGTACTCCGCGTGGGTGTAAACGAAGATCACTACGATCGTGCGAATGTCTTCGGCCACGGCGTACATGACGCGGCAAAAGTTGACCGTGCCCTGCGGGAGCTCGGAGATCTTGAAGCGAAAGCGGATCTTCCAGAGGGCGAGATCAGGGGCGTTGGCTGGCCGGGGTTCAGGCGTGGCCTGTGGCTGATTCGGGCCGGATCGCAACTGCCCGACGCGGGCGACGATCTCTTCTTTCGCCGCCTGAACAGCGCGCTCGGCCGCGCGCTTGCTCTTTAGGGCTTTCTTGAAGCTCTTTTCTATCGCGGGCAGGTCGTCTTCGACGACCTCGGGCAAGACCTCAACGATCCAGGACACGGTCGGCGAACGCTTCGTAGGAGAGGAGGCCTTCCCGCTTTTCCTTGGTCAGCTCTTTCAAGCGCTCGCCCAGCGCCTCTTGCAGCTCAGCGCTCTCGCGCTCGGACAGCGCAAGCACGACGTCGGCGAACTCCATCCCCGCCTCGTAGAGCGTGGCGATCTCGCGCGTGCGCCCGGTGAGGATCATCCAGACCGCGTAGACCTTGCCCAAAAACCCTTGCAGGAAGGGGAGTTCGGGCGGCTCCGCGATTCCGTAGGCGAGGTCCACGAGCATGCGCCGAAGGTCCTCGGGCAGCTCGTCCCAGACCGCGGGCAGCTCGCGCGCTAGGTGCGTGAACGCGCGCACGGCGGCCTCGAGCCCACGCTTCGATGGCTTCCCCTTTTGCGTGAGCCGCTGGAGCTCCTGTAGCTCAAGCGCTATTGCGGGAGCGGACATCCACCTCAGACTACTCGCCGGGATGCAGGTAGCGCTACCCGTTTATTTTGTGGTACCCAGGCTCAAAAGACCTACATCTTGTGCTGGCATCAAGGGCTGTGATCCCTGCCTTCATAATCCTCTCCGTCCGGGACGGCGCTCAGGCGTTGCCGAAAGAGCCCGAATTCGAAGAGCAAAGCGGCTACCTTGGCGGCGAGGGCCGGGCCGACGCCGGGGATCATCTCAAGCTCCCGGAGATCCATCCCCACCAGGTTCAAGAGGTCCCCCTTGGCGTACGTAAGCAGCTCCCGGACCCCCGCCCGCTGGCCGAAGATCAGCATCAGCCGCTCCTCTTCGGTGAGGTCGGCCAGGGCCAGGGGGTCGTTCTGGCGCACAAGCTTTTGGTAGATCTGCTCGCCCCGGCGGTACCAGCGGGGTCGGCGGTTTTTCTTCCTGCGTTTCCTCGGCATGGAACACCCCCCTCACGCGGCGAGCGCCGCCTCGACCTTCTCAAGGGCCAGGCCCCCGGCCTCGCCCCAGAGGGTCAGGTAGGCGTAGGGCTCGCCGTTTTCGATGGCCTCCAGGCTCCGCTCAAGCTTCTTCCGGAACTTGAAGGCGGGCTTCGGGATCAGCTTGGCGGCGTGCTTTAGGGCGTCAAGCAGGATCCCGACCGCGTCCGGGTCGCTCATGGGGACCCGGACGCGCTTCGGCTTTTGCCTGCGGTAGTTGCGGTAGCCCCACCACCTCCCGACGTTGCGGTAAAGGCGCGGCACGCGGCGCTGGTAGGCCTTGGCGGCGCCGCCCACCACCTCCTTGTTGACGTAGCCCCAGTGCTCCTTTCGCATGCGCTCGACGCGGGTCCCGGCGCGAAGGTGCTTCCAGACCTCGAAGTCGAGGCCGCGGGCCGCGAGCCACTCGGCGAAGAAGGCCTCCCCCGCCTCCTTGCCCCAGAGCGCGCGGAGGGTGTCGTAGGCATGGCCAACCTCGGCGGAGAGATACCGGGCGAGCGAACGCAACCCCCAGACCACCCCCGCCCAGGCTTGGCCGGCCCAGCGGCGAACCTCGTCCATCTCGATCTCGGCGACGTCGAAGAACATGAAGTGCAGGTGCGGGGCGCCCCTGCGCTGAAACTCCATCCACCAGAGCACGCGGTAAAGCACGGCGACCACTTCAAAACCCCCCTTCTTGCTCGAAAGGACCTTGACCATGGGGTATTTCCCCTCCTTCTCGTAGTGCTCGGCGAGGGCCAGGGCGGCCTCGCGGTCGGGCACCCGGGCGAGGACTTTGCGGCCGAAGCGCCGGTCGAAGCGCTTAAGAAAGGCGTCGAGGTGCCGCTTGACGATGGTCCCGTCCGGGGCCCGGCGAAGGTACTCCCGGGAGAGCCGGGCGACTTCTTCCAGGGCGTCGTGGTAGGCGTCTTCGATCAGGCGGTGGTTTTGGGGCATGCGCCCGGTCTGGCGGTACTGCCGCTTCGCGGCCCCCCAGAGCCGGGCCCAGCGTTCGAGCTCCTTCTTCGCACGTTCGTAGCGGTCCAGGAAGGCCCGATCGGCCCCCAGAGCCCCCTGCCAGTCGGCGGGGTAGGTCGTGGTGATCATGAACTCGGGAACCTTGCCCTGGGCCTCGAACTCGCGGGTGAGGGACGCGAGCCGGCGCATAGAAGCTGCGGTGATCCGGCGGATCTCCCCCCGCTTGGCCTTGGTGGGGGTTGGGGTCAGGCGGCCAGTGATTTTCACGTGTAAAGTGCCGGGCCGGTGCTCTAGGGTGGCGGTGAGCCACGCTTCCGATTTGTAAAGGAATGCCTCCCCCGCAGTAGCGGCGCGTTTTGCACCATTTGACAAGCCCGCCCCCGCCAGCAGCCACTCCGGCGCCTCCCCCCGCCGGTACCAGGACGCCGCCCGGCGGATCGCCTCCCGCCGCTCGACCCTACGCAGGACGGGGGAAAGGCTCCGCCGCCAGATCTCCTCGAACACCCCCCGGCTCGGGGTCAGCCGGGCGAGCTCCGGGTCGTCCATGGGGTCGGGCCGCGGCGGGGCGTCCTCCCAGAGGAGGGAGCGGAGGTCCTCCTCGATGAGCTCGACCCGCCGGGGGCCCCCGCCGTAGTCCACCTCGAAGACGTACCGGGCGTCGCCGTAGCGGTCCACGTAGGCGTCGAGGGGCCGCACGTGGGGCGGCACCCGGTAGCCGAGCGAGCTAAGCAGTCGCGGCAGCCAGGTCGGACTCGCCGACGGCATAGGAGGCCTCCCGGATCAGGAACTGGATGTTGAGCCAATCGATTACGAAGTGCCGCAGGCCGAGGAGCTGAGCGAGGGCCCGCGCGTCGGCCTCGTTGGGCCAGGGCTTCCGGCCGTAGAGCGTGGCCTCGGTCAGGAAGCCGAACGGGCCCGGGCGGGCCCGGAGGGCGATGGTCTGGTTGGAACCGGTGACCCTGAGCTCGCGCCACCGCCGCCAGTCCCCCCGCCGGGCCTGGGCCAGCACCAGCCGCCGGAGGCCGTGGAGCGCGTCGGCCAGGGCCCGGGCTTCCTCGGGGGGGAGCTCGGAGATCCGGTGGGTGATGCGGACGTTCATCTTCTATCGTTCTGCAACTCGCGATGGGGAAAGTAAAGCGTACAGTACGTAAAACTCCGGTTCCGTACAGTACGTACGCACCCTGCGGAAAAGGGGTCAGGCCGGGGGCCCGTCCTTGCCCTTGCCCCCGGCCTTTTGGCCTTTGCGTACGTGGCGGGTGGCCGAATCCGTACTGTGTGTACGTACAGTACGGGAACCCTCGGAAAAGCCCTTGAATAGGCCCTTCTCGTAGCCCTGGCGGTACCCCTTTTCGTACGCCTCGGCCAGTGAACCCTGCACGGCGTAGAAGATGGCGGCGAGAACGCCGACCAGGGCGGCGAGCAGGGCCACCCACTCCCAGCCGGTCACCGGGGCACCTCCAGGCCCAGCTCGCCGGCCAGGGCGGAAAGGGCTTCCTCCTCGGTCTCGCCGTAGCCGGTGCCGACCGTGCGGCCCTCGACCTCGGCGAAGGCGTACCAGCCCGCTTCGCCGTCGCGGGGGGCGGGCTCGACCTGCACCCGGTAGCCGAGCAGCTCCAGGCGCTCGCGTAGGGTGAAGAGCTCGGGATAGAGCTCGGCGAGCCGGCGCCGGACCCAGCGCTCGGCGGACCGGCGGTCGGAAAAGCGCTTGAGGTCGAGCACCCGTCCCCCGGCGAGCACGCTGGCGACGTAGGCCGGGGCGCCGGGGCGGGGGTCGGGGCGGACCACGGCGGCGGCCGAGATCATGGCCGCACCCCCTCGGCCTCGAGCGGGTTTGGGCTCAGCGCCTCGACCAGGCGCCGGTTGACCGCCCACTTGGCAATGTCAAAGACGCCGTTCTGGGCGTCCTTATGGTTGTGGACCAGGGCCTCGAGAAGCCGGTACATCGCGTTGGGGTCGCCGTGGGCTAAGAGCTCGGTCTCGCCGTCGCAGTCAAAGTCGGCAAGGAGCAGCATCTCGCCGTTTCTCGGTTCCAGCCTCAGCGCGCGAATCTTCTCCAGGTTGATCGCCTTTTCCCCGTCGTACCTAATCACCCACATGCTTTTTCCTCCCTTCAGGCCTCCGCCTGGTGCAAAAAGCGGTCCGCCATGGGGTCGTCCTTGGCCTTGGGGTCGTCGAACGAGCGCCAGGTCTCGGTGG
>WFNN01000077.1 GCA_015488545.1 Thermaceae bacterium | reverse complement strand
GCCAGCACCAGGCCGACCCCGGTGAGCAAAAGCCAGATCGCCCGAACCAACCCCTAGGCCCCCTCGAGGAGAGGGTACCCGAGTTCCTTGAGAACTTCCCAAACCCCGGCCACCGGGAGCCCCACCACCGCGTAGAAGTCGCCGTCCACCCTTTCGACCAGGGCCATCCCTTTCTCCTGGATGCCGTAGCCTCCGGCCTTGTCGAGCCCCTCGCCGGAGGCTACGTACCAGCGGATCTCCTCCTCGGTGAGCTGGCGGAAGCGCACCCGGGGGGCGGCCAGCAGGGTGCGCGCTCGGCCCTTGGGGTCGACCACGCAGGCGGCGGTGTAGACGGTGTGGGTGCGCCCCGAGAGAAAGCGGAGGTAGCTGGCGTTTTCCGCAGGGGTTTGGGGCTTGCCCAGCACCCGGTTGCCCAGGGCCACCACGGTATCCGCCCCAAGCGCGTAGCGGCCGGGCTCCCAGGCGGATCGGGCCTTTTTTTCAGCCCAAAGAAGCGCGAACCGCCCGGGCGGCGGCTCCGGCGAGGGTTCGGCGAGCCCGGGCGCGCGCACCTCGAAGGGAACGCCGAGCCGGGCCAGAAGCTCCCGGCGGCGGGGGCTTTGGGAGGCCAGGATGAGCGGCCTCATCCGCCGACCAGCTGGACCCCGGCCGAGGTGCCGATGCGGTCGGCCCCCGCCTCGATCATCCGCCAGGCGTCCTCGCGGGTGCGGATGCCCCCGGCGGCCTTGATCCGGGCACGCCCGGCGGCGGCCTCCCTAAGCAACCGGATGTCCTCTAAGCTCGCTCCCCGGGGCCCGAACCCGGTGGAGGTCTTGAGAAAATCGGCTCCGCCCCGGATCGCCGCCTCGGCCAGGGGCCCGATCTCCTCGGGGGTGAAGAAGCCGGTCTCCAGGATTACTTTAAGCACCGCCCCCGGCACCGCCTGGCGAACCGCCCGGACGTCGGCCTCCACCGCATCGAGGTCCCCCGCCTTGGCCGCGCCGATGGGGATCACCATGTCCACCTCGTCGGCCCCCTGGGCCACCGCCAGGGCGGCCTCGGCGGCCTTGACCGCGCTGGTGCTGGCCCCCAGGGGAAAGCCCACCACGGTGGCAACGCGCAAGGGGGCGTCGCCCTTCTTCGCCCGCACCAGCGGCACGTACCGGGGGTTTACGCAGACCGCGTAGAAGTAGTGGGCCAGGGCCTCCTCCACCAACCGTTCGACCTGGGCCGGGGTGGCCTCGGGTTTTAACAGGGTGTGGTCGATGTACCCCGCGAGCCGGTAATCCATGCCCCTACTCTACGCCGCGGTAGGCTGGAGGCGGGCATGGAGCTTCCTGGCTACCAGCGGATCGCCGAGGCCATCCGGCGGGCGCTCTCCTCCGGCACACGCGTCCCCCGCCGAGCGGTGGTGCCCTTTGCGGGAGGGCAGTTTCTGGTGATGCCGGCGGCCGACGATCGGCTGGCGATCGCCAAGCTGGTGGTGGTCCAGCCTGGCCGGGAGGAGAGCGTCTTCGCCGAGCTCTGGGTGAAGGACCTCGCCACCGGTGAGGTCCTTCACCTCCCCGCCGAGGAACTCACCGTGCGGCGCACCGCCGCCCTCAGCCTGCTCGCTGCCCGAACCCTGGCACCGAAAAAACGCGGGGCGCTTTTGCTCGTTGGCGCTGGCCGGCAGGCCCGGGGGCACCTCGAGGCCTTCCACCAGGGCCTGGACCTCACCGGCGTTTGGGTAAAGGGGCGGAGCCCGGAAAGGGCCCGTCGCCTCTTAGCCCACGCCCGCGCCCTGGGCCTTTCCGCCGAACCCTTTACCGGCGCCTACCCCCGGGACCTCGCCTTCGTGGTCACCGCCACCACCAGCAGGGAGCCGGTGGTTTCCCCCGATCTGCCCGAGGGGGTCTTCGTCGCCGCCGTGGGCAGTTTCACCCCCGAGGCTCGCGAGCTCCCCAAGGCCCTCGTCCGGAGGGCCGCGCTCGTGGTCGCTGACACCGAAGACGCCATCGCCGAGGCCGGCGAGCTAGTGGGGCTTCCCCGGGAACGGATCCGAATCCTCGCCGAGGTGCTAAGGGGCCCGCCGCGGGTCCGGGGGACGGTGGTCTTCAAGTCCACCGGCCACGCGCTCTTCGACCTGGCGGCGGTGCGGGCTTACTTAAACGCGTAGGCGCCGCCGGCCAGAAACTGCAGGATCCCCTCGGCGATTCCCTCGGCGACCGCTTGGCGGTGGGCCGGGGTGGCCAGCGCCCGCCCCTCCTTGGGGTGGTTGATGAACCCCACCTCGACCAGCACCGCCGGGATCCGGGCGTAGCGGAGAACGTAAAGCGGCGCCGAGTGCACCCCCCGGTCGGGGGAGCCGGCGGCCCGGCTGAGCCGGGCTTCGATCTTGCCGGCGAGCTCCTCGGAGAAGGCCAGGTTGGCTTGGGCCAAAAGGTCCTTTAGGACCTTGTCGGTGAGGGTTTCGGTCTCCCGGGTGAGGCGCTGGCCCACCGCGCCGCCGCCGTTTTCCCAAACCGCGAGCCTGAGCGCCTCGGGGTCCGCGGCCCGCCCGAGAAAGTAGGTCTCCACCCCCCGGGCGGGTCGGGGGGCGGCGTTGACGTGGATGGAGACGAAGAGGGTCTTCTTGGGGTCGGCCATCAGGGCACGTTTTTTGAGGTCGGCGAGCTTGCGCTTCCACAGGTCGCTTTCGGTGGGGGGGGCGAGGTCGGTGTCGGTGGAGCGGGTCAGGATTACCCGTATTCCCTTGGCCTCGAGGATCCGTTTCACCCGCAGGGCCACGTCGAGGGTGATCCTCTTCTCCATTAGGAGGCCGAGGCCGGGGAAGGCGTGGGTGGCTCCGGGGTCGGGTCCGCCGTGGCCGGGGTCGAGCACCACTACCGGCTTGGGGGGGTCCGGCTTTTTGGCCACGGGGAGGGGGGCTTTTTGGAAGTCGAGGACCAGCCGGTAGGTGCCGGGGGCGGTGCCCTTTAGGACGAACGCCTTCACCCGCACCCCGGGCCGGGGCCGGAGCTCGACGATTTTCCCCTCGACCTTGTATCCGAGGAGCTCGGGGCTTCCCACCCGAACGTCGGCGGCGGGGAGGGCGGCCTCGAGCTCGAGCACCAGCCTTCCTTCCCGTTCCACTAGCCGGTAGTGGCTGCCCTCGGGCAGGTCGAAGACCAGCCGGGTGAACCCTTCGTGAAGGCCCAGCCGGGGATTCGCGAAGGCCAGGGTGACCAGCAGGAGAAAGGCGAGAACCCGGGGCATGCTGCGCCCCCATTGTATGCGGGGAAATGGAATCCACGTGGGCAAACGCCCCTTCATGGTCCGCTAAGATAAGCGGGGTGCGCCCGGCCGGGCGCGGGAAAGGGGGCCTTTTACGTGGGCTATCAAGCAGAGCTCCAGGCGGCGCTCATGGTGGCCGTCTTCGCCGTGGTGGGGGTGGCGATCGTCTACGCCACCCTTTTCCTCTCCCGCCTGCTGGTGGGGGAGCGGCCGAAGACCGGTGCCAAGCTCGAGGTCTACGAGTCCGGCGAGGTCACGATCGGCAGCACCGAGGCCCGGGTGGACGTTCACTACTACCTCTACGCCCTGCTCTTTCTAATCTTCGACGTTGAGGCGGCGTTGCTTTTCCCCTGGGCACCGGCCTTTGACAAGCTGGGGTGGCTCGGGGTCTTTGAGGTGGTGGTTTTCGTGGCCATCCTGGTCGCCGGCCTCGCCTACGCCTGGCTGAGGGGGGTGTTGAAGTGGGTCTACTAGGTTCCGAGGAACGCCCCCAGAACATCATTCTGGGGACCCTCGACGACGTGATTAACCTGGCTCGGAGCCGGAGTCTCTGGCCGCTGACCTTCGGGATTGCCTGCTGCGCCATCGAGATGATGGCGGCCTGGACCCCCAAGGTCGACGCCGATCGCCTCGGCATGTTTTTCCGCAACACGCCGCGCCAGGCTGACCTGATGATCATTTCGGGCACGGTCAACAAGAAGATCGCGAAAAGGGTGAAGCGGCTTTACGAGCAGCTCGCCGAACCCAAGTGGGTGGTCAGCATGGGGGCCTGCGCCAACCAGGGCGGCCCCTTCCGGCAGGGCTACTCGGTGGTCGAGGGGGTGGACAAGGTGGTTCCGGTCGACGTCTACGTTCCCGGCTGCCCGCCCCGCCCCGAGGCCCTCTTGCAGGGGCTTTTGCTCCTCCGGGATAAGATCGCCGACCGCCGGCTCCGTTACAAGAAGCCCCGGGTCATTCCCACCGATTACGACGTCTTTGCCGAGCCGGGCAAGGACGGGAGGGTGCCGGTGCTATGAGCGGGCTTCGCTTCAAAAAGACCACCGAGTTTGACGAGGAGGTCTACGCCGTGCACCCCGACGATTACCGGGGTCTGCTGGAGGCGCTCAAAGGCGAAGGCCTCGATTACCCCCGCTCGCTCTCCGGGGTCGACGTGGGCTACGGCCTTCGGGTGGTGGTGCACCTTTACGGCATCGAAAACGGCCGCAAGGTCACCGTTTTTACCGACCTGCCCTACGACGCCCCCGAGATCGAAAGCGTCACCGATCTCTGGCCGGGGCTCGAATGGTTCGAACGCGAGGCCTACGACCTCTTCGGAATCCGGTTTAAGGGCCACCCCGACCTGCGGCGGATCCTCCTCGAGGAAGACTGGACGATTCACCCGCTTTTGAAGCGCTACGATACCGGCGGCTACCCCCTTCCCGACTGGCGGCCCGCTCCCTGGCCGGAGCCGGCGCCCTGGGAGGAGCCCGAGGCCGCCGGGGAGGGAGGCGAGGCGTGAGGGGTCCGACCACCGTCGAGCCGGTGCCGGGGCGCACCGACGAGCTGATCATCAACATGGGGCCGCAGCACCCCGCCACCCACGGGGTACTGAAGGTGGTGATCGGGGTGGAGGGGGAGCGGATCACCCGGGCGGTTCCCCACATCGGGTTCCTTCACCGCAACCACGAGAAGATCGAGGAGGCCCGGACCTACCCCCAGATCATCACCTACACCGACCGCATGGACTACGTCTCCGGGTTGCAAAACGAGCTTCCCTTCATCCTGGCGGTGGAGGACCTGCTGGGGGTGGAGGTTCCCCAGCGGGCCAAGCTCATCCGCACCATCTTCTTTGAGCTCTTCCGTATCGCCAGCCACCTGGTCTGGCTGGGCACCGGGATGCTCGACTTGGGGGCCATCACCCCCTTCCTCTACACCTTCCGGGACCGGGAGATGATCCTGGAGATCACCGAAAAGACCGCCGGCGCCCGGATGCTCCCCAACTACTTCACCTTCGGCGGGGTGCGCCGCGACGTTCACCCCGATTTCTTCAAGGACGTGGCCCACTTCCTCGACTTCTTCGAAACCCGGCTCCCCGACTACTACGCCCTGGTGCTGGACTCGCCGGTCTTTCAGGCCCGGGCGGTGGGGGTCGGCGTCCTGAGCCGGGAGCGGGCGATCGCCCGGGGCGCGTCGGGCCCGGTGCTCCGCGCTAGCGGGGTGGCCTACGACGTGCGCAAGGCCGAGCCCTACGACGCCTACCCCGACCTCGAGTTCCAGGTTCCGACCCGGACCGAGGGCGACGTCTTCGCCCGTTTCTGGGTGCGCTTTAAGGAGATGGAGGAGTCGGTCAAGATCATCCGTCAGGCGCTGGAGAAGGTGCCGAAGACCGGTCCCTACAAGGGCAAGGTGCCGCCCCGGGTTAAGCCCAAGCCGGGGGCCCGCTACCGGGCGGTGGAGATCAGCCGCGGGCACCTGGGCACCTACGTGGTTTCCGACGGCAGCGAGCGGCCCCTTCGGGTCAAGCACCGTTCGCCCAGCTTCGCCAACCTCCAGCTCATCCCCGACCTTTTCGTGGGGGCCCGCTTCGCCGACGCGATCGCGATTCTCTCGTCCCTCGATCCGGTGTTCGGGGAGGTGGACCGATGAGCCGGATGCCCTTGCCGGCCGACCGGCTGGTGCAGCCCAAGCTGGTGGGGTACGACCCTACCCGCCCCAGGCCCTGGCTTGAGCGCCTAGCCTACACCCTCTTCTTCGCCGCGCTTTGGGCCATGGTGATCCTGGCCTACGGGGCGGTGCCGGCGCTCTTCCGCCGTTTTGGCTGGCTTTCCACCACCGCCGGGTTCCTGGCCTACGCGGTGGTCGAGGCGGTGCTGGCCTTCTTGCTGGCGGCGGTGGTGGCGCTGATCTTGATCGTCGTCCTCCGCAAGTACCTGGGCAAGGTCCAGGAGCGGGTGGGGCCCATGCACTACGGCCCCGCCGGGGTTTTCCAAACCGTCTTCGACGCGCTAAAGCTCCTCGGCAAGGAGGACTTTGCCCCCAAGAGGGTGGACTGGCTGATCTTCCGGATCGCCCCTGCGATCGTCTTCGTGAGCGCCTTCCTTTTGATGGTGGCGCTTCCGGTGGCCGGGGGTTGGGTGATGGCCGACCTCAACGTGGGCCTCCTCTACATCGTGGCGGTGAGCACGCTGGGGGCCTACGGGGTGGTGCTCGGGGGGCTTTCCCAGGGCAACAAGTGGGGGCTGCTTGGGGGCTTCCGGGCTGGCGCCCAGCTGGTTAGCTACGAAGTGCCGCTGGCGCTCGCGCTGCTTGCGGTCGGCGTCTACGCCGGATCGCTTCGACTGTCCGATATCGTTGAGCACCAGTACGGGGTCTGGCACGTGGTGCCGCTCTTCCTCTCCTTCGTCGTCTACCTGGTGGCCAGCATCGCCGAGCTGAAGGCGACCCCCTTCGACCTTCCCGAGGCCGAGAGCGAGCTGGTGGCGGGCTACAACACCGAGTACTCGGGGATGAGCTTCGCCTTCTTCTTCCTGGCCGAGTTCGTGGAGCTCTTCCTCCTGCCGGGGTTTATGGTGGTGCTCTTCTTCGGGGGCTGGCACGGCCCGCTTTTCGGCCTGGCCCCGGGTAGCTTCGCGGCCGGGGTGCTCCAGAGCCTCTACTTCCTCATCAAGGTCGCGGTCTGGGTCTGGATCTTCCTCTGGATCCGGGCTACCCTGCCCCGCTTTCGGGACGACCAGCTGATGGACCTTGCCTGGAAGGGCCTCTTGCCCCTGGCGCTGGTGGGGCTTTTGGTGGCGGCCTTCCTCAGGATGTTCCTGGAGGTGCTATGAGCCTATTCGCCGAGGTGTGGGAAGCGGTAAAGGCGGTGGGCGCCGGGCTCGGGGCGGTGAACAAGCGGATCTCGGAGCCGGCGGTGACCGAGTTCTACCCCTACAAGAAGCCCGAGATCCCGCCGGTGAGCGTGCAGTTTTTGGCCCTCATCCAGAACGAGGACGGCACCGACCGCTGCGTGGCCTGCCTGCAGTGCGAGCGGGTTTGCCCTAGCCAGGTGATCACCATCGAGCGGAAGCGGAACCCCGAGGGTAAGGGGTTCGTCCTCGAGCGGTTCGACCTCGACTTCGCCAACTGCATGCACTGCGCCAACTGCGTCGAGGCCTGCCCGGTGTCGGCCATCGTTACCGTGGGGGCGTTCGAGCACGCGGTCTACGACATCAACCTGCTTAAGGCCGATAAGGCGATGCTCGACCATATCGGCCACGAGGCCCGGGTGTGGTACAGCCCCAAGTTTGGGGTTGAACTCCGCACCCCCGAGGGCAAGATCCAAAAGGCCCCCCCGGAGATGCAGCCGGGCGGCCTGGCCGAGCTCCTTAAGGCGGAGGGGGGGGAGGCGTCGTGAGCGTGCTGGGTTTCGCCCTTTTGGCCGCGTTGGTGCTGGCCGGCGCCTTGGTGGTGGTGCTCAGCGAGAACGTGGTCCACGCTGCGGTGGCGCTGGCTTTCACCTTCTTCTTCGTGGCTGGGCTCTACGTGCTTCTCGGGAGCCCCATGCTGGCTGTGATCCAGTTCGCGGTGAACGCCGCCGCCATCCCCATCCTGACCATCTTCATCATCATGACCACCCAGAGCAGGCGGGTGCGGCCGGCTTCGGGGGCCTTCTACCTGATCGCAACGGTGCTGGCGGGGGCCTTCCTCTTTGGTCTATGGGGGTTCTTGGGCGCGCCCCAGACCGCCTTCAGGGCGGTGAGCCCGGAGGGTCTCGGGGCCCGGTTGCTTTCGGTGACCCTGCTTCCCTTTGAGGTGGCCTCGGTGCTGCTCTTACTCGCGATGGTGGGCGCGATCGTGCTGGCGAGGAGGCTGGAAAAGTGATCACCCTTGGGCACTTTCTCGCGCTTTCGGCGGTGCTCTTTGCGATCGGGTTGTTTGGCGTACTTACCCGGCGGAACCTGATCGCGGTGTTGATGTCGGTGGAGATCCTCCTGAACGCTGCCGCCCTGGCCTTCGCCGCCGCCGCCGCCTACAAGGACCCGGTCTTCTTTGCCGGCCAGCTCTTCGCGCTTTTCATCATCGTGGTGGCGGCCGCCGAGCTCTCGATCGGGTTCGCCATATTGCTCCTGGTCTCCCGGCACTCGGGGAGCGTGTCCACCGACGTGGTGGAGGAGATGAGGGGGTGAGCCGGTGAACACCTTTATGTACGCGCACGTAGCCTACTGGATCCCCCTGCTGCCCTTTTTGGGTTTCCTGGTGCTTACCCTTTTGAACCCGCTTTTTAAGGGCCGGAGCGGGGGATGGTTCGCCACCGGCGTGATGGCGCTGGTGGCGTTTTTGGCCAGCGGGCTCTTCCTCGAGGCCCTCCGCGCCGCCCCCCACTGGCAGCTGGCCGGCGGCGAGGCCGAGCTGGTCCGGCCGGCGCTTTCCGGCTTTCCCTTCCGGATGGAATGGCCCTGGCTCCAGATCCGCGGCGAGGGCGGGATCTCCCTGGTGATTTACATCGACCAGATGGCTGCCGCGGTGACCGCTATGGTGGCCTGGGCCTCGTTCTTCATTCACCTCTTCTCGATCGGCTACATGGACGGCGAGGAGCGCTACCCCACCTTCTTCGCCTACCTCGAGCTCTTCACCGCCGCCATGCTGGCTTTCGTGATGGCGGGCAACTTCTTCCACGCCCTGTTGGCCTGGGAGGTCATGGGGCTCATGAGCTACCTCCTGATCGGGTTCTTCTTCAAGAAGGCCTCGGCCCGCCAGGCGATGAAGAAAGCCTTTATCACCACCAAGTTCGCCGACCTCGGGTTCATGCTGGGGCTCTTTTGGCTCTACAAGGAGCTCGGGACCCTGGACCTGGTGAAGGTGGGGGCGATGGCCGGGCAGCTCGCCGCCGGGGTGGCGCTCGCCATCGGCCTGCTCCTCTTCCTGGCGGCGATGGGCAAAAGCGCCCAGTTCCCCCTCCACGTGTGGTTGCTGGACGCCATGGAGGGCCCGACCCCGGTCAGCGCGATGATCCACGCGGCCACCATGGTGGCCGCTGGCGTCTACCTGATGGCCCGGTTCTACCCGGTCCTCGAGGCCGGCCACGCCCTTGGCTACCTGGCCTGGATCGGAGCCATCACCGCGCTCTTCGCGGCCGTGCTGGGGGCGGCCTTCGCCGACGTCAAGAAGATCCTGGCCTGGAGTACGGTGAGCCAGCTCGGCTACATGTTCCTGGGGCTTGGGGTCTTCGGCTGGGCGGCGGCGCTCTTTCATCTCCTGGCCCACGCCTTCTTTAAGGCCCTCCTCTTTTTGGGATCGGGTTCGATGATCCACGGCGCCAAGACCCAGGACATCTTCGAGATGAACCGGCTGGCCCGGCACATGCCGATCACCTACGCCACCTTCCTGATCGGGGCGGCGGCGCTGATGGGCCTGCCGCCGTTTGCCGGGTTTTGGTCCAAGGACCTGATCCTCCACGCCGCCCTGGCCCACGCGCCCTTCCTCTGGTTCCTGGGGATTGTGGCCGCCTTCTTCACCGCCTTCTACACCACCCGGATGATCGTGATTGCCTTCCACCACCCGAGCCTGGCCTCCCCTTGGAAGAAGGCCCCCTGGAACCGGGGCTGCCCGGCTT
>WFNN01000076.1 GCA_015488545.1 Thermaceae bacterium | reverse complement strand
GGTTGGGGCTTTCGCTCTTCGAGGCGGGGGTGCGGCATGCGTGAGGGGGGAGGATGACCAAAGAGGATTTTCAGAAGGCGGTGCCCGAGGCCCTGGAGGCCACCGCGGTGCCCGGCCTGCCGATTCTTCGCGGCAAGGTGCGGGACATCTACGATCTCGGTGACCGGTTGCTCCTGGTGGCCACCGACCGGCTCTCGGCCTTCGACCGGGTGCTGGGGCTGGTTCCCTACCGGGGGCAGATCCTGAACAGCTTGAGCGCCTGGTGGTTCGCGGCCACCCGCGACATCATCGAGAACCACCTGATCGCGGTGCCCGACCCCAACCTCAGCCTGGTCGAAAAGGCCCGGCCGATTCCCGTCGAGGTGGTGGTGCGGGGTTACATCACCGGCACCACCAAGACCTCGCTGTGGGAGCTGTACCGGGCGGGGGAGCGCCGCCCCTACGGGGTGGCGCTCCCCGAGGGGCTCAGGAAGAACGACCCCCTGCCCGCGCCGGTGATCACCCCCACCACCAAGGCCACCGGCCCCGGCGGTCGCGACGAGCGGTTGACGCGGGAGGCGATCCTAAAGCGGGGGATCGTGCCCCGGGCGCTTTGGGAACGGATCGAGGACGCAGCTTTGGCCCTCTTCCGGCGGGGGCAGGCGCTGGCCGAGCGGGCCGGCTTCCTCCTGGTCGATACCAAGTACGAGTTCGGCTTGGTGGGGGACCGGTTGGTTTTGATCGACGAGCTTCACACCCCCGACTCCAGCCGGTTCTGGTCGGTGGAGAGTTACCGCCGGGGGGCGCCCGAGCACTTCGACAAGGAATTCCTCCGGCTTTGGTACGCCGAGCGGGGTTTCACCGGAGAAGGGACGCCGCCGCCCTTGCCCGATACCCTCGCGGCCGAGCTGGCCTGGCGCTACGCGCGGGTCTTCGAGGGGCTCACCGGTAGGGCCTTTGCGCCCGCCCCCGGCCCCCAGCGAGCACGGGTCGAGCGGGTGATCCGGGAGGTGGCCGGTGGCTAGGGGCTACGCGGTGATTCTGATGGGTTCGGAGGCGGACCTCGAGCGGGGGCGGTTAATCCAGCGGTTCCTGGCCGAGGGCTTCGGGGTGCCCGCCCGGCTCCGGATTGCCAGCGCCCACAAAACCCCGGGGGAGCTCCTTAGGCTCCTCGCTGACCTCGAGGCCGACCCCACGCCCAAGGTCTATATCACCATCGCAGGCCGATCGAACGCGCTCTCCGGTCTGGTTGACGCCCAGGTCACGGCCCCGGTGATCGCCTCTCCGCCGTACGCCGAGGCCTTTGCCGGGGTCGACCTTTTCTCTTCGCTCCGGATGCCATCGGGGGTGGCCCCGCTGGTGGTGCTGGAGCCCGAAGGCGCGGCCCTGGCCGCCGCCAAGGTTCTGGCCTTGGCCGACGACGGGGTCAAGGAGCGGGTTCGGGCCTACCAGGCGGCGGCCCAGGAGCGGGTCCGGGCCGCCGATCGGGCGCTCGAGGAGGAGGCCGGATGAGGCTTGGGGGCATGAGCGAGGCGTGCGGGGTGGTGGGGATTTACGCCCCCGGCCGGGAGGCCGCCCGGCTCGCCTTCTTCGGGCTCTACGCCCTGCAGCACCGGGGGCAGGAGTCGGCCGGAATTGCCAGCGCCGACGGGCGGCGCCTTTTCCTTCACAAAGGGATGGGGCTGGTGGCCCAGGTTTTCACCGAAGAGAACCTGCGGCCCTTAAAGGGCCCCTTCGCCATTGGGCATAACCGCTACTCCACCACTGGGGCCTCGCGGCCCGAGAACGCCCAGCCCCTCTACGTTGAAACCCTTCTCGGGCCCCTGGCCCTCGGCCATAACGGAAACCTCACCAATGCCCACGCGCTCAGGAGGACGCTCCTTGAGCGGGGGGTGGGCCTGGCCACCACCTCCGACTCGGAGCTGATCCTCCAGCTTCTGGCCCAACCCCCGGAGGACTGGGGGGTCAGGGCCAGCGACCACCCCTGGGTGGACCGTATCCGGGCGCTCATGCGCCACGCCGAAGGGGCCTACTCCCTGGTGCTGCTCGTCCGGGACGCGGTCTTCGGGGTTCGCGATCCCCAGGGTTTCCGGCCCCTGGTGCTGGGGGCGCTGGAGGGGGGCGGGCACGTCCTGGCCTCGGAAACCGCCGCCCTCCATCCCCTGGGGGCCCGTTTCGTTCGCGAGATCGAACCCGGGGAGATCGTACGGATCGACGCCGAGGGGGTCAAAAGCTTTTCCGGCCACCCCCCTAGGGCCCCCGCGCTTTGCAGCTTCGAGTACGTCTACTTCGCCCGGCCGGATTCGCTCCTAAAGGGCCGGTTGGTGCACCAGGTGCGCCAGCGGCTGGGGGCCTTCCTGGCCCGGGAGGCCCCGGCCGAGGCCGACGCGGTGGTGGGGGTGCCCGACTCGGCGATCCCCCAGGCGATCGGGTACGCCCACGCCGCCGGGCTGCCTTACACCGAGGGCTTCATCAAGAACCGCTACATCGGCCGTACCTTTATCGAGCCCGACGACCGCCTCCGGCGGGACGCGGTCAAGCTCAAGTACACCCCGCTTTCCTCTAACCTCGAGGGCCGCCGGGTGGTGCTGGTCGACGATTCGATCGTTCGCGGGAACACCGCCGGCCCGCTGGTGCGGCTACTGCGGGAGGCCGGGGCCCGGGAGGTGCACGTGCGGGTGGCCTCGCCGCCGGTGCGCCACCCCTGCTTCATGGGGCTGGACATGGCCACCCGCCGGGAGTTGATCGCCGCCCGGTTCGACCCCGAGGCGATTGCCCGGCGGATCGGGGCCGACAGCCTGGCCTACCTGAGCCTGGAGGGCATGCTCCGGGCCATCGGGGTGGAGGGCTTGTGCCACGCGTGCTTCTCCGGGGCGTACCCGCTCCCCATTCCCCCCTGGCTCTTCGAGGAGGATCGGGAGGCGTGGGCGTGAGGGTTCTGGTGGTGGGTTCGGGGGCCCGGGAGCACGCTTTGGCCTGGCGGCTGGCCCTAGACCCCGAGGTCGGGCGGGTCTGGGTGGCCCCGGGTAACGCCGGTATCCCCCGGGAGGACCGGGTGCCCCTGGCGGCCACCGACCTCGAGGGCCTCCTGGCCTGGGCCCGGCGCGAGCGCCCCGACCTCACCGTGGTCGGGCCCGAGGCTCCGCTCGCGGCCGGTCTGGCCGACCGCTTCCGGGAGGCGGGCCTTTTGGTCTTCGGCCCCACCCGGGAGGCCGCCCGGCTCGAGGCCTCCAAGGCCCTTGCCAAGGCGCTGATGCGGGAGGCCGGCGTGCCCACCGCGGACTTCCGGTCGTTCGACGACGAGCTCGAGGCCCTTCGCTACCTCGCCGACCACCCCCTTCCGGTGGTGGTCAAGGCCTCGGGGCTGGCCGCCGGCAAGGGGGTGCTGGTCACCGACGACCGGGCCGAGGCCCAGGCCTTCGTTCGGGCGCTCTTTTCAGGCCGCTTTGGGGAAGCCGGCAGGACGGTTTTGATCGAGGAGTTCCTGAAGGGGCCGGAGCTATCGGTGCTGGCGGTGACCGACGGCGAGCGGGTTCGCCTCCTCCCCCCGGCCCGGGATTACAAGCGGGCGCTGGACGGCGGGCGGGGGCCCAACACCGGCGGCATGGGGGCGTGCAGCCCCCCATCCGACGCCAGCGAGGCGCTCCTCGGGCAGGTCGAGGCCGCGATTCTGCGCCCCGTTCTAAAGGCCATGCGGGCGCGGGGCACCCCGTTTACCGGGGTGCTTTACGCCGGGCTCAAGCTCACCCCGGAGGGCCCCAAGGTGCTGGAATTCAACGCGCGGTTCGGCGATCCCGAGGCCCAGGCGGTCCTGCCCCGTCTTTCGGGCAGCCTTTACCGACTTCTGGCTTCCGCCGCCCGCGGCGCGCTGGAGCCCGAAGCCGTGGGGGTCCGTCCCGGGGCGGCGCTCACCGTGGTGATGGCCTCGGGGGGTTACCCCGGCAGCTACCGGACCGGCTTCCCCGTCGAGGGGCTCGCCGAGGCCGCGGCGCTGGAGGGGGTTTTGATCTTTCACGCCGGGACCGAGGTGGAGGGGGGGCGGGTGGTCACCGCCGGCGGCCGGGTGCTGGCGATCACCGGGATGGGGGCCACGCTGGAGGAGGCCCGGGCCCGGGCCTACCGGGGTGTGCGGTTGGTGCGCTTTTCCGGTGCCCACTACCGGCGCGACATCGGGGAGGGGTGCTAGCGATGGAGTACCGCGACGCGGGGGTTCGCCTCGAGGCCGCCGAGGAAGCGACCCGGCGCATCCGGGCGGCGCTTCGCACCGCCTTAACCCCTGAGGTCCTGGCCGGGGTGGGGGCCTTTGCCGGGGCACTGGACGCCGACCGGCTCAAGAGCTACGCCCACCCGGTTCTGCTGGCCTCCACCGACGGGGTAGGAACCAAGACCCTGCTTGCCGTTCGGGCCGGTCGCCTCCGGGGCCTTGGCCACGACCTCGTCAACCACGGGGTCGACGACCTCCTGGCCGCCGGGGGCTGGCCGCTTTTCTTCCTCGATTACCTGGCGGCCGACCGGCTCAACCCCCAAGCGGTGGCGGAGCTCGTCGAAGGGGTTGCCGAGGCCGCCCGGGCGGCGGGTATGCCGGTGCTTGGGGGCGAGACCGCCGAGATGCCCGGTGTCTACCGGCGCGGGGCGGTGGACCTGGCGGGGACCATCGTCGGGGTGGCCGAGCGGTCCGAGCTACCGGATCCTAGCCGGGTCCGCCCGGGCGACCGGATCCTGGCGCTTCCCTCCTCGGGGCCCCACACCAACGGGTACTCGCTGATCCGAAGGGTGATTGGCGACCGGGATCTTTTCGCCCCCTGCCCCGAGCTTGGGGGCGCGAGCCTGGCCGATCGGTTGCTCGCCCCGCACCGGAGCTACCTCCCCGAGTGGCGAAGGCTTCGTGCGGCGGAGCTTCTGCCCAAGGTGGCCGCCCACATCACCGGTGGCGGGGTTTACGGCAACCTGCCGCGGGTTTTACCCCCGGGCCTGGGGGCGGTTCTTCGCCGCGGGAGCTGGTCGGAGCCACCGGTCTTTGCCTTCCTTAAGAATCTGGGGGGAATACCGGACCGGGAGATGTTCGCGGTCTTCAATATGGGTCTCGGGATGCTGCTTGTCTACGACCCGGCGAGCGCCGAGCAGGTCCTGGGCCTCGTGGACGAGGCCCAGGCGGTGGGCGAGGTGGTCGAGGGCCAGGGGGTGGTGGTGGAGGGGGTCGATGGCTAGGAGGCCCCGGCTGGTGGTGTTGGCCTCCGGCCGGGGAACCAACCTGCAGGCGATTCTCGACGCCGTGCGGGCGGGCGCCCTGCCCGCTGAGGTGGCCCTGGTGGCGAGCGATAAGCCGAGCCCGGCGTTGGAGCGGGCCGAGCGGGCGCGGGTTCCGGCCCTCTACCTCCCCCCCAGGAAGGGGGTTTCCCGCGAGGACTACGACGCCCTGCTGGCCGACTTCGTGGCCGCGGCCCGGCCCGATCTGGTGGTGCTGGCCGGCTGGATGCGGATCCTCACCCCGGTCTTTCTGGACCGTTTTCCGAACCGGGTGATCAATCTGCACCCCGCGCTCCCCGGGGCCTTCCCCGGGCTGGACGCGATCCGACGGAACTACCAGGCCTACCGCCGCGGCCAGGCAACCACCGGCGGGGTCATGGTGCACTACGCGGTGCCCGAGGTCGACGCCGGGCCGGTGATCCTCGCCGAGCCGGTGCCGATCTACCCCGGGGATAGCCTTCGGGCCTTCGAGGCCCGGGTCCACGCGACCGAGCACCGCCTCATCGTGGAGGCGATCCGACGGGTACTTGGCCGCGATGCCGGCTAGACCGCGTCGTGGCCCGTTGCATGTCGGTTTCTAAACCTACATTTTAACCGGTTGCGTCTTGGCGGCCGGCTGCTAGGATGGGCCCGTGGACGGGGCCGAGGCGTCACCGCCCAGCCAGGAAACTCCGCCGTTTCTCGAACTTCGCTCCCTGACCAAGCGCTTTCCCGGCGTGGTGGCCAACGACCGCGTGAGCCTCTCGGTGCGGGCCGGGGAGGTCCACGCCCTATTGGGCGAGAACGGGGCGGGCAAGAGCACCCTGGTTTCGATGCTCTACGGGTTGCTCCAGCCCGACGAGGGCGAGATCCTGCTCGCGGGCCGGCGGGTCTGGATCCGCTCCCCCAAGGACGCGCTTTCCCTCGGGATTGGGCTGGTGCCCCAGCACTTCCTGCTGGTCAAAAAGCACACCGTGGCCGAGAACGTGGCCCTGGGGCTTCCCGGGGTTCCCTTCCTGGCTCCTACCCGGGGGTTGGAGGTCCAGCTCCGCCAGCTTGGCGAGCGGTACGGTCTTCCGGTGGACCCTCGGGCCTACGTGTGGCAGCTCTCGGCCGGCGAGCAGCAGCGGGTGGAGATTCTTAAGGTCCTGGTGCGGGATGTCCGCCTCCTAATTCTCGACGAGCCCACCAGCGTGCTCACCCCCCAGGAGGCCCGCGGTCTTTTCCAGGTGCTCCGGCGGATGAAGGAGGAAGGGCACGCGGTCATCTTCATCACCCACAAGCTCGAGGAGGTCCTGGAAGTGGCCGACCGGGTCACCGTGCTCCGACGGGGCCGGGTGGTCGCCACCCTGCCGGTGGCCGGGGCCAGCCGGGCCCGGCTGGCCCGGTTGATGGTGGGGGAGGAGGTCGCCCCGCCCAAGGCGGAACGCACCCGCCCGCCGGGGGAGCCCCTGCTCTTCGTCGAGGACCTCTGGGTCAAGAGCGACCGGGGCTACTTCGCGGTTAAGGACGTGAACTTCGAGGTCCGGGCCGGGGAGATCGTGGGGCTCGCCGGGGTGGCCGGCAACGGCCAGAGCGAGCTGATCGAGGCTCTCACCGGCCTACGCCGCCCGAGCCGGGGTTGGATCCGTCTAGGTGAGCGGGACCTCACCGGGCGGGACGCCCGGGTTTACTTCGAGGCCGGGGTGGCCCATGTTCCCGAGGACCGCACCCACCGGGGGGTGGTGCCGAGCCTTTCGGTGGCCGAGAACCTGATCCTGAAGCACTACCGCTACCCGCCGTTCGCCCGGGGGCCGCTCCTCGACCGCCGGGCGGTACGCGCGTTCGCCGCGGACACGGTGGAACGCTACCGGGTGGTCGCCCCCTCGGTGGACGCGCCGGTTCGCCTGCTGTCAGGGGGCAACATCCAAAAGCTCATCCTGGCCCGCGAGCTCTACGCCCGTCCCCGGCTCCTGGTCGCCGCCCACCCCACCTACGGCCTCGACGTGGGGGCGGCGGCCCAGGTGCATCGCCTGCTACTGGCCGAGCGGGACCGGGGGGCGGCGGTGTTTTTGGTAAGCGAGGACCTCGAGGAGATCCTCGCCCTCTCCGACCGAATCCTGGTGATCTTTGATGGCAAGATCGTGGCCGAGCTGTCCCCGGGCGAAGCCAGCAAGGAACGGCTCGGCCTATTGATGGCGGGGGTGGCGGCGTGAGGTTGGTGCCGCGGGAACAGCCGGGACCGGCCTTCGTGCTCGCGGTGTCGGCGCTGGCGGTTCTCCTCGCCTTTGCCGCCAGCCTGGTGCTGCTCGCGCTCTACGGGGCCAGCCCGGTGGAGGCCCTCCGGGTAGTCTACCAGGGGGTGCTGGCCGACCCCCGGGGGTTTGCCGAGGTGCTCAGGCGGGCGGTGCCGCTCACCCTGGCCGGTGCCGGGCTGGCGCTCGCGTTCCGGGCCCAGTTCTGGAACATCGGCGCCGAGGGGCAGCTGCTCCTGGGGGCGGTGGCGGCCTCGGGGGTGGCCCTCTTTGGCCCCGGGGAAGGGATCACCAAGCTCTTCTTGATGGGGCTGGCCGCGTTCGTCGCCGGGGGGCTCTGGGCCGCCCTGCCCGCCTACCTCAAGGGGCGGCTTTCGGTCAACGACGTGATCACCACCTTGATGCTCAACTACGTGGCGATCTACCTGGTCGAGTGGTTGATCCACGGGCCCTGGAAGGGCCGAAGCGTCTTCGGCTTCGCCTACACCGACCGCTTCCCGGCCTCGGCCTGGCTGCCGACCTGGCCCGGCACCGCCCTAGCCTGGCCGGGGGTTTTGCTGGCGGTCGCATTCGCGGTTTTCTTCGCTTGGCTGCTCTTTGCCACCCGGCTCGGGTTCGAGATCCGGGTGGTGGGCGAGAACCCGGAGGCCGCGCGGTACGCCGGGATCCGGGCGCTCTCCACCCTGTTCTGGGTGGCCCTGCTTTCGGGCGGGGTGGCGGGGTTGGCCGGCTTCGTCGAGGTGGCCGGCACCCACCACCGCCTGCTGGCCCCCCTGCAGATATCCCTCGGTTACGGGTACACCGCCATCATCGTGGCCTGGCTCGGGCGGAACCACCCCCTCACCACGCTCCTCACCGGGCTCTTGATCGGGTTCGTTTTTGCCGCCGGTGACGTGGCCAAGGTGGCCCTGGCCACGCCGTTTCAGCTGGTGCAGGTGGTAAACGGGCTCATCCTCTTCTTCCTTATCGCCGCCGAGGTGCCCATCCGCTACCGCATCGTCTGGGGGTCGGACCGTGGTTGAGAGCTGGTGGGTGTCCACGCTGGCCCGGGGGCTCGCCTTCTCCGCGCCGCTCCTACTCGCCGCCCTGGGGGAGCTGGTGGCCGAGCGCTCCGGGGTGATCAACCTTGGGGTCGAGGGCATGATGATTCTCGGGGCCCTGTCGGGGTTCGCCGTCGCCGACGCCAGCGGGAACCCCTGGCTCGGGGTGATGGCCGCCGCCGGGGTGGGGACGCTAGCGGCGCTTTTGCACGCCTTCTTCTCGATTACCCTGAGGGCCAACACCTACGTTTCGGGGCTGGCGCTGACCATGGTGGGGCTTGGGCTTTCCGGCCTCCTCGGCAAGCCCTTCGCCGGACGCCCCCTGGCCCACCCCCTGCCCAAGCTCGACATCCCCGGCCTTTCGTCCATCCCCTGGCTGGGCCCGGGGCTCTTCCAAGGGCAGAACGCCCTCCTCTACCTGGCCCTTCTTGCCGCCTTCCTCCTTTGGTACTTCCTCTACCGCACCCGGGGCGGGATCACCCTGCGTTCGGTGGGGGAGAACCCGGCCGCCGCCGACGCGCTGGGGGTCAACGTCTACCTGGTGCGTTACCTGGCGACCGCCTTTGGGGGGGCCATGGCCGGGGTCGCCGGGGCTTACCTCTCGGTGGCCTACCGCCCCTCCTGGACCGAGGGCATGACCGCGGGAATGGGGTGGATCGCGCTGGCGATCGTCATCTTCGCCGCTTGGGATCCGCTCCGGGCGGTGGCGGCGGCCTTCCTTTTCGGGGCCTTCTACCACCTAGCCTACCGCTTCCAGGCCCACCTGCCGCCGGAATTTCTGAAGATGACGCCCTACCTCTTTACGGTGCTCTTCTTGGTCCTTGGCGCGCTCGGGAAGAGCGTTCGGCTGGGCGCTCCCGAGGCGCTGGGACGCCCCTACGTGCGGGGCGAACGGTAGGAGGAGGATGAGGGGATGAAGCGAGTCGGGTTGGCGGTGCTGCTGCTCTTGGGAATGCTTGCCATGGCCGAGGGCAAGCTAAAGGCGGGCTGGATCTACGTCGGTCCCATCGGGGATTACGGCTGGACCCACGCCCACGACGTCGGCCGCAAGGAAGCCGAAAAGGCCTTCCCCTGGCTAAAAACCCTTTACGTCGAGTCGGTGCCCGAGGGCCAGGTGGGCAGCTACATCGACCAGATGGTGCGCCAGGGGGTGAGGGTCATCTTCGCCACCAGCTTCGGCTACATGGACGGGGTGCTGGAAGCGGCCAAGCGCTACCCCAACGTGATCTTTGCGCACGCTACCGGGTTTAAGCGCGCCCCCAACGTGGCCACCTACATGGCCGACTTCTACCAGGTCTATTACCTGAACGGGTTGATGGCCGGGGCGCTTACGAAGAGCGGCAAGGTGGGGTACGTCGGCGCCTTCCCCATTCCCGAGGTGAAGCGGCACATCAACGCCTTCACCCTGGGGGTGCGGGCGGTGAACCCCAAGGCCAAGGTGCTGGTGCGCTGGATTTACGAATGGTACAACCCGGCGGCGGCCAAGGAGGCCACCGAGGCGCTGATCGCCGAGGGGGCCGACGTCTTTGCCTTCACCGAGGATAGCCCCACGGTGGTTCAGGTGGCGGCGGAGAAGCACCTGCCCTCCTTCTCGCATTACTCGCCGATGCTGAAGTTCGCCCCCGACTACGTGGTGAGCGGGCAGCTGGTCCACTGGGGGGCGATCTACAAGGACTTTCTGGCCAAGGTCTACGCCGGGCTTTACACCCCGAAGAACCTGAAGGACGTCGACTATTGGTGGCTTTTGCCCCAGAAGGCGGTCGAGCTCGGGGCCGACTACGGGGTACCGGTGAACCCCAAGTTCATCCCGGCGCTTAAGGCCAAGAAGATCCACCACCCGGTCTTCGGTGAGATCAGCGTCTACGACCTGGTAATGAAGCTCAAGGCGATGATGAGCGACGTCGAGCTGGCCTTCGACCCCTTCCAGGGGCCGATCAAGGACCGCAAGGGCCACCTCCGGGTGCCCGCCGGGGTGCGGCTCACCCAGGCCCAGCTCGAGTCGATGGAGTGGGCGGTGGAGGGGGTCACCGGCCCCTGGCCCAACGAGCCGAAGTAGCGAGGCGGGGCCGGGGGGGCGGATAACCCTCCGCCCCCCTAGCCGAGACCCAGGCGGTAGCGCAGCAAGCGAAACTGGTAGTAGAGGAAGCACCCCAAGCAGAACCGGAAGGCCAGGTTGATCGCGGCCAGAAGCCCCACGGCCGCGGCCAGCGGGTAGCCGAGCCAGGGGTGGCCTAGGGCGAGGGCCAGCGAGGCCAGCACCAGAAAAGCGGTTCCCATCGCGCGGGCAAAGTTGTGGGGTCGGGGGTCGTCCTCGACCGGTTCGGGCGGGATGCCCAGGGCCCCCTTGAGGCGCCGCAGAGGGTCGAGCCGTGTGAAGCTCAGGAGGAAAAGGCCCGCCAGCAGCCACACCGGCTCCGGCCGGCCGAGGACCAGGGCGGCTCCGGTGCCGAGGACCAGAAGCGCCTGGTTGAAGCGGAGTTGGCGGCGGTCAACCCTTGGCATGGCCCCACTATACCCCTGAGCGCGGGATGCTAAAAGTGGCGGGGGCGACCTTGGCCCCTCAGCACCAGGTGTGGTAAACGGCGCCGAGCTGGAAGCGGTAGAAGGCGTCCTCGTCGGTCTTGGCCTCGAGGAACCCGAGTTCCCGCGCGAGCTTGAAAAACCCCTTCCCCGGTTTGCGGTCGGTGGTGGAGAAAACCACCACGCTGAGCAGCGGCCGGTGGTGCACCGCTTCGTACCGGGAGATCAGGTCGAGGATGCCGCCAAGTTCCCTAGCCATCCGGTTGCCCCGCCGGGGGAGGCCGAGGCGTTCGGCCAGCGCCCCGTAGGTGGTGGTGCCCCGGTGCATCGCCACCTCGACGAGGTGGTGGTAGGCGGCCAGGGCCGCCGGGTTCGTTCGGAGACCCTCGGTGGTTTGCTTCCTTGCTTTAAACATTGCTTCCGTCCTCCTAGGACCGGCCCGCCAGGAATAAAAGTCACTATACACCCGGGACTTACCCCGCTAGAATGCTGGGTAACCGTGAGGGATGCCCCCGATTGCCCGGTTCTCGACCTCGCGCTCGCCTTGGCCGAGGAGGGCTGCCCGCAGATCGACCGGGTGCTGGCCCGCCACGGCGTCCGCTTCCTGCCGGGTTGCCAGGGGAGCGGGGGCGTGCCGGTGGGGCAGGGGCTGGGCTGTCTTGAAGCCGGGCTTTCCGAACCCTGTCTGCGCACCCTCGCCAAGCTCATCCGCCACGCGTTTTTGGCCTACGAGCGCGACGCGGTTTTCGCCGGGCTGCGGTTCCCGATTCTGGTCCTGGACCCCGAGGGGCGCCTCGCCGACTACAACCGCGCCGCCGCCGAGGTGCTCGGGGTCGGCCCGGCCGACTTGGGCCGACCGCACCCGCTTGTGCCCCCCGAGCACATGGCGGCGTTCCGCCAGCGTCTGGAGCGCCACACGCGGGGCGAGCGGCTGGGCCCCGTGCTTCGGGAGTGGCGGGGCCGCCGGTACTTGGTGGAGGCCCTGCCGCTTCTTGATCCCGAGGGCAGGCTCTGGCGCCTTTTTGATATCTGGGTCGACGTCACCCCGGTGGTGGCCGAGCAGGCGTTCCACGAGGCTGTGCTCGAGCTGATCCGCGGGGTGCTGGCGGAGGGCGTCGGGGCGTCGTTCTTCCAGCGGGTGCTCGATCTCGCCCGCCGCTTCGTCCCCGGAGCCGAGGCCGGGAGCGTGCTGGTACGCCGCGGCGAGGTGTTCCGCTACGTTGCGGTGTGGAACTACCCCAGCGAAATCCTAGGTCAGGCCATCGCCGTGGAAGAAAGCTGGGACCGGGACGCCCAGGGAGCCAGGATTCTGCGGCCGCCATCGGAGAACAACCCGATGCTTCGCCGTCTGGGCCGTACCGCCGAGATCCGCGAGGTGCTTACGGTCCCGGTGCAGGTGGGGGGGCAGATCAGGCTTTCGCTCAACCTCGATGCCTTTCGTACCGGGGCCTTCCGTCGTGAAGATCTCGCCCGGGCGGAGCAGCTAGCAGGTTTGCTGGGGCTCGTGCTCGCCTGGTGGGAGAAGTCCGAGGAGGCGGAGTACAACGCCTACCACGATCCCCTGACCGGCTTGCCCAACGAGCGATTCTTGCGAGAGGTCGGTGGGGACCTTCTAGGCCGGCTGACCGGCGGCGAGCCGGTGAGCGTGGTGGCCGTGGATGTGGTCCAGTTAGGGGAGGTGAACGACGTTCTCAGCCTGGCGGCTGGGGACCGGATGCTCATCGAGGTCGCCCGGCGGCTCCAGGCGACCCTCTTCCGCGGCGACCTGGTGGTTCGCACCGCCGGTGGCGAGTTTGCTGCGTTGCTCTTACGGTGCGACCGGGCCGGAGCGGAGCTGGCGGCCCGGCGACTCCTTTCGGCGATGCAGCGGCCGGTGACGATCGCCGGCCAGGCCCTTTCGCCGACGGTCCGCTTGGGGGTGGCGGTGGCCCGATCTGGGGACGAGATCGGCGAGCTCTGGACCCAGGCCCGGCTCGCCCTGGCCCGGGCCAAGGAGGAGGGGCGGCCCTACGCCTTCTACGATCCCGAGCGCGAGGCCCAGCGAAGGAGCGAGGCCCGGTTGGAAGTGGCCCTGCGGCGGGCCCTGTCCGAGGGCGAGCTCCGGCTCTTCCTGCAGCCCATTTGGGACTTGGTCGGGGAGCGTTACACCAGCGCCGAGGTGCTCCTTCGCTGGGAGGAGCCCCCGGGTCGGTTCATCCCTCTGGCCGAAAAGCGTGGGCTCGGACCCGAGGTCGATCGCTACGTCCTTGAGCGGGCCGGCCGGCTGGCCCGCCGATTGGGGCAGCGGGTTTGGGTGAACCTCCTGCCCGGCACCTTGGCCCAGCCCGGTTTTCCCGAGGAGGTCGCCGCCCTGGCCGACCCAAAGGAGGTCGGCCTGGAGGTCACCGAGTACGCTCTGCTCACCCCACCCGCCCGCGACAACCTCGAGGCCCTGGCCCGGGCTGGCTTCGCGGTGGCCCTCGACGATTTCGGTACCGGGTACGCCAGCCTCGCGCTGCTCACCGAGCTACCCCTCTCGCGGGTGAAGCTAGATCGTTCGTTGATCGCGCGTTTCGGCGACCCCCGGGTCCGGGCCCTGCTCCGGGGGGTGGCCGCCATTGCCCGGGACCTGGGGCTCTTGCTCGTAGCCGAGGGGATCGAGGACCGGGCCATGCTGCCGGCCCTCCGGGAGTTGGGTTTTCGCTACGCCCAGGGCTACGCCCTGGCCCGCCCCGGGGCGCCGGAGGCGTTTTTCCCCCGGAAGGACGGGGACCGGGCGTAGACTGGGCCTACCATGCGGCTAGCCACCAACGCCCCCGGGGCCTGGCCCCCGGTCTACCTGGAGCCCGAGGAGCTCAAAAAGGGCAAGGGCGCCATGCTGGTGGCGGTGGAGGCCGCCCTCAAGGCGAGCCCTTACCGCCTGGAGAGCCCGGACCACCCCTTCCCCCTGCCGCAGGGGGTGGTTTTTGCCGACGCCCTTGTGAAGCGGGGGGAGGAGCGCTGGCCGCTTTTCGTCTACCCCGAGGCGAGCCTGGAGTCGGCCCAGCGGTTTTTTGCCGCCGAGGGCTGGATTGCCGAGCACTTTCCCGGCTACCGGCCGGCGGTTTACTACGCGCCCCAGCCCCTGCCCGCCTTCCCCCCGTCCGGGCTGGGGGAGGGGGTGCTGGTGAAGGGGTTCGTTTTCCAGGCCACCCCCTTTCCCCGGCCCGGGCGCTACCCGATGTGGCGGGCGGGGCAGCCCGGGGAACGGTACGATCTGACC
>WFNN01000075.1 GCA_015488545.1 Thermaceae bacterium | reverse complement strand
TTCCGGGGCCGGGGCCTGGGCTTTGGCGCGTGGCTCGCTTCCTTTTCCTCCCCGTGCCCGCCCCCGGTGAGAACCTGCATGAGCCTGAGCCCCTCGAAAGCGTCCTGGGCGTAGTGGGCGCGGGGATAGACGGCCTTCAGGTCCTCCTCGACGAAGCGGCGGGTTAGTGCCGCCCCTCCTAGGAGCACTGGAAGCCGGTAGCCCCGCTCGGCCATGATCTCGAGGTTCTCCCGCATCACCTGGGTGCTCTTGACCAGCAGGCCGCTCATCCCCACCGCGTCGGGGTGGTGCGTCTCGACCGCCTTCAGGATGTTCTCCACCGGCTGCTTGATCCCGAGGTCGATGACCTCGTAGCCGTTGTTCGCGAGGATGATCCCGACCAGGTTCTTGCCGATGTCGTGGACGTCGCCCTTGACCGTGGCGAGGACGATCTTGCCCCGGCGGGTGCCCTCCTTCTTCTCCATGTGGGGCTCGAGGAAGGCAACTGCGGCCTTCATCGCCTCGGCGCTTTTTAAAACGAAGGGGAGCTGCATCTTGCCCTCGCCGAAAAGGTCGCCGACCACCTTCATGGCCGGCAGGAGGATTTCGTTGACGATCGCCTCGGCGCGGTAGCGCTGGAGCGCCTCCTTCAGGTCCTCTATAAGGCCCTTTTTTCGCCCCCTTAGGATCGCTTCTCTAAGCCGTTCCTCGACCGGGAGGGTCGCTTTTTGGACGGGGGCCTTTTCCGTCGTGACCTTTTCGAAGTACTCGATGAAAGCGAAAAGGGGGTCGTAGCCCGGCCGGCGCCGGTCGTAGATCAGGTCGAGGGCGAGCCGGTAGGCCTCCTCGGGGATCTCGGCGACCGGCAGGATTCTCCCGGGGTGCACGATGGCGGCCGTGAGCCCTGCGCGCGTGGCCTCGTGCAGGAAGACCGAGTTAAGGACCTTCCGTGCCCGGGGCTTGAGCCCGAAGGAGACGTTCGAGACACCGAGGAGAAAGCCGGCCTGGGGGAACTCCTCTTTCAGGACGCGGATCGCTTCCAGCGTCCAGAGCGCGAGCCTTCGGGTCTCCTCGTCGCCCTGGGTGATGGGGAAGGTGAGGAGGTCGAAAAAGATCTCGCTTTCCAAAAACCCGTGCACCTCGGTGAGGCGGCGGTGCATGCGGCGGGCCAGGGCCACCTTTTCCTCCACCGTTTTGGCCATGCCCGCTTCCCCGATGGTGAGGGCAACGACGAGGGCCCCGTGGGCCCGGGCGAGGCGGGCGATTCGGTCAAAGCGTTCCTCGCCCTCCTCGAAGTTCACCGAGTTCACCACCGGCCGGCCGGGGATTAGCTTCAAGGCCGCCTCCAGCACCTCGGGGCTGGTCGAGTCCACCATCAGGGGAACCGGAACCTCGGGCACAATGGCGGCCAGCACCGCTTCCATGTCGGCCCGCTCGTTGCGGCCGGTCCAGGCGGTGCTGACGTCGAGCAGGTGGGCGCCCTCCTCCACCTGCTCGCGGGCCAGCTCCTTGATGCCCTCGAGGTCGCCGGCGAAGAGGAGCTCGCGGAACTTCTTGCTGCCGGTGGCGTTGAGCCGTTCGCCGATCATCAAAAGCCCGGCGTCGAAGCGAAGCGGCACCGCCTGGTAGAGCCCCGCCGCCACCGCCCGGCGGGACCGTGGCTTTGGCGGGCGGACCTGCGGATGGAAGGCGAGAGCTTTGGCGAGGGCCGCGATGTGCGCGGGGCCGGTGCCGCAACAACCGCCGACCACGTTCGCCCCGTACTCGGTGACGAACTTCTTCTGCCAGCGTACGAGCTCCTCGGGGGTGAGGGGGTAGTGCACCCGGCCCTCCCGTTGTTCCGGCAGCCCGGCGTTTGGCAGCACCGCGATCGGGAGCGCGGACTCCCGGGTGAAGGTGCGGACGTGGGGGTCCATCAGGTCGGGGCCGGTGGCGCAGTTCATGCCGGCCACGTCCACCCCGAGCGCCTCGAGCGCGGCCAGGGCGGCCTCGGGATCGGTGCCGACGAGCATCGTCCCGGTGGTTTCGAAGGTCACCTGGGCCTGGATCGGCACCTCCCGGCCCACGTCCCGCATCGCTTGGCGTACTGCCAGCACCGCCGCCTTGATCTGGAGCACGTCCTGGGCGGTCTCGAGCAGGATCAGGTCCACCCCGCCCTTTAAAAGCCCACGGGCGGCGGTGCGGTAAGACTGGTAGAGGGTGTCCCAGTCGATCTGGCCTAGGCTGATGAGCTTGGTTCCCGGGCCGAGGGCGCCGGCGACGAAGCGTGGGCGCTCTTTTGTGCTGTATCGGTCCGCCGCCTTGCGGGCGAGCCGGGCCGCTTCCTCGGCGAGGGCCTCGGCCTCGGATTCGAGGCCGTACTCCGCGAGCACGTGGGGCATCACCCCGAAGGTGTTGGTTTCGATGACGTCAGCGCCGGCCTCGAGGTAGCGCTCGTGGATTTCGCGGATGACGTCGGGGCGGGTCCGAACCAGGATCTCGGGGCAGCCCTCGTAGGCCGGTCCGCCGTAGTCCTTTGGGCCAAGGTTGCGCTTTTGCAGCTCGGTGCCCATTGCCCCGTCGAAGACCAGCACCCGCTCCGATAGGGCCTTCAGGTAAGGGCTCGTTTGGGTGGGGCTAAGTTTCGTGGTTTTCTTCGCCTGCGCCAACTTAACGTCCTATTCTAGGGCGTCCCCGAGCAGAAACCAAGGATCGCGCTACGATGGGCGCGTGGACTTCCGGGAGACAATTGCGGAGCGGCCGGGGCTCGTGCTCGGACTCGACCCCCGGCCCGAGCGGCACGGCGGTTGGGGGGCCTTCCTCGAGGACGCCCGGGCGCTCATTCTTGCACTTCGTGATCGGGTGGCGGCGGTGAAGCCCCAGCTTGCCTTCTTCGAGGCCGAGGGGCGGCGGGGGATGGCGGGGCTTTTCGACCTGGTGGAGACCGCCCGGGAGCTTGGTCTTCCGGTGCTCTTCGACGCCAAGCGTTCCGACGTGCCCTCCACCGCGGCCGCCTATGCCCGGGCCTGGCTTTTAAACTTTCCCGGTTCGGCGCTCACCGTGAACCCGCTCCTTGGGGAGGATAGCCTTCAGCCCTTCTTCGAGGCCGCCCTCGAGAGCGGGGGGATGGTGTTCCTCCTGGTTCGGACCTCGAACCCGGGGGCTAGGGACTTCCTTGAGCTCAAAACCGAAAAAGGTCCCTTTTGGACCCATTTGCTCGCGCGAGCCGAGGCGTGGAATACGCGTTATGGGGGAAGGGTGGGG
>WFNN01000074.1 GCA_015488545.1 Thermaceae bacterium | reverse complement strand
GCGGGGTGCCTCGATGATCCAGCGGGCGTCGGCCTCCTCGCGGTAGGGGATAAGCCAGATCCCCGCGTCCTCGAGGGTGGCGTAGGCCGGCGCCTTTAGGGCCGGTTCCGGTAGAAGGGCGTAGGTGTAGCCCTCGGCGGCCAGGGTGGGGATCAGGGTGAGGTCGAAGGCGCCGTCGGGTAGGTAGGCCCCCTCAACCTCGACCCCAAGCTTTTCCTCGATCAGGTCGGCCATGTCGGAAAGCTGCCAGGCCGCGTCGCGCTCCGGCAGAAGCGGCAGGTAGGGGGAAAAAAGCCCTCCACCGAGCAGCTCGATTCGCCCCGCGGCCGCTTGCTCGGCGAGGGTCTCGGCCAGGGCTTCGGGGAGGATCTCCAGGGCGAATCCCGAGAGATAGAGGAAGGCCCCCTCGGGCAGGGGTGCCTGGAGTGGCGCGAGGGCCTCCTCGCTGGCCCCGGGCCCGAGGTCGAAGACGAAGAGCGGGCGCATCCCCCCAAGGCTACGGGGGCCGGTGGGGGTTTGCAACGCGCCTCACTCCTCGAGGTCGATGAGGTAGGTCAGTCGGGCCGCCAACCGCGCCCCAACGCGGTCGAGCCCGAGGTCCAGCTGGAACGCGACGCCCCCGTCCTCCACCCGGTAGCGGTAAAAGGCCGAGGCGCCCTCTTCTTGAAGCCGGAGAGCGAACTGCCCGCCAGGGGCGGCGAGCCCCAGGGCCAGGGCCCATGCCCCCCGGTGGTACGCGGCCTCCAGGGTGGCGAGGGTCGCCCCAAGGTAGCGGGCGGCGCCCACCAGCAGGATGGGTTCCGCCGCCAGGGTGGCCTCGCCGTAGAGCAGTGTGCCGACCACCGTGCCGCTCGCGGCCAGGTGGAAGGCCAGCGGCTCCGGTAGAAAGGCGTCGGCCCAGAAGGTGAGGGGGGCGGTCTGGTACCGTCCCCTTAGCCAGAGAACGAGGGTTTGGTGGTGGAAGACCGTGGCCCGAAGGGCCAGGGCGGGGGTGGGGTAGGCCCGCAGTTCGGCCAGGGGTACGCTTCCTGGACCCGCCGGTTCGAAAGGGACGAGGTACCGCCCCTGGCCGGGTTCGATTGGGGCGATTCCCAGGGTTAGGGGTCCGTTGTGAAGGAGGAGGCGCGCAAGCCGCCCTTCCACTGGAAGGTAGGCGAGGCGACCGGCTGCTTCCACCCAAGCCCCGTCGCCGAGGTTTTGGCTCAGCGCCCCCTCGATCCAGGGGCCGGCTCGGACCAGGGTGCCGGCGGGCAGGGTGACCGCTTCACCGGCGAACCCGAAGGCGAGGCTGGCGCCGGCCAGGGCCTTCGAGGCCCATAGCAGAAGGAGCGGAAATAGCCGTTTCATTCCCGGCGTTCCTCGCCCACGATCCGGCCGTCCTCGAGGTGGATCACCCGCCGCGCGTGGGCCAGGAGCCGCGGGTCATGGGTGGAGAAGAGAAAGGTGACCCCGGCCTCGCGGTTCAGGCGGTGCATGAGCTCGATCAACGCGAGGCCGTTTTTGGAATCGAGGTTGGCAGTGGGCTCGTCAGCCAGGACGATCTTTGGCTCGGCCGCCAGCGCCCGGGCCACCGCCACACGTTGCTGTTGCCCGCCGGAAAGCTGGTTGGGGCGGCGGTCGGCGAGCGCCTCAATACCCATGGCCCGGAGAGCGGCCCGGGCCCGGGTTTCCCGCTCCCGCCGAGGCACGCCGCGAAGTTCCAAGACGAGGGCGGCGTTTTCCAGAGCGGTGAGCACCGGTATCAGGTTGTAGGCCTGGAAGACGAAGCCCACTTTGGCCAGGCGAAGCCTGGCCCGGGCGGTGCGGGAAAGGCGGTCCACCCGGGTGCCCTCAAGCCAGACCTCCCCCTCGGTGGGGAGATCGAGGCCCCCGAGGAGGTGGAGGAGGGTGCTCTTGCCCGATCCCGAAGGGCCGGCGATAGCGGTGAATTCCCCGGCTTCAATGGTGAGGTTAACGCCGGTGAGGGCCGGGGTCAGGACCCCGTCGCCCCGGTAGATCTTGGTTAGGTTTCGGGTTCGTACGAGCGCCATGCCTCCTCCTAGGCTCCCGCGTGCCGCATGGCCACCACCGGCTCCAGCCGGCCGGCCAGGTAGGCCGGCCAAAGCACCGCCAGCCAGGTGGTGAGAAGGGCGAACGCCAGGGTCGCCGCCACGTCCCCGGGGTGCAGTTCGCCGTAAAGGGTCTTCGGGATGCCAAACTGGGCGTACTCCTCGGCCGCGATCATGGGAAATCCGTGGCTCATCCAGCCGGCGGTGAAAAGCCCCAAAGCCGTGCCCACGGCGATGCCCAGCAACGCTATCAGGGTGGCTTCCAGAAATACGAGCCGCATCAGTTGGGCGGGGGTGGCGCCCAGGGCGGCGATGACCCCGAGCTCCCGGATCCGTTCGTAGAACGATAGGTAGAGGGCGTTCAGGACCATGAGGCCGGCCAGCAGGAAGAAGAGCCCCACGAAAAGGTAAAGCCAGCGCTGGCTGACCGAAAGCAGGGTGGCCATGCCCGGGTAGGCCTGGTCCCAGCGGAGCACCTCGTAGTCCGGCCCGAGGGCCGCCGCCAGCACCGCCCGGGCCTTTTCGATTAGCTTCCGGTTGGCGAAGCGCCGGATCCCGGGCAGGGTGACCTCGACCCGCTCCAGCATGCCGGGGGCCACCAGGTTCTGGGCGGTGGCCAGGTCGGTGGCCACGAAGTTCTGTTCCATGCGGGCTTCGGGCAGCGCGACCAGCCCGGTGACCGGCAGAAAGCCGCTGCCTTGCCCCAGCGACCCCGGGGCGAAAAGGTAGGCGGCTGCCCCGGGGGCGAGTTTGAGCCGCCGGGCCAGGGTCCTCCCGAGCACCGCTCCACCCTCCTCGAGCCCCGCGCCCCCGACAAGGTGCCGTTTGATGAGCTCGCGGTCGTTTCGCTTGCCTGGTTCGATACCCAGCAGGAGGGCGGCGAGGGCCCGCCCCTCGCCGGCGACCAGCACCGGGTAGCCGAGCACCCCTTCGACCTCGGCCCCGGGGAGGGTGCGCCGAACCCGGTCGGCCACCCGGGCAGGGAAGAGCCGATCCGCCAGCGCCTCCTTTTCGGCGTAGCCCCTGACCCGCACCACCAGGTGCCCGGTTTTGGCGGTAGAGGTTTCGAAGATGCCGTTTAGAAGGGCCCAGAAAAGGGTGAAGGTGAGCAGTCCCACAAAGGTGGCCAGCGCCACCACCCCGGCGGTGGTCAGGCTCCGCCCCGGCGCCCGCCAGAGGTTGCGCCAGGCCAGGAGGATCACCGGCACCCCCTTTCCAGCGCGGCCAGGGTGAAGCAGGCAGGGTCGACGCTTTTCAGGGGCCGGACCCCCTTCAGGGCAAAGGCGGTGGCCCAGCCGGGGTGGAGGAGGTCCTCGACCACCCCCTGGGTGATGAGGTAGCGGCCGGGGGCGACGGCGGTTTTGGCGGTGAAGCGAACCCGTTTCACCGCCCGGCCCCGCTGGTCGTAGTAGGTGAACGCGAGGGGCGCTCCGGTGCTGGCCTCGAGAACCAGCTCCAGCCGGCCGTAGGGGGTCGGGGC
>WFNN01000073.1 GCA_015488545.1 Thermaceae bacterium | reverse complement strand
CGCTTTGAGCAAAAAAAACCGCTTGGTCCCCCTGGTCCTGGCCTGGCTCACGGGCTGGCTCGAAACCGAAACCCCCGCCGCCGAGCGGATGGTGCTCTTCTGGCACGGCCACTTTACTTCCGACCTCAAGAAGGTCAGGTCCCCGGAGCTCCTCTGGCGCCAGCGCGTGACCTTCCGGGAAAAGGGCTTTGGCCCCTTTGGAAAACTCCTGTTCGCGGTGGCCCAGGACCCCGCGATGCTGCTCTACCTCGACAGCGCCCGCTCCCGAATGCCCCACCCCAACGAGAACTGGGCGCGGGAACTGATGGAGCTCTTCACCCTCGGCGTGGGCCACTACACCGAGGCCGACGTCCAGGCCGCCGCCCGGGCCTTCGCCGGGTGGTCGATCACCCCGCCGAAGGAGGGCCCGGTGCGCTTCGTCTTCCGCAAGCGCTGGGCCGACCCTGGCGAAAAGCAGTTCCTAGGTCGCACCGTGCGAACCGGCGAGGAGGTGCTCCAGATCCTCGCAGGCCACCCCCAAACCTACCGCTTCCTGTCCGCCAAGCTGCTCCGGTTCTGCTTCCACCCCGACCCCGGGGAAGCTCTGGTGGCGGAGGGCGCCCGGGTGCTGAAGGAGAAAGGTACCCGGGGGTTTTTGGCCTGGCTCTTTACCCATCGCGCCTTCTACCACGAAAAGGCCCGATTCGCCCTGGTCAAAAGCCCGGTGGAATACCTGGTGGGGCTCTACTACGCCAGCGGGAAGAAGCCGGACCGGCAGACGGTGCGGCTGCTCCTGGCCATGGGGCAGGTGCCGTTCGCCCCCCCGAACGTCAAGGGCTGGGCAGGGGGGCTCAGCTGGCTGGACGCAAGCCCTCTCCTGGCCCGGATCAACCTGGCCCGCGCGCTGGCCGACCACGATCCCGACCTCGCGGTGTTCATGGAAGGGGAAGCGCCCACCGACTTGCTCGGCCCCCGGGCCCAGCTTTTGTAGGGAGGAAGCATGAACCGAAGGGAGTTCGTAAAGCACGCGCTGGCCACCCTGGCCGCCGGGGGCGCGGCCCCGAGCCTGCTCGCCCGCACCGCGGCGGCGGCCCGGGCCGAAGGCAAGGCCCTTTTGGTGATCCAGCTCTCCGCGGGCAACGACGCCCTCAATACCCTGGTGCCCTTCCGGCAAGAACTCTACCGCCGGCTCCGGCCGGGGATCGGTCTCAAGACCGCGGAACTCCTGCCGCTCACCGACCGGCTAGCCCTCCACCCCGCCCTGCGTCCGCTGGCACCGATCTACCAGGCGGGGCAGATCGGTCTTGTCCAGGGCATCGGTTACCCCCACCCAAGCCGCAGCCATTTCGTCTCGATGGCGGTCTGGCACACCGCAGACCCCGAGAAGCGGGCCCTTTCCGGCTGGCTCGGGCGCTACCTGGACGAAAGCCAAGACCCCTTTTGCGCGGTCAACTTCGGGGTGTTCACCCCCCTTGTGCTCCGGGGCCAAAGCCGGATAGCGCCTAGCCTGGCCTCGCTGGACCGGTTTCGCCTCGAGCTCCCCCCCGCCTACCGGGCGGCCCTCGAACGGGTGTTGACGACCCGCTACACCGGCCTGGAGGAAGCGGTGCGCCGGCGGCTCGCCGAACTCAAGGCGGCCACCGAGCGGGTGGCGCGGATACCCCGCAAGAGGATCGCGGGTCTGGAATCGGGCCGGCTGGGTCCGGCGCTTGCCGACGTGCTGGCCATGCTCGACGCCCCCGATCCTCCCAGCGTCTTCTACACCGCCCTCGGCGGGTTCGATACCCACGCGGGCGAACCCCCCCGGCAGCAGGCGCTCTTGGCCGAGCTGGCTGGCGGGCTCTCCGCCTTCTGGCGCGAGCTCAAGGGGATGGGGCGGCAGAACGACGTGGTGGTTTTCGTTTTCTCGGAGTTCGGGCGGCGGGTGGCCGAGAACGCCTCCGGAGGCACCGACCACGGCAAGGCCGGGCTGGCGATGGTGCTGGGGGGCGGGGTGAAAGGGGGAATCTACGGCGACGAACCCGACCTTGGCGCCCTGGACGACGGCGACCTGCCCCTGGCGATCGACTTCCGTCGCGTCTACACCGACCTGCTCGGCTTCCTAAAGGCCGACCCCGAGGCGGTGCTGGGGCGCCCCTTTACGGGCCTCGGCCTGCTTTAGACTCGGGGCGTGAAGCGATTTGTGGCGGCGGCCCTGCTGCTGGGCGTCGCGCTTGCCTGGCGGGTGGCCGAGGCGCCGCGCACCGAGGTCCTCTACGCCCCCGGCCAGGAGGCCCTGGCGGAGGCGGTGCTGGTGCGGGCCGAGGCCGCCCTCGAAGCCCTCCGCCCTTATTTCGGCGAGCCGGGGGGCCAGCTCACCCTGCGGCTCGACCCCGACACCAGTTTTTTTAACGGCTACGCCAGCGTCTTCCCCCATCCCGGGGCCACCCTTTTCCCCGCTTTCCCGTACTACCGTGGAACGTTCTTAAACAACCCCGACCCCCTCTACACCCTGGTGCTCCATGAACTCGTGCACCTCCTCCACTTAAGGGGCCCCACGAACGGGCTTGGGCTCATCCCCGATGGAGCCGGCCGCCCCTACCCCCTGTGGCTTACCGAAGGGCTGGCCGCCTACTTCGAGTCGATGGATGGGGGCGGCCGGCTGCACGACGCCTACACCCGGGGTCTGCTACTGGCCCTGGCCAGCGACCCCCC
>WFNN01000072.1 GCA_015488545.1 Thermaceae bacterium | reverse complement strand
GGTTGACCCCCGAAAGGCGGGGCGCGCAGCCGACCAGCGTCAGGGTTACCGCAAAGACCAGGGGCCACGCCCGGAGCCCTGCCGCAGGAATCCGCATGGCCCGCCGCTGCGCTAGACCCTGGGTTCAGTCTTGCGCACGTCGATGACCTTCTCCCCAGCGGCTTCCAGACGCTCGGGCACCTTCTCGGCCCCCTCGCCAGTGACCCGCATCACAATTCGACGCAGCCCGTCGTGCTTGCCGGCGGTGGCCACCGAGACGATGTTGGCCGGAGGCACCGCCTGGGCCGCCTGGGCCAGGGCGCCGGGACGATCGGGGACGTCAAACGTGATCCGCACCCCGCCCTCTTTCATACCCATGACCTCGATGAAGGCCCGCAACACGTCGGTGATGGTGATAATCCCGGCCAGCTTGTTCCCGTCCAAGACCGGCAGCCCCCCCACCTTGTACTCCTCCATCAATAGGGCCGCTTCCTCCAGGGGTTCCTCGGCCTGAACCGTGATCACCGGTTTGGCCATCACCTCGCTAACGGTCAGCTTGGAAAGAAGGTAGTTGAGCTCCCAAACCGAGAGGGTGGTGGCCTTGGACGGCATCGCGTCCTTTAAGTCCTTGTCGGTAACGATCCCCACCAGCCGCTCGTTCTCCAGCACCGGCAGCCGCCGGAAGCCCTTTTCCTTAAGGAGCTTGATTGCCTCTAGAACGGGGGTATCGGGGGTGATCGTCACCGGATCGGGGGTCATCCAGTCGCGGACCAACATGTAGAAAACCTCCTAGCCGAATTATAGGGGGTCCGCGGGCTACAAACGTCCCTCTCACGGCCCCCTAACCCCCCGTTGCTAGCCTCGGCCCATGAAACGCGCCTTCGCTGTGCTTCTTGCGCTAAGCCTGCTGGCCTTAAGCGGACTGCCCCTGGCCCAAAACAAGGCGGTGCCGAACCGTGTCGGCTTCGTCGACGCCGAAACCGTGGTCCAGGCCCACCCCGGGTACCCCGCGGTGGCCGAGATCCAAAAGAAACGGGACGCCGAGATGAAACCGCTGATTGAGAAAATCAAACCCCTCGAGGCCAAAATTGCCGCCGGCGAAGCCACCGCCAAGGAGCGCCAGGACTACCAGGTGCTGCTCGAGGCCATTAAGAAGGTCCAAGCCAAGTGGAACCCCAAAATCCAGGCCAAGCTTGAACCGCTCATCAAAGAGGTGGACCGGGTGGTGGCCCGGGTCGCCAAGGAAAACGGCTTCGCGGTGGTGATGAACCGGCGGGTAGCCGCCAGCTCCAACCTGGTGGTCTACGCCGATCCCTCGACCGATCTCACCCAGGCGGTGGTGGAGGCGCTGAAAAAGCTACAAAAACAGTAGCCCTTGTAAGCGGAAGGGGCGCGGGCGCTGCCCGCGCCCTTAGAATTAGATCGGCATGGCGCGGCCCAAGCCCAAGCCCAAGCCCAGGGGGCCCTCGCGCGGGGACCTCGAGGCCCTGGCCCTGGTGCTCCTGGGCGCCTTCCTCTTTCTGGCCGCCAGCCTCTGGCCGGAACCGCCCTTCTCCGGCGACCTCGGCCGCGCCCTAAAAACCACCCTCTACCGCTGGCTCGGCTGGGCGGCGGCCCTCCTGCCCCTACCCTTCGGGTACGGGGTAGCGGCGGCGCTGGCCCGCCGCCCCCTCGGTCCCTTCCTCCGCCAGACCCTCTTGGCCTTCGCGCTGGCTCTCTTCACCCTGCCCCTTCTGGTACCGGTGAATCCGGTCTTGGCGGGGCAGATCGGAAGGGCAGCTTTCGCGGTGCTCACCGGCCGCCTCGGAGCGTTCGGCCTTCTCCTTCCCGGCCTTTTGGCCCTGGTCAGCCTGGACATGCTGGCCCACAAACCCCCCTTCTTCGGGCTGCGCCGGGCGCTCGCCGGTTTGGCCGCGGTCCTGGAGCGCACCCGCGAAGCCCGCCGGGTGCGCAGAGAAGCCCGGGAACTGCTGGAGGAAATCGAGGCGCTCGCTGCCCGCTACCCAGATCACGCGGTGCTCACAGAGCTCGCCGACGAACTCCGGGGCTTCCTGAAAGGGCGGGGCGACGGGGCGGCGATGACCGACTGGCGCGAACGCCTGGCGGCCTTTCGGGAGGAACGGGCGGCCGAACTCAAAGCCGCCATCGCCCAGGAAGCCCCGCCGCTTTCGGAAGCGATCGAGGCCGAACTTCGGGCCCTAAAGCCCCAGAAGGCCCGGGGGGACGCCCTGCTCGCCGCTCTCGAGGCCCGCCGCAAAGCCCTCGTGCTGGAACTCAAGGCCCTGCTCTTAAAAGCCCGGGAGCTAGCCCGGGCGGCCAAGGACGCCGAGCGGCGATTGCCCGCCGGCCTTGCAGCCGAGCTTCGGGCCCACCGCCAGCGGCAGGAACGCTGGCGGGCGCTGGAAGAGCGCTTCCGTGAACTCAAGACCCGGATCGAACACTGGTGGGCATGGCGGGACTGGGCCGAGAAGGCCCCTCCCGAAGCCCGCGAGCCGGGGCTCAAGTTGCTCACCGATCAGGGCCTCACCGCCCCGCCGCCCCGCATCCAGGAGCCCGCACCCGCCGCACCCCGCGCC
>WFNN01000071.1 GCA_015488545.1 Thermaceae bacterium | reverse complement strand
CCGACCTCTACCAGAAGCAGGAAGCCGAAGGGGATCTTGCCGAGGAGATCTATCGCCGGCTCTCGCCGGCCGCCCGCCGGGCGATCGGGTTCTTGGCCGATCGCTTTCCCGAGGCCACCCTGTACCTGGTGGGTGGGGCGGTGCGCGACGCCCTCTTGGGCGAGGTGGGGCCGGACCTCGATCTGGTGATCGAAGGGGTTTCTGCCGAGCGAGCGGCGAAGGCGTTGGTCGAGGCCCTGGGGGGGCGCTACCAGCCCCACCCCGCTTTTGCAACCGCCCGCGCGGAGTTGAAGGACGGCCTCAAGGTGGATCTAGCCAACCCCCGGGAGGAGCGCTACCCCTACCCCGGGGCGCTTCCAGAGGTGCGGACCAGCACCCTGGAGCGGGATCTCCGCCGTCGCGACTTTACCGTCAACGCCATGGCCTTGAGGCTTTTCCCCACCCCCAGACGGTTTTTCGACCCCTTTGGGGGGCTTGCCGACCTGAAGGCCCGTCGGCTTCGCCCGCTTTCCCCGGTCGCCTTTGTCGAAGACCCCAGCCGTATCCTGCGGGGCCTCCGCCTCGCCGCCCGGCTGGGCCTGGCCTTCACTCCCGAGGCGGAGGCCCAGGCCCGGGCTGCCCTGGCGTCGGGGGTCATCGAACGGGCTTCCAAGAGCAGGTTCAAAGACGAGCTGCTCCTTGCCTTGGCCGAGCCCGACCCCTTGAAGGTTCTCCGGTTGTTCGAAGATTACGGGGTGCTTAAGCGGGTCTTCGGGCTAACCCTCGGGTCCGAGATCTGGCGGGCGATGGAGCGGCTGGCCGCGCTGCGCCCCGAGGTGGCGGTCGCCCCGGAGGCCTACCTCTACCTGCTGGTGCTGGCGGCCCCCGATGCCGATGCCTATGTACGCCGGTTCGGGTTGCCCAAGACCTTCGCCGAAGGGGCCCGAAGGCTTCGGACCCCCCCCGAGGATCCCCGCGCGGTGCGGGAATTGGGACCCGCCTTCGAGGAAGCTTTCCGCGCCCTTTTCCCCGAGCGCGCCGGTTGGCTAAGGGAAACCCGGCGGACCCTCCGGGGGCGCGATTTGCTGGCGCTCGGCCTGAAGCCCGGTCCCGAAGTGGGGCGGGTTCTACGGGCGGTGGCCGAGGCCAGGCGGCGCGGCGAGGTGTCCGGGTTCGAGGAGGAGCTGGCTCTTGCCCGTAAACTGATAAGCCGTGATGGGTCTTCTTAGCTTGCTCGCCAACCCCTTTGTCTTTCTGGTGGTGGGGTTGGCCGCCACCTTCGGGCTAGTGGTTCACAACCTGGCCCAGGCCTGGCTCGCCGACCGCTACGGGGACAGCACCCCCCGCCGCCAGGGTTTTTTGACCCTGGAGCCCCGGGTTCACCTCGACCCCCTCGGGCTTTTGCTCCTTTTACTGCTCGGCTTTGGCTGGCCGCGTTTCGTTCCCTACCGCCTTTACGGCCGCAAGGAAGCCGCGGTGGCGCTCATGGGCCCGCTGGGTTTCCTGGCGGCGGCTTTTGCCTACCTGCTGCTGGCCCGGCTTCTGCCCGCGAGCTTCGGCCTCGGTTACGCGCTGGAGCTTTCCAGCATGATTATGATCGGTCACGCCGCGATCTACCTCTTCCCGGTACCACCCCTTGACGGGGCCCGGGCGGCGCGGGCGTTGGGCGGTCCCGAGGTGCGGCGGTTCCTGGCCCAGCTCGAATCGTATGGGCCGGTGGGGTTTTTACTCATCTTCCTGCTGCTTAGCTACACCGGGGTCCTCGCGGCCATTGAGCGGGGTCTTTACGGCTTTCTCCTTAGCCTTCTTAGAGCGATCGGGCTTTAAACTCAACCGATGTTGATTTCCTTGTTGCGAGAAGACCCCCTGGCCTTCTTCCTAATAGCCCTCGGGTTGATCTTTGCCCTGGTGCTGCACGAGCTGGCCCACGGTTTTGCGGCCCTCCTCTTTGGTGACGACACCGCTCGCCGGGCCGGCCGTCTCTCCCCGAACCCTCTGGCCCACCTGGATCCGCTGGGTACGCTGCTTTTGCTCACCGTGGGTTTCGGCTGGGCCAAGCCGGTGCCGATTAACCCCTACCGATTCCGGAATTACCGCGCCGGGCTTTTCGTGGTTTCGGTGGCCGGTATAGTGGTGAACCTTGCCCTGGCGGCTGCCGGGGCCCTTTTGCTGAAGGCGCTGGTGGCCCTGGACCCGCTCGCGGTTTACACCGCCTTCCGCGGGGCGAAGAGCGGCGTGGGTACCCTGGCGCTGGCGCTTTACTTCTTCGTTTCGATCAACATCGTCTTGGCGGTGTTTAACCTTTTGCCGATCCCGCCCCTGGATGGCTCGAAAATCCTTCAATCGCTGCTTCCTTTGCGCTTTCACCGAATCTTCTGGCAGCTCGAGCGCTACGGCTGGATTACCTTTCTGTTGATCCTTACCGTGCTCAGGCAGCCGATCCAGGCGGTGATTGGCTGGAGCCAGCAGGCCTTCCTGGCGCTCTTTTTCTAGGTACAATCGCCGGGATGGACGCGATCCGCATCGCCGAAGGGGTAAACGCCGGCCGACTGGACCCGGTGGCGGTGGTGACCGAGCATTTGGCCCGGATTGAATCTCAGGACGGCCGGATCCACGCTTTTCTCGCCTTAAACCCGCGGGCCGAAGAGGAGGCCCGGGCGGTAGCCGAAAGGGTTTCCGCCGGCGAGCGACTCCCGCTAGCCGGGGTTCCCTTTGCGGTTAAGGACAATTTGGCGACCCGGGGGCTCGCCACCACGGCGGGTTCGAAGATCCTCGCGGACTTCGTGCCGCCTTACACGGCCACAGCGGTGGCCCGTCTGCGGGCAGCGGGGGCGGTGCTTTTGGGGAAGACCAACCTCGACGAGTTCGCCATGGGTTCCTCGACCGAGCACTCGGCCTTTGGCCCCACCAAAAACCCTTGGGATTTGGCCCGGGTCCCCGGGGGATCCTCGGGGGGCTCGGCGGCGGCGGTGGCGGCGGGCATGGTGCCCCTTGCCCTAGGCTCCGATACCGGGGGAAGCATCCGCCAGCCGGCCGCGTACACCGGAACCCTGGGGTTTAAGCCAACGTACGGCCGGGTTTCCCGGTACGGGCTCATCGCCTACGCTTCCAGTTTGGACACGGTGGGGCCCATCGCTCGTTCGGTGGCCGATCTCGCGGCGGCGATGGACGTTCTAGCCGGCTACGACCCCAAGGACGCGACCAGCCTCGAGGCCGAGGCCGGCTTCCGTGCCGCCTTGAACCGACCGGTCCAAGGGCTTCGGGTGGCCCTGATTCGCGAGACCCTGGGTCCGGGGACCGACCCGGCGGTGCGTGAAGCCACCCTGCGGTTCGCCGGCGTGCTTGAGGATCTCGGGGTCGAGATGGGTGAAGTCGGGCTCCCCGAGCTCGATTACGCCCTGGCCGCCTACTACCTGGTGGCAACCAGCGAGGCCAGCTCGAACCTAGCCCGCTACGACGGCACTCTTTACGGAATGCGGTCCGCGGGGGCTGATCTGATCGCGGCCATGAAGGCCACCCGGGCCCGGTTTTTGGGCCAGGAGGTGAAGCGGAGGATCTTCATGGGCACATTCGCTCTTTCCTCCGGCTACTACCAGGCCTACTACGGCCGCGCCCTGAAGGCCCGGGGGGCGATCGCTCGGGCTTTCGAGCGGGCGTTTGCCGACCACGATCTCCTGATTACCCCAACCGCGCCGACCCCGGCCTTTCGCTTGGGCGAAAAGGTGACCGACCCCTTGAGCATGTACCTCACCGACGTGAACACGGTGGCCGCGAACCTCGCTGGCCTGCCGGCGCTCAGTATTCCGGCGGGGTTCGCGGACGGGCTGCCGCTTGGGGTCCAGCTCATCGCGCCGGCGATGCAGGACGAGCGGTTGCTGGCGGTGGCCGCGGCTTTCGAGCGGGCCACCGGGGGGTCGTACCAGCGGGTTGCATCCCTTGACCGGGGGTAAGTTAGAGGAGTGGAGCGCCGCTACCGGAGCGCTTCCGAGTTGGCCTGGCGTCTCCGTCGGCTCGGGCGTCCGCTGCCTCTTCCGGTGACCGATCCCCCCGACGGCCGGTTCTTCGTCGACGGGGAAGGCGTTGGTCTTTGGGAATGGCGGTACGGTTTTCCGCCGAACGATCGCCCGTTGGTGGCGTTGGACCTCGAGACCACGGGGCTTTCGCCTCGGAGAGACGCCATCACCGAGATTGCCGTGGTGCGGGTGGAGGGGGGCGACCGGCGGACCTTCTCGACCCTAGTCCGTCCTCACCGGCCGATCCCCCCCGGCGTTGAACGCCTGACCGGGATCACCAACGCCATGGTGCGGGATGCGCCGCCCCTGGAAGAGGCTCTGGAAGCGGCGCTGCCCCTGCTCGAGGGGGCGGTATGGGTGATTCAGAACGCCCGGTTCGACCTGGGTTTCCTGGCCCCCGCCTTGGGCCGGCTCGGGGTTAGAATGGAACCCGACGTGGTCGACACCTTGGTTCTCGCCCGCCGGGGCCTGCCCGGGCTACGAAGCTACCGTTTATCCCATGTGGCCGACGTGCTTCGTTGGCCAGGCGGCGGTTACCACCGTGCGCAGGCGGATGCCGAGGCGGCGCTTTGGGTGGCGCGGGAGCTTTACTATCTCCTCGGCCGGGGCCGGCCCTTGCCCCTGGAGGCGCTATGCAGGAAGCCAAGTACACCCTGACCAGCTACTGTCTTGAATCCGGAATCCTGCGGCTTACGCCCTCGCTTCGGCAGGTTTTCGGGGAGGCCAGGGAAGCCACCGTCCTAACCCCCGATGGCACACCTTACCCAGTGGAAATCGACCCTGACCGCGGGGAGCTCCGGGGCCTGGGGGCCTGGCTTAAGGCCCAGGAGCTGGCCCCGAACGACCGGCTGCGCTTTGTCCGCGAGGGTGACCGGGTGAGCCTTGACTGGCTGGGTCGTCGCCTTAAGCCCAAGAAGGCCAAGCCCCGCTTGGTTTCGCCGGCGCCGCCGGCCAAGGCCAAGCCTCGTCGGGTCACCCCTTACCCCGAGCAGGTCCTCTACCCCGAGTCGGGCGGCCGCCCTGGGTTCGTTGAGGTGCTGGCGGCACTGGGGCTGGAGGCCTTTCCCGAAGGAAAATACTGGCTATTTCGCTCCCGCATGGGGCGGCGGGGGTACGCGCTGGTGATGGCGGTCCGGGGGTCGCTGGATTCCGAGGGGCTACTCGAGGCCAAGGCCAAGCACGCCGCCCGCTTTGCCGCCTGGCTGGTGCCCGAGGCGGAGCCCGAAGCGAAAGGGGCCATTGCGGTGGTTTCCGAACCCGCGCTAACGGCGTTGCGGGAGCTCCACCAGAGCTTTCCCCTCGGGGCCCAGGAGTTTGAGCGCTTTTTAGCCAAGGGCCGTCTGGGTATGAAGGAAGTCGAGGGCCTGCGGCGAGAGGTTGCCCATATTCTCGGTGAACGCGCCCAGTTCTCTACCGTGCTTGCGGCGATCGCGGGCTTTAAAAAGGACCAAGTCTTTCTGCTGGAGGATCTCCTTGCCGAGCTCGGTGAGGGGGTATCCGGCGACGTAGCAGCGCGGATGCTCGAGGTTCTGTCCGGCCCGCCGTTTTTCGCGGTGGCCACCCTGGCACCCGGTGAGTACCGGCTTCGGGAAGAGGTCGAGGCGGTGCTCGACACGCTGGCGGCTTACGCTGAGCAGCTCAAACGCCGTTTGCGGGTGCCGGGGTAGGGAAGAGGGCGTCGAAGCTGGCGCGTGCCCGCTCTTTTAACCGCGTCACCCGCTCCCAATCAGGCTCCAGTCCGTAGGTGACCGTTTGCACCAGGTCGCCGGTCTTCGCTTCGGTCGAGAGCAGGGGGGCGCCGGTTTCCTTGGCGAAACCCTCGACCTTGGGATCGTAGTTGATCCCGGCGTAGGGCGTGCCCGCGGCGGCCGCCAGCACCATCCCGTGAAGCCGGGCGCTGATCACGAAGTTAGCGCTGGCCAGCAAGTAGAGCACCCGTTTGGGGTCGGCGGAGACCTCCTTGGGCAGGCCCTGGAATTCTTCCATTACCTCTTCGTCCATTCCCGGTTGCAGGGCCATCACCAGCACGTCGTAGCCTAGCTTAAGCAGCCGGTAACTGGCCGAGACCATGGGGCGGGGGTTAACCCCGTAGCGGGGCACGATGATCACCAATCCCGGTTCGCGGGCGACCTTGGGCGGGGGGAGGAGCAGGGCGGGGTCGGCCCCCAGCTCTGCGCGCAACCCCAGCCGGCGGGCGTAGGCCAGGCTCGTTTGGTCCCTTACCAGGATCGGGACGCCCTTAAGGGCCCGGGCAACCCGGCGCTCCCCCTCCGGGGTGAGCGGGCCCAGCGATACGTTGAAGACGGTGACCGGGCGCTTGAGTCGGCGGGCGAGGGTGACCAGACCGAGATAGTAGGCGAGGCTTCTCCTCGAGGTGCGGTCCTGGAGGAGCCCGCCCCCTCCTAGCAGAAACCGGTCCATGCGGCGGAAGGCCCCGAGGATTGCCCAAGGGGAGTAACGGTGCACCGCGTCCACGGCGTAACGCTCAAAGGTTTCGCGGGGCCTCGCCGATAGCACCAGCGGGCTCTTCCCTCGGGCCTTGAGTTCCCGCACCGTGGCCAGGAGGATGGCCTCGTCGCCGGCGTTTTTGTACCCGTAATACCCGCCTACGCCCACCACCATCGTCGGACCCCCCGGTAGAGCCAGGTTGCGATCAGCCCCAGGATAAACCCGATGAACGCCCCGTTGAAACCGCGGACCAGGCTGATCCAAAACGGGGTGTGGTAGTGGGCGAAGGAGTCGAGCATCGAGGCTTCGGCCAGGGTGGCCCCGGCCAGGAGGGCGTTTTGGAGCCAGGTGGGCAGGGGAGCAAGCAGCGCGAAAACCCCCAGGGTGTGGCCGAAGAGCTCCTTAAACCGAGGGCGGATCATCACCGCCTGAAGCTTTTCCCGCAAGAGGAGTTCGACCCCGGGAACGAAAGGGGCGTCGTTCCCTCTCCGGATCAATGCCACCGCCAGGGCAAGGAGCAGAAGCCCGGCCAGCGCGGCCTCCCCTAGCCGTAAGCGGTGGTCGTAGAGGGCCCTGAGGGTCTCCGTCCAGCCGGTGCGGGGGAGCCGGGCGAGGAGATAGAGAAGCGGCGGGAAGACCAGCAAGAAGGCCACCCCACGAAAGGCGGTGAGCCCTAGGAGGGACGCCCAGCTGCTTCCTAGTTCGGCGATCAGCACCCCGCCGGCTAGTGCGAAGAGGAGGGCAAACAGCCAGGGCAGGAGGCCCCGCCCACCTCGAAGGAAGCCCAGGGTCGGGAAGACCATGCCCACCAGTAGGGGGCCGGCCTGATCGCCGCCGTAGCCGAAGGCGAGGAGCAATAAGAAAAGACCGGTGGGAATGGCCAGGACCGGCGGCAGGGCGAAAAGGTAGAGGAGGAACCCGGCGAGCGCCGCCCCCCAGGCGAAAACCCGGGGCCAGCGGGGGCGGTAGGTCTTGGGCGCCGGCGGCCCTAGGGGGATCCCGGAGGCCTTCAGCCCCGCTTCGATACGCCAGATGAAACGGCGGGTTTCCTCTGGGGTTTTAAAGGGCCGGAAGTAAAGGAGCTGGTGCCCGCGTTCCCGCGCGGCCAGGAGGTATTTCTCGGCCGCCCGATCGGGCCCTAGTTTTCGCTGGTATTCGGCGCGCAGGCTGAAGAGCCGAAGGGCACCGTGGGCGCGGGCCAGGGGAAGTATCCCCTTTTGCGGGGTGCCTTCGATGAGCGCTACCGGGGCATTTAGGCGCTTTGCAGTTTCGGCTAACCGGTCTGGCCAGCCGAGCGCCTGATCGCCGACGAAAACGTAGGCCCCTACACCGGCGGGAACCGCTGGGGGCCAGGGTCTTGGCCAGCGGTTATCTGGGCGGTAGACGATGAAATACCCCATGCGGTAGGCGGCGGGAAGTTCGGGTGGCGGCCCCAGGGGAAGCTTGCTTACATCGGTGGGGAAACCCACCCAGGTCCGGTCCTGCCAGACCACCCGGTGCTGGGGCAGGGGCAGGACGGTGGCCCCGGGAACGGTGGTGTAGTACCAGCCGGGTTGAAAACCGGCGGCTGGGGCCAGGGTGCGCAGCCACCCGCCCTCGAGCAGGACCCCCGCTCCACGAGCCACGCGGTCTTCAACGTGCTCTTCGTAGAAGGCCACCCCGCCAACCCCGAGCGCGCGATAACCGGCGAGGAGTTTCAACAGGTCGGTTCCTTCTTCGCGGGCTTCCTGCCTCAGCGCCCGCCCGTCGATTACCAGCGTCACCGGCCCCCGCCGATCGAAGGCAACCCGCTCCCGCAGGCCGGGAAGGCTAAGAACGACGAGCAGCAGCAGGGCTACCTCGAGGACCCTCCGCACCTACACGGCCTCCAGCGCATGGGTAAGCCGGGAGGCCAGCACCTCCAGGGCCGGGGTGTTCTGCCCGCCCACCGGTACGATGAGGTCGGCGTAGCGCTTGGTGGGTTCCACGAAGGCGAGGTGCATGGGGCGCACAGAGGAAAGGTACTGATCGATAACCGACTCTGGGCTGCGGCCGCGCTCCTCGATGTCGCGCTTTAGGCGGCGGATGAATCGCACGTCGGCGTCAGCGTCCACGTAGACCTTTAGATCCATCCGCTCCCGCAGCCGGGGATCGTAAAGGGCGAGAATGCCCTCGACCACGATCACCGGAGCCGGATTCACCCGCTTGGTTTCGGGCAAGCGCGCGTGTTCCACGAAGGAATACAGCGGCATCGCCACCGATCTCCCGCGGATAAGGGCGTCCAGGTGTTCGACCAGGAGGTCGAGGTCGAAGGCGTCAGGGTGATCGTAGTTGGTCTTGACCCGTTCTTCGAACGGCAGGTGGCCGAGGTCCTTGTAGTAGTTGTCCATGGGGAGAAGCGCCAGGTGCCCCGGTCCCACGATGGCTTGCACCCGCTCGACCACCGTGGTCTTCCCTGAACCGGAGCCCCCGGCGACGCCGAGTACGAAGGGCATAGACTTAGGATTTTTGGTCGGCCGGGCAGGTGCTAATACCGAAAAGGGTGTAAAGCGGGCAGAACTTAATCCAGGCGGTACCGATGAGGACCAGACCGACGATACCGGCGACCCAAGCCCAGCCGCCCTGGAGGCCGGCAAAGGCCCAGATCAGAAGGGCGATGCCGATGATGAAGCGAACGATTCGATCGGTGTTACCCACGTTGCAGCTCATTTCCCCACCTCCTCAACTACAAATATACGCTTTCGGCGGTGAGAATGCTTGCAACCCCGGCGGATATCTGCTAAGCTTCCCGCCAAGCGCGGTAGGCGCTTGGCAAAACCGAGAGAACGACCCGTTCTCTTATCCAGAGCGGTGGAGGGAACCGGCCCTGTGAAGCCGCGGCAACCGGTGGGTAGGTGCCCACGTCCGGTGCCAATGCCGGCCCGCCCGCGGGCGGGAGCGATAAGAGAAGGGGGGATGGCCCCCTTCTCATCGCGAGAAAGGGGGTTTAAACGTGCATCCAGAAACCATCAGTGTGCACCTCGGGCTCAACCAAAACGACGAAAGCGGGGCGTTGCTGACCCCGGTCTACGCCAACACCAGCTACCGGTTTAAAAGCGCCGAGCACGCCCGGCGCCTTTTTGCGCTCGAGGAGCCCGGGTACATCTACACCCGGATCGGGAACCCAACGGTGGCGGCCTTCGAAACCAGGATAGCCGGCCTAGAGGACGCCCTGGGGGCGGTGGCGGCGGCTAGCGGCCACTCCGCCCAACTTCTGCTGGTGCTCTCGTTGGCCCGGGCCGGGGACAACTTGGTGGCGAGCCCGAACCTCTACGGGGGTACCGCCAACCAGTTCCGGGTGACCCTGGCGCGCCTCGGCATCGAGGTCCGTTTCACCTCCCGCGAGGAGCGGCCCGAAGAGTTCATCGCGCTTACCGATGAGCGCACCCGGCTGTGGTGGGTGGAGGCGATCGGCAACCCGGCCCTCTCGATCCCCGATTTCGATCTTTTGGGGGAAGCCGCCCGTGAGCGGGGCGTGGCCCTGGCGGTGGACAACACCTTCGGTATGGGGGGGGTGCTGTTCCGTCCCCTCCGGCACGGGGCGGCGGTGGTAACCCACTCGGCCACCAAGTGGATCGGCGGGCACGGGGCGGCCCTGGGCGGGGTGGTGCTTTCCGGGCGGTTCCCCTGGGCGAACGGGCGTTACCCTGAGCTCTCCGAGCCCAACCCTAGCTACCACGGTCGTCGTTTTACCGAGGTTTTCGGTGATGAAGCGCTTCTGGCTAAGCTGCGCGCCGATCTCCTCCGCGATCTCGGTCCCGCAATGGGGCCGTTCGAGGCCTTCCTTTTCCTTCTTGGGCTTGAGACCCTTCCCCTACGGGCCCAGCGGATCACCGAAACCGCTCGTGCCCTCGCCGCCTGGCTGGCCGAGCACCCAAAGGTGGCCTGGGTGAACTACCCCGGGTTGCCCGGTCACCCCAGCTACCCGCGGGCCGAACGCTACTTTGGTGGTCGGCCGGGGGGGGTGTTCACCTTCGGTCCCAAAGGGGGCTTCCAGGCCGCCCGCCGGTTCATCGAACGGGTACGCTTGGCGCAGCACTTGGCCAACGTGGGCGACGCCCGCACGCTGGTCATTCACCCCGCTTCCACCACCCACAGCCAGCTGGACGAGGAAGGCCTCGCGGCCGCTGGGGTCCGGCCCGAGATGGTGCGGGTTTCGGTGGGGCTTGAGCACCTCGAGGACCTGAAGGCCGACTTCGACCAGGCGTTGGAGGACTGATCGGATGGGTACGCTGCTCTACGAGGAGTGGGGCGAGCACGAGGCCCTTTTGGTGGTTCCTGAGCCCGCGGGGCCCGAGGTTCCCGCGCCCCAGCCCCGTACCGCCCGCTTGTTCCCCCAAGGGTTCCGCTTGGAGCGGGGCGGGTGGCTTCCGTACCTAGACCTGCGCTACGAGACCTACGGCCGCCCCTCTGCGGAGGCGGTTTTGGTTTTCCATGCCCTTTCTGGGTCGGCCCACGTGGCCGGCCACTACGACGAGGCCGTGTTCGCCCGCCTCTCGCCTCTGGAGCGCGCCTTTGGCCGGCGCGGGTGGTGGAACCCGCTGGTGGGTCCGGGCAAGGCGATCGACACCGAGCGGCGGTTCGTGGTGGCGGCCAACGCCCCGGGCTCCTGCTACGGCAGCACCGGCCCCTTGAGCTTGGCTGAGGACGGCCGGCCCTACGGGCCCCGTTTCCCAGCCGTCACCATTCGCGACATGGTCAAGGCCCAGGCGGCCCTGCTGGATCTTCTGGGAATCGATCGGGTCGACGTAATCGGCGGAAGCATGGGGGGAATGCAGGCGCTCGAGTTTGCCGTCACCTACCCCGAGCGAACCCGAAGCCTGGTGGTCATCGCCGCACCAGGTCGCCATGGTCCTTGGGCCCGGGCCCTTTCCGACCTGGGCCGGCGGGCCATCCTTTCGGATCCGGCGTTTCAGGGTGGGCACTACCAAACGCAGCCGCCAGGCTTGGCCCTGGCCCGTTCCATCGCCATGGCCGGCTACCGCCACCCGGAGAGCTTCGAGCTTCGCTTCGGGGAGCGGCCGGAGGAAGGCGAGCGGTACCTGGCCTACCACGGCGACCGTTTCCTAAAGCGATTCGATGCCAACGCCTATCTTAGGTTGCTGGATGCTATGGACCATCACGACGTGGGGCGTGGCCGAGGGGGGGTGGCCCGGGCCCTCGCCCGCCTGCGGGGAATTCCCACTCTTTTTGTCGGTATCGATACCGATCTACTATACCCCGCGAGGGAAGTCCGTGCCTTGGCCCGGCTGGCCGGGGGGGAGTACGCCGAAATCCAAAGCCCCCACGGCCACGACGCTTTCCTTATCGAGCACGGGCAGGTTGCCGGAATCCTCGCCGCCTTCGGATTCGGTAAAGGATGAGGGCAAAAAGGGGCAACGCCAGCGCCAGCAGCCCGGCGGGCGGCACGTGCGCTGGGCTGCTAACCACCCTAGCCGGGAGGGTGAGCAGCGCGCCGGCGGGAAAGAGTAGGGTGACCGGCACGGTTTCGCCGGGGCGGTAGCGCCCCCCCACCAGCCGGATCCGGTAGGGGGTGCCGGTTCCAAAGGTGCTAATGCCGTAGGGGATGGGAAGGGCGTCCACCGGATGGTAAGCCTTTCCCTCTCGCCGTTCGAACACCCCCCGGGAACGGTCGGTCACGACCACCCGAAGCGAAAGGGGGCTATCGTTTTTGGGGTAGCGAACCGCGAGTTCCAAGAACGTCCCCTCCGGTCCGGTGACAACCTGGATCCGGTCAACCTCGAGGTCGGCCGTGTGGGCCGCCGCCAACCCCGCGAGAACGAGAAGAAGAAGGGTGGCTAGGTAGTGTTTCAAAACGTGCCCCCGTTGGCCAGGATGTACTCCAGGTCCTGGGCCACCCGCTCGACGTCGGCGATGGCCCGTTGGCCGTAGTAGATCCGAATGAGGCCGCGGCTATCCACCAGGGTAACGGTGGCAGTGTGATCGATCAGCCCGTTCGACTCCCGGCGGGAGTAGACGTAGTACTGGGCGGCCACCCTGGCCACCGCTTCGGGCGGGCCCGAAAGCCCGACGAAGCGCGGGTCGAAGAGCTTAGCGTAACGGTCGGTGGTGTTCGGGTCGTCCCGCTCGGGATCCACAGTGATCATCAGCACCTGCAGGTCCTGGGGGCGCCCCAACCGCTTGTAGACCTGGGCCAGGTGGTAGAGGGTTTGGGGGCAGATGTCGGGGCAGTGGGTGTATCCGAAAAAGAGGAGCACCACCTGGCCCCTGAGGTCGTGCATCGAAAAGGGACGGTTCCCGGCGGTGTAGAGGGTGAAGTCGGGGGCGGGTTTGGGGGTTTTGAGGACCGTTCCCGAAAGCTCCACCCTGGGGGTGGGGGGAGGCCGGAGGAGCAGGGCGAAGGCCCCCATTACGAAAACCAGTACCGCTACCCACGCGCGCCCCACAG
>WFNN01000070.1 GCA_015488545.1 Thermaceae bacterium | reverse complement strand
GAGGAGGGCCACCAGGAAGAGGGTGTTAAACCCCACGAAGAAGGCGGCGCGAAGACCGAAGCGACGGGTGAGAAGAAGGGCCAGCGCCGCCGCTGACTCGACCAGGAGCAAGACAAGCAGCCAAGGGGGCATACCTGGCCCCCTTAGTTTACGGCCCCCGCCTCCGCGGGGGCCGGGTCCCGTTTACCACCAGAAGAGGTCGAAGCGGTCGAGGTTCATCACCTTCGCCCAGGCCTTGGCGAAGTCCTGGACGAAGATCTCGGCGGCGTCGTCGGCGGCGTAGTACTCGGCCTGGGCCCGGAGCTCGGGGTTGGCCCCGAAGACCAGGTCGACCCGGGTCGCCCGCCAGCGTTCCTCGCCGGTCTTTCGGTCCACCGCCACGAAGGTTGCGGCCTCCTTCTCGATCGGGTGCCACTCCAGACCCGGGTCGAGCAGGTGGGTGAAGAAGTCGTTGGTGAGCGCGCCGACCCGGTCGGTGAAAACGCCGTGAGGGGTACCGTCGTGATTGGCCCCGAGCACCCGAAGGCCGCCGATCAGAACGGTCATCTCGGGGACCGTAAGGGTGAGCTGCTGGGCCCGGTCAATGAGGGCGCGTTCGGCGGGCAAGCGGCACGCGGGGCTGAGGTAGTTGCGGAAGCCGTCGGCAGCGGGCTCCAGGTACGCGAACGATTCGATGTCGGTCTGCTCCTGGGTCGCGTCCACCCGGCCCGGGGCAAAGGGAACCCGAACATTGAAGCCGGCTCTCTTCGCCGCTGCTTCCACCGCGGCGTTGCCGCCGAGCACGATCAGGTCGGCGAGGGCGACCTTCTTGCCATTTTTCTGTTCGGCGTTAAAACGCGCCTGGATTTCCTCGAGGACCCCCAGCACCCGCTCGAGCAGGGGCGGTTGGTTGACCTCCCATTGCCGCTGGGGCAAAAGGCGGATCCGGGCCCCGTTGGCCCCGCCCCGCTTGTCCGAGGCCCGGAAGGTGCTGGCCGCCGACCAGGCCACGTAGACGAGCTCGGGAATGGAGAGCCCCGAGGCCAGGATCTCGGCCTTTAGCCGCTCGGTGTCGTCCTCGTCGATGGGCTCGAAGTCGCGCGGGGGAAGGGGGTCCTGCCAGATCAGGTCTTCTTCGGGCACCTCGGGGCCGAGGTAGCGGGATTTGGGCCCCATGTCGCGGTGGGTGAGCTTGAACCAGGCGCGGGCGAAGGCGTCGGCGAAGTTGTCGGGGTTCTCGAGGAAGCGCCGGGCGATCTTGGCGTATTCCGGGTCGTAGCGGAGCGCCAGGTCGGTGGTTAGCATCATCGGCTTCGACTTTTTCCCCGGGATGTGGGCGTCCTCCACCAGGTCCTCGGGATCGGGGTTTACGGGCTCCCACTGCCAGGCCCCGCCCGGCCCCTTGACGAGGTTCCAATCGTACTTAAAGAGAAGCTCAAGAAACCGCATGTCCCATCGGGTCGGGGTTGGCGTCCAGGCTCCCTCGAGGCCGCTGGTGATCGTATCGGCGCCCTTCCCGGTGCCGTAGCTGTTTTTCCAACCGAGCCCTTGCTGTTCGATCGGGGCGGCCTCCGGTTCGGGGCCGAGGTGGTCGGGGGAGGCGGCGCCGTGGGCCTTGCCGAAGGTGTGGCCACCGGCGATCAGGGCCACGGTTTCCTCGTCGTTCATCGCCATCCGCTTAAAACTCTCGCGAATGTGGCGGGCGGCCTCCACCGCGTTCGGAATCCCCCCGGGCCCCTCGGGGTTGACGTAGATCAGCCCCATGTGGTCGGCGGCCAGGGGTTTTTCAAGCTCGCCGCCGCCGTGCCGCTGGTCGGCCAGCCATTCGGACTCGGGGCCCCAGTAAACGCTTTCGTCGGGTTCCCATGCGTCCACTCGCCCCCCGGCGAAGCCGAAGGTTTTAAAACCCATGGACTCCAGCGCCACGTTTCCCGCCAGGATCAAGAGGTCCCCCCAGGAAATTTTCCGGCCGTACTTCTTTTTAATCGGCCAGAGGAGCCGGCGGGCACGATCCAGGTTGACGTTGTCCGGCCAGCTGTTTTCCGGGGCGAACCGCTGAAACCCACCCGCGGAGCCGCCCCGTCCGTCGAAGACCCGGTAAGTCCCGGCGGCGTGCCAGGCCATGCGGATGAAAAGGGGGCCGTAGTGGCCCCAGTCGGCCGGCCACCAGTCCTGGCTTTCGGTCATGAGTTGCCGGAGGTCTTCTTTCAGGGCCTGGTAGTCCAGCGATTCGAAGGCCGCCTTGTAGCTATAGTCGGGGCCGGTGGGTCTCAGCTCGGTGGGGCTTTGGTGAAGAATTTTGAGGTTTAGCTTTTCCGGCCACCACTGCCGGATCTTGCTGCCCCCCAAGGTGGTGGGCTCGAGGACCTTTTCGCTGTACGGGCACTTCCCCTCCATCGGGCACCTCCATACGCATACCCATTATGGATACGCATCCCTAGCCTAGGCCCCGGGGGGCGGCCCGAGGGGGTCCTGGGTCACGTTTCCCGTGGGCGGCTTCCCAGCAGCACGAAGGTGCCCAGGCTGGCCGCCACTACCGAGCCCGCCAGCACCCCCACCTTGGCTTGGTCAAGCAGCGCCGGGGTGAAGGCCAGGCCGGCGATGAAGAGGGCCATGGTAAAGCCAATACCGGCGACCAAACCGGCGCCAAGGATGGCGCTCCAGCCCACCCCATGGGGGAGCTGCGCGAGGCCGGTGCGGACCGCCAGGTAAGCAAACAGAAAGATTCCCAGGGGTTTTCCCAAGACCAGACCGGTGAACACCCCCAGCGCCACCGCGCCCACCGTGGTGCCGGCAAGGGCCACCCCGGCGTTCATGAAGGCGAAGACTGGCAGGATGAGGTAGGCGACCCACGGGTGCAGCAGGTGTTCCAGGCGGTGGAGCGGCGACTGGACGTGGATGAGCGTGGATTCGGCCTCCTCGAGCAGGGCTTCGCGTTCCTCGACGTCTTGGAGCGGGGTTTCGGGGATGGCGGGGACCCGGCGGTCGGCCACGATGGGTATGGCAAAAGCGAGGAGGACCCCGGCCACGGTGGCGTGGATGCCGGAGGCGTACACGAAGTACCAGAGGAAGAGCCCCAACCCCAGGTAGGGGGCCAGGTTTCTAACCCCCAGGCGGCCGAGGAGAAGCAGAACCAGGTAGACCGCGGCGGCGATAAGGAGGGCGGTGAGGTTTAGCTTGGCGGTGTAGAAAACCGCGATGACCAGCACGGCCCCCATGTCGTCCACGATGGCCAGGGCGGTGAGAAAGACCTTGAGGCCCAGGGGGATGCGCCGCCCCAGCAGAGCGAGCACCCCCAGCGCGAAGGCGATGTCGGTGGCCATGGGCACGCCCCAGCCGCGGGCCCCCTCACCGCCCAAGTTCAAGGCGGTGTAGATCAAAGCCGGGACGATCATCCCGCCCAGGGCCGCGGTGATCGCCAGACCGGCGCGGCGCGGCTCCCGGAGTTCGCCGGTGAGGAGCTCCCGCTTGAGTTCGAGCCCCACCAGGAGGAAGAAGATCGCCATCAGGAAGTCGTTGACAAAGTGCAGCAGACTTTTTTCAAGAACGAAGTTGCCGAAGCGCACGGCTAGGGGAATTTCCCGGAGAGCTAAGTACCGGTCGGCGATCGGGGAGTTGCTCCAGGCAAAGGCGATTAAGGCGGCAAAAAATAGAAGGAGGCCACCCTTGGCCTCGCTTTCAAGAAACTGGGCAAACAAACGTTTCATGGCCTCAAGCGATCCTTTGCTCCTTTCGGTGCAGGTGCAGTTGGCAATCTGGGCAGACGCCGGAGAACTCTACCTTGGCCCCCTTTACCCGCCAGCGGGCGAGCTCCCCGGCGTCTTCCGCGAAGATGGGTTCCGGCGCCAGGTCCTCCAGGGGGCCCTTCACCCGCACATCCACCATGCGGCCGCAGACCCGGCAGACCAGGTGGTGGTGGGGTTCGGTGACCACGTCGTAGCGGCTGACGCCGTCGGGGCCGACGAAGCGGCCGATCACCCCGGCCTCGCTGAGCTTGGCCAGGTTCTGGTAGAGGGTGGCGATGCTCATCGGCTCGCCGCGGCGCCTTAGCTCGTCAAGCATTTCCTCCGGGGTGTAGTGCTCGTGGGTCTCCAGGAGAAGCCCGAGGATCCGGCAGCGGGCCGGGGTGGCCCGGAGGCCGTGGGCGGTGAGGCGTTCGGTGACTTCCGGTCGATCGCAAGCCATTGGCGTTTTCATTATGGCATGAGGGTCGGCTTTCGGTTAGGGGGCTAGCTTTCGTTTGCCGTACCCCCAGGCCTGAAAGCCCCCGCGGATTAGGTTCATCGCCAGCATCCCCCACCAAAGGGCGGTAAGGTCGAGCTTTAGCCAGGGGACCGCCAGGAACCAGGCGGCCCCCACGAGCGAGGCCAGGAAGGTGGTGACCGCCAGAAAGCGAAACCGTTCGGCGGCCATAAAGATACCGTCCCAAACGAAGACCAACGCGTTGGCCGGGGTGGCCAGGACGACCACCGGCCAGACCGGACGGATCGCGGCCAGCACCGCCGGGTCGGGGGTGAAGAAGCGGGAAATCGGCCACTGACCCGCAGCCATCAGAGCGGCAAGCGCCAGCCCGGCCCAGAGCCCTAGCCAGAGCAGACGGTCGCTGGCGGCGCGGGCACCCGCTGGGTCCTCGCCCCTGAGCCGGGCCACCAGCGCCTGGGCGGCGATGGCCAGCGCGTCCAGGGCCATGGCCAGGAGGAGCCAGACCTGCCAGAGGATCTGGTGCGCGGCCACCGCCACCACCCCGATGCGGGCTGCCGCCGCGGCGGCCACCGCGATTGCACCCACCAGCGAGGCGGTGCGGAGGAGCATCTCGCCGCCCACGCGAAGGTAGGGGGCGAGGGCGGCGATGCCGGGAAAGGGCCGCCAGGCCCCCAACCGCACCAGGCGGTAGAAGAACCAGCCGGCCCCAAAGGACTGGGCCAGCACGCTCGCCAGCGCGGCGCCGGAAAGCCCCATGCCGAGCGGGAAGATGAAAACGGGATCAAGCACGGCGTTGGCCAGGTTGGCGACCAGGGAGACGAAAAACGGCGTTCGGGTGTCCTGCAGGCCGCGGTAGATGCCGTGGGCGGCGGTGGTGATCAGTAGGGCCGGTCCCGATAGGGCCCGGAGGCGAAGGTACCCTAGGGCTTCCTGGTAGACGGCTCCACCACCCATGAGCCCAACTAAAAGGGGCGCCAGGAGTTCGAGCAGCAGGGTGGCGAAGGTGCCCAGGAAGAGGGCCAGCCAAAGGGCCTCGGAGGCCCTCGCCATGGCCATGGACCGGTCGTTTTTGCCCAGCGCGTAGGCCACCCGCGGGGTGGTGGCGTAGGCCAGAAAGTTAAAAACCACGAAGAAAAGACCGAGGAGGGCGGTGGTGATTCCCAGCGCGGCCAGGGGACGGGCCCCCAGCCGGCCCACGAAGGCGGTATCCACCACGCTAACCAGCGGTTCGACCAGGAGCGCCCCCAGGGCCGGGACGGCCAGGCGAAGGATTTCACGGTCGAGCGACCTCACCCGATCTCCACCCAACGGGGCCGTAGGCCGCTAGCGCTTAGCGCCTCTTCCAGGGCTTTTAGCACCGCTTCCCGGGTACGCACACGTCCGAACCCCAGGAGGTGGTCCAGGACCTGCGGCGGGCGGGTAAAGGCCCGGTAGGTTCGGCGGCTGCCCTCGAGGCGCCCGATCCCCAGCAGCGTCTTCCTGGCCCCCACCCGGACCGTGAGCTCAAGCCCCCAGTCGGTTTCCTTGGCCGAAAGCACCTTCACCCCGCGGGAGGCGAGCAGGCCGGCCAGCCAATCGACCATCGCCTCCGGGGACCGGGGCTCGGCCTTGAACTCCAGCGCTCGCCAGCTCACGCCGGCACCTCCAGGCTAGCGGCCCGAACCCAGAGACCGGGGTAGCGGGCGGCCAGCGCCCGGGCGGTGGCCTCGGCCCGGGCACGGCTTGGGAGGGGGGCGAGAAAGGTAGGCCCCGACCCGGCGAGGAGGGGGGCAAGACCGTGCCCCCTCAGGACCTCCTTGAGCGCCCGGAGCTGGGGGAATAGGCGGAAGGCGGGGGCCTCGAGGTCGTTCCGCCAGGGGGGCGGCCGGTTTTCGGCCAGGGCCGCCAAAATCGCCGCCATATCGAGCTCCGGCCCCCGCTCTTCGGGTCCGAGCGCGCGGTACACCGCGGCGGTGGGGACGGGGAAGCCGGGGTTGACCAGCACCAGGTGAAGC
>WFNN01000069.1 GCA_015488545.1 Thermaceae bacterium | reverse complement strand
ACCCGGCCCCGCCCGGCGGTGGGGTTCACCACGACCAGCGGCATACCCGGGTATTTTACCGGCATGGGGCTACTGGGTCGCTTTCTAAAGGGGGCACCGCCCCCCACCCGGCTCTTCTTGACCCGCGCCGGACCGGTGGAAAACCCCCGGGGCGTGCTCTACAGCCACCCCGGCCTCCCCCTGGCCGCGGCCGGGCGGGCGGCCTTCCTGGCTCTGGCCGAGCGGCTTGCGGCCGCCGGCCTCGAGGCCGTCTACGCCCCCGACTCCCGGGCCGAGGCCGAGGCCGCCCGCCTGGTTGCGGGGGCGCTGGACGTTCCCCTGACCCTCGTTCCCGAGCTACGGGAGCGGAGCTGGGGGGAGTGGGAGGGGCTCCCTTTCGCCGAAGTGCAAAGGCGCTGGCCCCGGGAGGTCGAGGCCTGGGCGGCCGACGAGGCCGGCTTCGCTCCCCCGGGCGGCGAGAGCGTCCGGGCGGTTTGGGCCCGGAGCCAGCCGGTGCTCAGGGGGCTGATCGAGCGCCACCGCGCGGGAGCGCTGCTGGTGGTGGGGAACTGCACCGTGAACCGGGCGGCCCTAGCCCTGGCCCTGCCCTTCCTCCCCCCCGAGGAGGGCCTGAGGGTCGAACAGAACGAGGGCGAACTCAGCCTCCTTCGCTTCTACGGCGAGGACGGGACGGTCGTCTACCTCAATCGGCCGTAGAATGGGGGCGATGATCCGGCCCGTGGCCCCCGCCGACCTGCCCGCCCTGGCCCGCCTCTTCGCCTGGATGGACGAGCGGCCCGAGCGGCGGGTGCTGGCCCCCGAGGGGCGCACCCCCGAGGACCTCGCCTTTGAAATCGAGGACGCCTGGGTAGCGACCGAGGCCGGCGAGCCGGTGGGGTTCGTGGGGCTGGTGCCGTTCTGGCGAGGGGCGGCGATCGAGGGGCCGGTGGTCCGGGGGGGCTCCCCGCTGCCGCTGCTCAAAGCCGTCCTCGAGGAGGCCCGGAGCCGCAGCGTTCCCACCCTCTACGCCTTTCCCAGCGAGGAGAACCAGGAGCTGAAGGCGGCGCTGGAGGCGCTGGGCTTCGGCCCGGTGCACACAACCTACTTCTACCAGACCGAGCCCAGGGAGCTCGGCTTCGCCGTGCCCGAGGGGGTCCGGATAGAGGAGGTTCTGGCCCTCGACCCCGAGGTCTACCGCCGGCTCTACCGCGAGGCCGACGAGGGCTGGAGCCTGCGGCTTTCCTGGCGGGACCTGGAGCTTTTGGAGCATTTCGCCGAACCCGAGCACCGGCTGTGGTTCGCCTACCTGAACGACGAACCGGTGGGGATGGTCGAGCTCGAGGAGGGCCCCGACGCCGCCGAGGTGGCCTACCTCGGGGTGGTGCCCCGGGCCCGGGGCCGGGGTATCGGGCAGGCCCTTCTGGCCACCGCGGTGCGGGCAGCCCGGGAAGCGGGGGCGCCGCTGGTCCGGGTCCGGGCCCACGACCACGAGAAGGAAGCCCGCAAGCTCTACCAGCGCCTAGGCTTCACCCCGCTCGAGGCCGTCGTAACCTACGCCAAAGAACTAACCCGCTGACGAGCAAAAGCAAAACCGCCCGCTCGGGGTACCACAGGCGGTAGACCACCCGGGGCGCAATGACCGACCCCAACGTGCCCTCCCAAACCAGCCGCCGGCCCTCCCGGCGGTCAGCGTTGGCGTAGACGGGGGCGAACGGGGCCTCGACCACGAAACGGAAGGGCACCGGCGCAAGCCAGGCGGGCAGGCCGGCCGCCCGAAGCGGGACAAACCGACCGGAAAGCTGGTAGTCCTCGAACAGCACGTAGCTGGTTCGGGCGAACACCACGCCGCTGGGATCGCGGTAGACGAACCGACCGGGGATCCACCCCGAAAGCCGGTCCCATCCCGGGGCCTTCAGGTCCCGCCCGGCCACCAGGCCCCCACCCGTGGCCCGCACCCAAAAGCCCTGGGCCCGCAGCCCCTCGGCCAGGGACGGGGGTGCGCCGGCCACCCGGATCACCAGGTCCATGGCGCCGTCGGGGCGCCAGCGCAGGGTGGCCTGGCTTTCCAGGCAACCGGGGAGAAGGGCAAGGAGCAAAAGCACCGCCCAGCGCCGCGCCACCCCGTAAGCTTATCCCGGGATGGACCTCCAGGCCCTCCGTCAGCTGCAGGCCCTGATCCCCGGCCCCGAGGGGTTCTGGCTGGCCTTAACCCAGCTGGGGGCCGGGCCGCTTTACTTCCTCTACGCGCTCGGGCGGGCCTTCCTCCGGGGCGACCGGAGCCTCGGGCTTTTTCTGGCCCTGGGCTGGGCGCTGGTGAGCGGCCTCAAGGCCTGGGTGAACGAGCCCCGGCCGTTCGCTCTCGACCCCAGCGTCGCCGACCCCCGGGCGGTTGCCGGGGCGCTTTCGCCCAGCTTCCCCAGCGGACACGCCGCCCTGGCCGCCCTCTTCGCCTTCCGCCTGGCCCGCCGGGGCCCCGCCTGGGGCTACCTCCTGGCGGCGGCCTGGACGCTTTTGGTGGGGCTCTCCCGGGTGCGGCTCGGGGTCCACTACCCCGCCGACGTGCTCGCCGGCTGGGTGCTCGGCGGCCTTCTCGCCCTCCTCCCGGCCGGCCCCTGGCTCCGGCGGCTCGCCCTTTTCGCCTGGCCCGCGGGTCTCTGGGTCCCCGCCCTGGCCGCCCCGCTGGGGCTCGCCCTGGGGTTCGCCCTGCTTCCCGAAGGGGGCCTTCCCCCTACCCGGGCGCTCGCCGGCCTTTTGCTTGCCCTGTTGCTGCTGGCGGTGCTTTTCGCCCTTCACGCCCCCGCCGCTTTGGCCCTGGCCATGGCCCCGGCGGCCGCCGGGTGGGCCGTAAGATGGAGGCGATGAGCGCCCTCCCCGACCTCGATAACCTGGAAACCTACCGCGCCGATAAAAGCCGCCTGGGGCGGGCGCTTGAGGCCCTCCCCGGCGACTTCCCCAGGCCCGAAGGGGCGTTCCCCGCCCCCTACGGGGTGATCGGCTTCGGCGAAGGGTGGTGGGCGGCCGAGCTCTTGAAGGGCCGTTTTCCCGACACCCTCGCCCCCGGCACCACCTTCGTGCTGGCCGGGGGGTACGGGCTCGGGCGCCTTACGGGTCTGCTCAGCGCGGCCCGCGAGGTGAGCCGGCGAGTGGTGGTGCTGGGCTTTGGCCCCGAGGCCGAGGTTCCGGTGCCCTCCTCGCCGCTCGCCCCCTACCGCTACCTGCGGTACGTCCTCGAGGCCACCGGCGAGGCCGAGCTGGGGGCGGCGGTGGACCGGGCGCTTTCCGTCGAGAAAGAGCGGCTTCTACCCTACCAAAAGAGCCCCGAAAACCCCGCCAAGCTGCTGGCCTGGGGGCTTTTGGAGCGGGTTCCCCTTTGGGTCGCGGCCCCTCGCTACCCCTTCCTGGCCCAGGCCTTGCAGCAGGTCTTCGCCCGCATCGGGAAAAGCCTCTCCATTGCCCCTCCACCGGGCGCGCTGGAATTTTTCATCACCGCGCTGGAGGCCCGCCACGAGCAGGGCGACCCGCTGGTAGGGGTGGTCCTCGGTGAGGATGAAGAAACCGCGCTGGCCAGGGAGGTGCTCGCGACCCGGGTGGACCACCTCGAGGAACTCGACCCCCCCGAGGCCCAGGGCCCGATCCCCGAGGCGCTCGCCTACTGGTACCGGCTAGCCTGGACCGCCTACTACCTCGCCCTCCTCTACCGCAAGGATCCCGGCGACCACGAGGTGCTCGCCCGGCTTCGGGAAGCCGCGGAATGAACCCCTTCCCCAAACCCCGGGGCCTGGAGGAAGCCCGCGCCCTGCAAAACGCCCTCAGGGAGCGGGTCCGCCTCGAGGGCGACCCCAGTTCCGCCCGCCTCGTCGCCGCCCTGGATGCCAGCGCCAAAAGGGGCGAGGGCCTCTTCGCGGTGGCGGTGCTCTGGGATACCGAGGAGGCCGCGCCGGTCGCCGCCGCCAGCGCCCACGTGCCTGAAAGCGAGCTCTTCCCCTACGTTCCCGGCTACCTCTCCTTTCGCGAGGCCGAGGCCTACCTGCGGGCGCTGGACGCGCTTCCCCGGGCCCCGGAGGCTCTCCTGGTGGACGGCCAGGGCATTGCCCACCCCCGGGGGCTGGGGATCGCCGCGCACCTCGGGGTCCACCTCGACCTCCCCGCGGTGGGGGTGGCGAAAAGGCGGCTCTTCGGGGAACCCGCCGGACCGGTCGCGGAGGCGCCGGACGCCGCGGTACCCCTCTGCGGCCCACCGGCGGCGCTGGGGGTGCCGTCCGCCGCCTGCCCCGGCGTCCAGGTGGGATGGGTGTGGCGCTCGCGGGTCCGCACCCGGCCGCTCTTCCTCTCTCCCGGCCACCGCGCCGGCATGGCCGAGACCCTGGCCTTCGTCCGCGGCCTCCCCCGCAGCACCAAGCTGCCGGCGCCCCTCCAGCTGGCCCACCGGCTCGCCGGGCGGGCCCGGAAGGCGGGGCAAACCGGCCCGCTTTCGTTAGAGTGGTAGCGGTGGCCGTCCGCGAGAACCCCACCTACCGCGCCCTCCGGCTGATCGCGACCCTCACCGTCAAACCCCTCTTCCGCCTGCGGATTGAGGGGGCCGAGCACGTGCCCCGCCAAGGCCCGGTCCTGATCGCCTCCAACCACCTCTCCACCCTGGATCCGATCGTCCTCGCCTACGGCCTGCCCCGACCGGTGGCCTTCGTGGCCAAGGCCGAGCTTTTCCGGATGCCGGTGCTGTCCTGGCTTCTGCCCCGAATCTACGCCATCCCCCTGGAGCGGGGCGCCGGCGACCTTTCGGCGGTCAAGGCGGCGATCCGGGCCCTGCAAAAGGGCCTCGCCTTCGGCATCTTCCCCGAGGGGACCCGCTCCCGCGACGGCCGGCTCCAGCCCTTCAAGACCGGCGCCGCCGCCATCGCCGCCCGAACCGGCGCCCGGGTGGTGCCGGCGGCGGTCATCGGCAGCGAGAAGGCCTGGCCGGTAGGCAAGGGGCCCCGGCCCTTCGTTCCGGTCACCGTCCGCTACGGCCCGCCGCTCGACTTCGGCGACCTCAAGCTCGACAAGCGGAGCCTCGAGGCCGCAACCCGCGAGCTGGAGCAGGCGGTGGCGGCGCTCCTCCCACCTGCGTACCTACCCCAAGATTTCTCCGCACAACCGAAGTAGCCCCCAAAGGGGTAAAGAAATACTCCGGTTTCTTGCGTCGCCGGCTCGGGTTGTGCTATAGTCCCAAGGGTAAGGGAAATATCAGGGAGGTGATGGAACGATGGCGAAAAAGACCGTGACCAAGGCGGACCTGGTGGACCACGTGGCGGACATCACCGGGATGAAGAAAAAGGACGTTAAAGCGGTCATCGACGCCCTGCTTACCGAGATCGCCGAGATGCTCGACCGCGACTACAAGGTTCAGCTCACCGGCTTCGGCACCTTTGAGGTGAGGAAGCGCAAAGCTCGCGTGGGCGTCAAGCCGGGGACCACCGAGCGGATCAAGATCCCCGCCAGCAAGTACCCCGCCTTCAAGCCCGGCAAGGCGCTGAAGGAAAAGGTTAAAAGGTAACGGGCGCACACTCGTTGCCCCGAGGCTGGGTTAAACTAAACGCGTAGGGACTGGATTTTCCGGTCGGCGAGGGCCGCGCCAAGGCGCGGCGCCTCGTTTTTCTGGGATTACGGAAACACCTTGAGCCCGTATCCCCTTACCTCTCCGCCCGGTCCCCTTCGCAGCTTCGTCCGGATCACCTCGAAAGCCCGGTTCCTTTGACCGGGGCGGAGGGTGCTGAGTCCGATAGGCCGGGCGACCAGATCCGCGAGTTGAAGCCCGGCGAGGCTTGGGTCTTTGGAGCAGAACAAAAGGCGCATCTTCGCGAGGGTCGCCCGAGCCCCGTACTTTAGTTCCGCTGCCAGCGGATCGCGGCCCTCCCTCAGCGCGCGGAAGACCCGCAGAAGCTCGCGGTCCTCCTTTCGGCCCCGGCCCTCGAGGCAAAGGGGTAGCGCGCCCTCGGGAATCGCCCCGACCTCCATCGCCACCCTCTCCATCACAAAGCCCAGCGCGATCTCGTAAGGATTTCGGGGCGCGCGGTAGGAGCGAACCAGCCTCCTCTTATCGATGACCGCCGCGATCACCGAAAACGGGGTCCGCCGGATCACCTCCGAAAGCTCGTCCACAAACGCCAGGTAACGCTTGCGGTCGAGGTGCGCGTAGGGCCCCTCGCGACGGCGGATCTCCCGCTCGTGAAAGATCACCTCGCCGCTTCCAAAATAGGCCACCTTCAAGGCCAGGAAGTCGGCCTCGAGCCGACGCAGACCGGAGTCGTCGAGCAACACGGCCGCCAAGACGAACACCGGGTAGGCGGGGTCGAAGTTTCGTAAGCCGTGGTCCCCGCTTTCGTCCAGGAAAACACGAGCGCCCACCCGGAGAGTCTACCCGGGGGCGCGGCCGAAGCGACGGGTTTTACGCCCCGCCCAGGGCCCCGCCGCCCGGCTTGATCTTGGGAATGACCCGGCGCCTTTTAACCTCGGCCTCCTCCGGTCCTGCTGCGGGCGGGGGCTCGGCGGGCTCCCCCCGGACCACCCGCTCGAACATCTCGGCGGTAAGGGTCTCGTGTTCCAGTAGGGCCTCGGCGACCCTTTCCAAAACCTCCCGCTTGGCCTCCAAAAGGGCCTTGACCCGGGCGTACTGCTCGCTCATTAGCTCCTTCACCGCCTCGTCGATCCGGCGGGCGGTCGCCTCCGAGTACCGGCGGTTTTCGTAACCGCCCAGGTAGCTCTCCTCGCGCTCGGCGTAGGCCACGGTACCGAACTCGGGGTGCATCCCCCACTCGGTGATCATCCGCCGGGCTAGGCCGGTGGCCTGGCGGAAGTCGTTCTCGGCCCCGGTGGTAACGTCGTCGAAGACCAGCTCCTCGGCCGCCCGGCCGGCCAGCGCCACCGCGATCTGATCGAGGAGACGCTTTTTCGTCCAGTGCAAGAGCTCCTCCCGAGCCGGCATCATGAACCCCAGCGCCCGGGCCCGGGGCACGATGGTCACCTTGTGCACCGGGTCGGCGTGCTCCAGGAAATGCGCCGCTAGGGCGTGCCCGGCCTCGTGGTAGGCGGTGATTCGCTTGTCGCGATCGGTGAGCACCATGCTCTTCTTGGCCGGCCCCATCGTCACCCGGTCGGCGGCCTCGTCCAGATCGGCCATGGTGATCTCCCGCCGGCCCTCCCGGGCAGCCAGAAGCGCGGCCTCGTTCAAGAGGTTCTCGAGGTCCGCCCCCACGAAGCCCGGGGTCCGGCGAGCCACCACCGCAAGGTCCACATCGGGCGCCAGGGGCTTGCCCCGGGCGTGAATCCTCAGGATCTCCTCCCGGCCCCTGACGTCGGGGGCGCCGATCTCGATCTGGCGGTCGAAGCGCCCGGGGCGGAGGAGGGCGGGGTCAAGGACGTCGGGGCGGTTAGTGGCCGCCATAACGATGATGTTGGTTTCCTTGGTAAAGCCGTCGAGCTCGACCAGGAGCTGGTTCAGGGTCTGCTCGCGCTCGTCGTTGCCGCCGCCCACCGAAAGCCCCCGCTTGCGGCCCACCGCATCGATCTCGTCGATGAAGACAATGCAGGGCGCGTGGCGGCGGGCGGTCTCGAAGAGGTCGCGGACTCGGGCCGCCCCCACCCCCACGAACATCTCCACGAAGTCGGAACCGCTGGCGGTGATGAAGGGCACCCGCGCTTCCCCGGCCACCGCCCGAGCGATGTGGGTCTTGCCCGAGCCCGGCGGCCCCACCAGCAGCACCCCCTTGGGGATCCGAGCCCCCATTTTGTGGAAGCGCTCGGGGTGTTTTAAGAACTCGACGATCTCCTTAAGCTCCTCCTTAGCCTCCTCGGCCCCGGCCACGTCCTTGAAGGTGACCTTGGGGGCCTCGGAGAGCACCCGGGCCCGGCTCTTGGTAAAGCCGAAGGCCCCGCCCGAGTCCCCGGCCCCCCGGCCGTTCCGGGAAAAATACCAAAACCCTAGGATCAAAAGCCCTACCGCGATCAGCGGAACCAAAAGCCCCATCCAGGGGGAGGCACCGCCGGGAGGGCGCACCCGCACCTCGATCCCCCGCTCGGCCCAGCCCCGCACCACCTGGGTCTCGGGGGGCGCGGGGGCAAAGGTGACGAAGGCCGAGCCGTCGGAGAGATGCCCCTCGATTCGGTTGCCCTCGATGATGACCTCGGTCACCCGACCGGCCTCGATTTCAGAAAGGAAGGTGGAGTAGGGTAGAGTGCCGCTCAGCCGCTGGGGGCTCCCCAAAACAAAGGCCGAAACGGCGGCTGCCACCACCAAAAGCAGAATCCAAGCAACAAGCGGAGGCCTCTGCATCGACAACCCCAGTATAGGGGGCGGGGGTGAGAAACCCGAACCGCGCGGCCCATGATAATGGTAAGCTCAAGTCTGTTGACTAAAGCATTAGCCGCGAGTATGCTATTAGCAGAGAAGGGGAGGTACTGCCATGAGCAAAGCCGTAGGAATCGACCTGGGCACCACCAACAGCGTGATCGCCACCATCGAGGCGGGCAAGCCGGTGGTCCTGGAGAACGCCGAGGGCGAGCGGATCACGCCCTCGGTGGTGGCCTTCAAGGACAGCGAGATCCTGGTGGGCCGGATGGCCAAGCGCCAGGCGGTGCTGAACCCCGAGGGCACGATCTTCGAGGTCAAGCGCTTCATCGGCCGGCGCTGGGAGGAGGTCCAGGAGGAGGCGAACCGCGTCCCCTACCGGGTGGAGAAGGGCCCCGACGGGGGCGTGCGCATCCGGGTGGGGGATAAGCTCTATACCCCCGAGGAGATCAGCGCCTTCATCTTGAAGAAGCTCGCGAGCGACGCCGCCGCCAAGCTGGGCACCGAGGTCAAGCAGGCGGTGATCACCGTTCCGGCCTACTTCAACAACAGCCAGCGCGAGGCCACCGCCAACGCCGGGCGGATCGCTGGGCTTGAGGTCCTCCGCATCATCAACGAGCCCACCGCCGCCGCCCTGGCTTACGGCCTGGACAAGAAGGGCAGCGAAACCGTGCTGGTCTTCGACCTGGGGGGCGGCACCTTTGACGTCACCATCCTGGAGATCGGCGAAGGGGTCTTCGAGGTCAAGTCGACCTCCGGTGACACCCACCTCGGCGGCTCCGACATGGACCACGCCATCGTCAACTGGCTGGCCGAGGAGTTCAAGAAGGAGTACGGGGTCGACCTCAAGGCCGACCGGCAGGCCCTCCAGCGGCTCATTGAGGCCGCCGAAAAGGCCAAGATCGAGCTCTCCTCCACCACCGAGACCACCATCAGCCTGCCCTTCATCGCCCTCGACCCCGCCAGCAAGACGCCGCTGCACCTAGAGAAGAAGCTGACCCGGGCCAAGCTCGAGGAGCTGATCCAGCCGATCCTCGCCCGGATCCGCCCGCCGGTGGAGCAGGCGCTTAAGGACGCCGGCCTTACCAAGGACCAGATCGACGAGGTCATCCTGGTGGGCGGCGCGACCCGGGTCCCGGCGGTGCAGCGGATCGTCCGGGAGCTCCTTGGTAAGGAGCCCAACAAGAGCGTCAACCCCGACGAGGCGGTGGCGCTCGGCGCCGCCATCCAGGCCGGCGTCCTCACCGGCGAGGTGGGCGAGGTCGTTCTCCTCGACGTCACGCCCCTTTCGCTCGGCGTCGAGACCAAGGGCGGGGTGATGACCGTCCTCATCCCGCGGAACACCACCATCCCGACGCGGAAGTGCGAGATGTTCACCACCGCCGAGCACAACCAGACCGCGGTCGAGGTCCACGTGCTGCAGGGCGAACGGCCGCTCGCCAAGGACAATAAGTCGCTCGGCCGCTTCCGGCTGGAGGGCATCCCGCCGATGCCCGCTGGGGTACCCCAGATCGAGGTCTGCTTCGACATCGACAGTAACGGCATCCTCCACGTGAGCGCCAAGGAGCTCTCGACCGGCAAGGAGGCCTCGATCAAGATCGAGAACACCACCACCCTCTCCGAGGAGGAGATCCAGCGGATGATCGAGGAGGCCAAGCGCTTCGAGGAGGAGGACAAGAAGAAGAAGGCCCACGTCGAGCTCAAGAACAACCTCGACACCGCCCGCATCCAGGCCGAGCGGCTGATGCAGGAGAAAAGCGGCAGCCCCGAGGCCAAGACCCGCCTGGAGGAACTCACCAAGAAGGCCAAGGAGCTGGTGGAGAAGGACGCCGCCGACGAGGAGCTGAAAAAGGCCCTCGACGAGCTCCTCGCCGCCATCCAGGCCTACGAGGCCTCGGCGCAGGCGGCCGCGGGGGCAGAGAGCAAGCCCCAGGCCGGTGGCGAGGACGTGATCGACACCGACTACAAGCCCGCCGAGTAACCGGTCCCGGGGGTTTCCCCGGGACCCCCTATAGGGGGTGAGGGCCGTGCCCGAGAACGAGCGCGCCGAGGAAAAGCTGATCCGCGAGGAGACCGAGGTCCTGGAGGAGGCCACCCGGCTCGAGGCCGAGCTTAAAGCGGCCCAGGAGGAGCTCCAGGCGTTTAAGGAAAAGTACCTCCGGCTCCTCGCCGACTTCGACAACTACCGCAAACGCACCGCCGCCGAGCTCGAGGCCGCCCGCCGGGAGGGCCGGCTGGAGGTCCTCAGGGCCTTGCTCCCGGTGCTCGACGACCTCGAGCGGGCGCTGGCGCACGCCGAGGCCGAGCCGGAGGCGATCCTCGAGGGAGTCCGGAAAACCAAGGACGGCTTCCTCCGCATCCTCGCCGGCCTCGGGGTTGAGGAGGTGCCCGGCGAGGGCGAGCCCTTCCACCCCGCCTACCACGAAGCCATCGGGGTGGTCGAGGGCGAGGAGGACGGCCGGGTGGCCGAGGTCTACCAGAAGGGCTACCGGGTCGGGGAGTTCCTGGTCCGCCCGGCCCGGGTGGCGGTGACGAAGAAGAAGGAGGTAGGGGGTGGGGAGTAGGGTGTAGGAAAGGCCCACCTCCCAGCCCCTACCCCCCACACCCGGCGAAGCCATGGAATACAAGGACTACTACGCCATACTCGGGGTCCCCCGCGACGCCTCCCCAGAGGAGATCAAGCGGGCTTACAAGAAGCTCGCCCGCAAGTACCACCCCGACATCAACAAGGAGCCAGGGGCGGAGGAGAAGTTCAAGGAGATCAACGAGGCCTACGCCGTGCTCTCCGACCCCGAAAAGCGCAAGATCTACGACCAGTACGGCACCGCCAAGGCCCCCCCGCCGCCGCCCCCGGGGGGCTGGCGTTGGGAGACCGCCGAGGGGGTGGGGGTCGAAGACTTCTCCGACTTCTTCAAGTCCCTCTTCGGCTTCGGGGGGTTTGAGGACCTTTTCGGGAGCCGCACCGCTCGCCGGGTCCCGCGCCGAGGGGAGGATTACCACGCCGAAATCGAAATCCCGATCGAGGTCGCCTACCGCGGGGGCAAGCGGGTGATCGACCTAGGCGGCGAGCGCATCGAGATCGCCATTCCGCCCGGAATCCGCTCCGGCCAGAAGCTCAGGATCGCCGGTAAGGGCGGCCCGGGCCAGCCGCCGGGGGACCTCTACCTCACCGTGCGGGTGGCGCCCTCCCCCACCTTTCGCCTGGAAGGCACCGACGTTTACACCACCCTCGAGGTGCCAGCGCCGGTGGCGGTGGTCGGGGGGCGGATGCGGGTTCCCACCCTCGACGGCCCGGTCGAGGTGACCATCCCGCCCCGCACCCAGACCGGCAAGAAGCTCCGCCTAAGGGGCAAGGGCTGGCCGAAGCCCGGTGGTGGACGGGGGGACCAGTACGTCGAGGTCCGGGTGGTGATCCCCGAACACCCCTCCCCGGAGGAGGAGCGGCTCTATAAGGAGCTGGCCCGCCTGCTTAAGGAACGGGGGGTGGTGGCCTGATGCTGGCCCTCGGCGAACGCTACCCGCTCTCCTTCCTGGTACGCGAGGGGCTTTCCCCGGCCGCCGCCCGGGCCTACGAGGCCATCGGGTTCGTGGAGCCGGTCTACATCGAGGGCGAGCCCTACTACACCCGCGAGGAAGTCGAGCGCATGCTCCGCGCCGAGCGCATCCGGCAAGAGCTCGGCGCCAACCTCATCGGCGCCGCGCTGGTGGTGGAAGTCCTCGAG
>WFNN01000068.1 GCA_015488545.1 Thermaceae bacterium | reverse complement strand
CGCGCGGGCCTACGGCGGGGTGGCCGCCCAGTGCCTCCGGGGGGCGCCCCGCCGGCCCCTGGTCCGTTTCCGGCGGGTGCGGGTGCGGGTGCCGTTCGCAGCTATCGAGGCCTTCTACCGCCTGCTACCGGCCCACGGCGGCGAGAAGCTCGCCGAGGCCTACGGTGAGGAGGCCGTCTTCACCGTTCGGATTCCCGAGGATCGGTTCGCGGCCTTTGCCCGGGCGCTGGCCGACGCCACCCGGGGGGCCGCCCGGGTCGAGGTAGCATAGCCCCGTGGAGCTCCCGCTTTTCCAGGAAGGCCCGCGGCGCGTGGTCTTGGTGGACGGCCACCACCTGGCCTACCGCAACTACTTCGCCTTGCCCGAGATGACCACCAGCCGGGGCGAGCCGGTGCAGGCGGTCTACGGGTTCTTGCGCACCCTGCTCAAGCTTCTCCGCGAGGACGGGGACTGCGTGATCGTGGTCTTCGATGCCCCTGCCCCTTCCTTCCGCCACCAGGCTTACGAGGAGTACAAGGCGCAGCGGGCGCCCACGCCCGAGGACTTCCGGCCCCAGGTGGAGAGGATCAAGGCGGCGGTGGACCTTCTGGGCCTTTTGCGCCTGGAGGCCCCCGGCTACGAAGCCGACGACGTGATCGGCACCCTGGCCCGTCGGGCCGAGGCCGAGGGCTACGAGGTCCGGATCGTCACCACCGACCGCGACTTTTACCAGTTGCTTAGCGAGCGGGTGGCGGTCTGGCTCCCGGACGGTGAGCTCGTCACCCCCGAGCAGGTGGTGAAGAAGTACGGGGTGCGCCCCGAACAGTGGGTGGATTTTCGTGCCCTGGTCGGCGACCCCTCGGACAACATCCCGGGGGTTAAGGGGATCGGGGCCAAGACCGCCGCCAAGCTCCTTTCGGAGTGGGGGAGCCTTGACCGGCTGCTGGCCAACCTCGACCGGGTACGGCCGGAGGGGGTGCGGAAGAAGCTCGAGGCCGGCCGCGCCGACCTGGAGCTTTCCCGGAGCCTCTCCCGGATACGCACCGATCTCCCCCTCGAGGTGGATCTCGCCGGCTGCCACCGCCGCGAGCCCGACCGCGAGGGGCTCCGCGCGTTTTTGGAGGGGCTTGAGTTCGGCTCCATTCTGCGGGAACTGGGGCTGCTTGAGCGGCCCGAGGTGGCCGAGGGCCGATGGCCACCCCCGGAGGACGCCTTTCTGGGCTTTAGCTTCGACGATCCCCGGCCGATCTGGGCCGAGCTCGTGGGGCTGGCCGCCGCCTGGGACCACCGGGTGGCCGAGGGGCCGCCCCGCGCCCAGGAGCTTGAGCGCTTCCCCGAGCTGCGGGCGATCCGGGCCAAGGACCTTGCCGTTTGGGCCCGGAAGGCCGGGATCCGTCGACCGCCCGGCGACGATCCCATGCTGCTTGCTTACCTCTTCGACCCGGTAAACGCCGAGCCGGCCGGGACCGTCCGCCGCTACGGGGCCGGCGACTGGGACGAGGACCCCGCCACCCGGGCCCAGGCCGCCAGCGAGCTTTTTCGCATCATGCAGGAGCGCCTGGCCGGCGAGGAGAAGCTGCTCTGGCTCTACCGCGAGCTGGAGCGCCCGCTCTCGGCGGTGCTGGCGGCGATGGAGCACCGGGGGGTGGCGCTCGACGTCACCTACCTCGAGGCCCTCTCCTCCCAGCTCGGGGACGAGATCGCCCGGATCGAGGCCGAGGTTTTCCGGCTGGTGGGGCACCCCTTCAACCTGAACTCCCGCGACCAGCTGGAACGCGTTCTCTACGACGAGCTCGGCCTCCCCCCCCAGAGGCGCACCGCCAAGACCGGCAAGCGCTCGACCTCGGCGGCGGCGCTCGAGGCGCTCAGGGGCCGCCACCCGGTGGTGGACCTAATTCTCAAACACCGTGAGCTCTCCAAGCTTAGGGGGACCTACCTCGACCCCCTCCCCCGGCTCGTGCACCCCGCGACCGGCCGCCTGCACACCCGGTTTCACCAGACCGCTACCGCCACCGGCCGGCTTTCCTCCTCCGACCCCAACCTCCAGAACATCCCGGCGCGGGGGGAGTGGGGCCGGAAGATCCGCCGGGCCTTCGTGGCCTCGGAGGGGATGCGGCTGGTCGTGGCCGACTACTCCCAGATCGAGCTCAGGGTGCTCGCCCACCTTTCGGAGGACGAGAACCTCATCCGCATCTTCCAGGAAGGGCGCGACGTCCACGCCGCCACCGCCAGCTGGATCTTCGGCACCGAGGCGGTGGACGGGGAGATGCGGCGGGCGGCCAAGACCGTGAACTTCGGGGTGCTCTACGGCATGAGCGCCCACTCCTTGGCCCAGACCCTGGGCATCGAGTACGACGAGGCCGCCGGGTTCATCGAGCGCTACTTCGCCTCGTTCCCCCGGGTGCGGGCCTTCTTTGATCGGTTGCTCGCCGAGGCCCGCGAGCGCGGGTACGTCGAAACCCTCTTTGGCCGCCGCCGTTTCGTCCCCGACCTGAACTCGCGGAACCGGCGCGTTCGCGAGGCCGCCGAGCGGGTGGCGGTCAACATGCCGATCCAGGGCACCGCCGCCGATTTGATCAAGCTGGCCATGGTCCGCCTGGCCCCGGTCCTCGAGGACCTGGGAGCCCACCTGCTGCTTCAGGTCCACGACGAGCTGGTGATCGAGGCCCCGGCCGACCGTGCCGAGGAAGCCGCGCGGGTGACCCGGGAAGGAATGGAGGGGGTTTGGTCCCTCCGGGTCCCGCTGGTGGCCGAGGTTGGCGTCGGCGACGACTGGCTCGCGGCCAAGGAAGCCTGAGGGCTGGGCCCCGCGAAGCCGCTGGGCCCCAGACGTTCAAAGGGGGGCGTTGGCGGAAGGGTCAGCCTTGGGGCATGAACCTGGCCACGAGCCGGCCAATCGGGGTCGCCGCCGGTCGCGGGGCGGTCGGCTCGGGCCGGACCCGCCGGGACCGGGAGAGCGTGAGCAGAAAGTAGCGGGCTTCGGTGAGCGGGATCCCAAGCACCTGAGCCAGCGCCCGGGCGCTGACGCCTTGTGCCAGGAGATCCAGCGCCTTGAGGAAAAGGGGGTCCCAGCGGACGTTCCCGAGCAGCCGGGCGGAAATCAACCGGAAGCGGGCTTCGGGGTTCGGGAGTTGGTGGAGAACCGGGCGGATCTCGTCGGCCAGCGTGCTGAGCTTGAGCGCGAGGGGGCGAATTCGGGGACCCACCACCGGGCCCACCCGCTCGCTGGGGTAAAAGCCGAAGCTTGCCTTTCCCCCAAGCGTCAGGGCGAGAAGCCGTTCCTCGAGTTCGGGCAGGGAGAGCCGCCGCCGGCCTTCCCGGGCACGGCCGATGCGTCCCTGGGCCACGTCAAGGCGTAGCCCCGGGCGGCCCCCTTCCCGCAAGGTAAGCACGCCCTTCCGTTCCTCGATCAGGAGAAGGAGTTCCGGCAGGGCTATTTCCTTAAGGTTTCCCCAGATTCCCATGGTCCACCTCCAACTAGGGCGCGACCGGCCCCTGCCCTTGGGCCGGTCGCGCCACTGGCTCACCTTACCCGCTTGGCGCCCGTTTTGCTGGGTAAGGTTCCCTGCCTCCCCGTTGGTCCCAGGCTAGGATGGATGCGAATGCCAGGTCACCCCCCGTTCGGGGGCCCCCAAATGGGGGGCGGGCATGCACGTGGTAGGCTACCCGGCGGTATGCGTCGTTTTTTTGGAACCGACGGCGTTCGGGGGCGCGTCGGCGAACCTCCGATGACCCCGGCCTTCGTGCTCGCTTTGGGCCGGGCAGCGGCGGCTGAGCTGGGCGGGCCGCTGGTTCTGGGCCGTGACCCCCGGGCATCGGGCCCGATGCTCGAGGCCGCCCTGGTGGCCGGCCTTCTGGCGGGCGGGATCGAGGTGCTCCGCCTCGGCGTCCTACCCACCCCGGGGGTGGCCTACCTGACCGGGGCGTACCGGGCGAGGGCGGGGGCGGTGATCTCCGCTAGCCACAACCCCTACCACGACAACGGGGTCAAGTTCTTTGGCCCCGGCGGAAAAAAGCTCGCCGACGAACGGGAGGCCGCCATCGAGCGGGGGCTTGAGGCTTCCGCCCCTTACCGCGAGGGGGGGCGTTTGCGGGAGGCCCCTGAGGGGGCCGAGCGCTACCTCGATCATCTCCTGGCCTACGCACCCGACCTCGACGGCATGCGGATTGTGGTCGACGCCGCCAACGGGGCCGCGCACCGGTTGGCCCCAACCCTTTTTGCCCGGGCGGGTGCCGAGGTGTTCGCCATCGGGACGAGCCCGGACGGCCGCAACATCAACCTGGGCCTTGGCGCCACCGCCCCGGAGACCATGGCCCGGTTGGTGGCCGAGCTCGGCTACGACCTGGGGGTGGCCTTCGACGGCGACGGTGACCGGGTGATCCTGGCCGACCGCCGGGGGCGGATCGTCACCGGGGATCACCTGCTTTACCTCCACGCCCGGGTCGCCGGGGAGCCGGCGGTGGTCGGTACGGTGATGAGCAACCTCGGGCTGGAACGGGCCTTGGAGGAGGCCGGGATCCGTCTACTGCGGGCGCCGGTCGGGGACCGGTACGTGCTGGAGTGGATGGAGCGCGAGGGGGTCCGCCTGGGGGCCGAACCCAGCGGGCACATGATCTTCCGGGATCGCTTTATTACCGGCGACGGCATGCTCACCGCTCTCTTGACCCTGGCCGCCCTGGAGCAAAGCGGTACCGATCTGGCCGATTGGGTTGAGGAGCTCTCGCTCTACCCCCAGGTGATCGAAAACGTTCCGGTGGCCGACAAGCAGCGCGTCGCCGCTCACCCTCGCCTGCCCGAGCTCCTGGCCGAAGCCGAGCGACGGCTTGGGGATGGCCGTGTCAACGTCCGTCCGTCGGGTACCGAACCGGTGGTTCGGGTGATGGTGGAGGGGGCCGAGGCCGAGGCGGTCCGCGAGGTGGCGGCCTGGCTGGCCACCCGGATTCGGTCGCTAGAATAAGGTTGGACCGGGCCGCTCCCGGGGAAAGGGGGGCGCCGTGAACCGTACGCGCATGCGACTGGAAGCCCGGGCTGCCCGGGCGCTGTCGGCGATCATCCACGAGATGAAGGATCCCCGGCTTCCCCTGGTGGTTACGGTGGAGCGGGTGCGGCTTTCCCCCGATCTTTCGCGGGGGAGGGTGCTGATCAGTGCCCTGGAGCGGACCGAGGAGACGGTGGTGATCCTGAACCACGCCCACGGCTACCTGCAGGAGCGTCTGGCCCGCGAGGTCGGCCTCAGGCGGATTCCGCGGCTTAGCTTTCATGCCGATCCCGGTGAAGTGCTATGACCCTCCGGCACCCGATTCGCGTCCGCTACGCCGAGACCGACCAGATGGGGATCGTGCACCACTCCGCCTACGTGGTGTGGTTGGAGGAAGGTCGGACCGTATTGCTGGAGGCCCTCGGGCTTCCCTACCATCGCTTGGAGGCCTCGGGGCTCTTTTTCCCCGTGGTTGCCCTGGAGATCCGCTACTTCCGCCCGCTTCGCTACGGCGACGTGGCCACCCTAGAGGTTTGGCTAGAGGAGGCCAAGAGCCGCAAAGTCGCCTTTGGCTACCGGGTCGAGCGGGCGGGGGAACGGGCCGCCCTGGGCCGGACCGTGCACGTTCCCCAGGACGAAAGCGGCCGGGCGATCCGGATGCCCCGGGACGTCCTGGTAAAGCTGCAGGCGGCGGTAGTCACTTGAGTGTGGTATACTAAAGGCCCAGGGGGGCGACCTCTGGAGGATGCATGGAAAACGCTTTCGATCTGTTTGAACGGCACATCAATCCGGGACTGGCGGGGCTCTTGCGTTTTACCGGCCTGGACCGGATCGAGGATCGGGCCGAGGGCGTTTACGTCTGGGACACCGAGGGGAGGCGGTACCTCGATTTCCTGGGGCTATACGGAACCCTAAACCTGGGCCACCGCCACCCCCGGGTGGTCGAGGCGGTCAAGCGCCAGCTCGACCGCATGCCGATGAGCGTGCGGGTGCTGGTGCCCGAACCCACCGCCCGCCTCGCTGCCCGCTTGGCGGAGCTTACCCCCGAGGGGCTTTCGATGGTCTTCTTCGGTAACTCCGGGGCCGAGGCGGTGGAGGCGGCTTTTAAGCTGGCTCGGATCTACACCGGGAAGCCCGGAATCGTCACCACCGAGGGCGGTTTCCACGGCAAGACGCTCGGGGCACTTTCGCTTACCCCAAAGCCGGAGTACCAGCGGCCGGTTGAGCCGCTGGTACCCGGGGTGAAGGTGGTCCCTTACGGCGACGCTGCCGCGGTGGCCGAGGCCATCGACGATCGGACCGCGGCGGTCATCGTCGAACCGATTCAGGGCGAGGGCGGCGTCCGGGTTCCCCCCGACGGTTACCTCCGGGAACTGCGGCGGATTACCGCTGAGCGGGGGGTGCTTCTGATCGTGGACGAGGTCCAGACCGGGTTGGGCCGCACCGGTCGGTTCTGGGGCTTGGACTGGGAGGGCATCGCCCCCGATCTCCTCACCACCGCTAAAGCCCTGGGTGGTGGGGTGATGCCCATCGGAGCGGTGATCGGCCGGCCCGAGCTTTTTGCGGTGTTCAAGACGAACCCGTTGGTGCATTCCTCGACCTTTGGGGGCAATCCCCTGGCGGCGGCGGCCGCCCTGGCGGCGATCGAGGTGACGTTGGAGGAGGACCTGCCTGCTCGGGCGAAAGAGCTCGGGGACTATCTGCTTGCCGGGCTCCGGGACCTAGCCGGGGCTTGGCCGGCGTTCGTAGCCGAGGTCCGGGGCCGGGGGCTCATGGTGGGGGTCGAGTTCACCGACCCTGACATCGGCGCCCTGGTGATCGGCGAGCTCGCTGAGCGCGGGGTGCTCACCGCGTTTGGTCTGAACAACCCCAAAGTGGTGCGGCTGGAGCCCCCCTTAATCGTGGAGAAAGCCCACATTGACACCGTGCTTCAGGCCTTCGAGGACGCCCTGAAGGCCACGGCTAGGGCCCTCGAGGGCATCGTATGAAATGAAGGATACGCTTTTTCGTGAAATTCGCCGGCTAGGTAAGCCGGTGCACCCCAAGGACCTCGCCCGCCGCTTCGGCCTGGAGCGCAGAGAGGTTCGGGCCCTGCTCGCCGACCTGGTTGCCGAGGGCCGCTTGGAGCGGGTGCGGAGCCGTTACCGGCTCCCGGGCGGGGGCCAGCTTGTGGTCGGGCGTTTGGACCTGGCCCAGGGGGGGTTTGGTTTCGTGATCCCTGAGGACGGGAGCGAGGACGTTTTCGTCCCCTCCCACCGGCTTGGGGGTGCCTGGCACGGCGACCGGGTGGAGGTGCGGATTGTCCGGGAGCAAAGGGGGGCCAAGCGCACCGGCGAGGTGCAAAGGGTGCTCGACCGTTTCCGCCGCACCGCCCTCGGAACCCTTCGTTTTTCCCGTGGTTACGCCTGGCTGATTCCCGAGGATCCCCGGTTGCCGGATCGAATTAAGCTGGTGCCCAAGGGCCTGGAGACGGTTCCGGAGGGAAGCCGGGTGGCGGTTCGGCTTCGCTACCCCGAGGAAACCGGCGCCCGGGAAGCGGTGGGGGTCTTCCTGGAGCGCCTGGGGGACGGCGCCGACGACCCCGCGGTCGAGACCCGGGCGGTCATCCTGAAGCACGACCTGAGGGAGCATTTCCCCCGCGCGGTGCTGAAAGAGGCCGACCGGGTTGCCAAGCGCCCCGTAAGCGAGGCGCTCGACGGTCGCGAGGACTTCCGCGACCTGCCGGTCTTCACCATCGACGGCGCCGACGCCAAGGACTTCGACGACGCGATTCACCTGCGCCGGCTGCCGGACGGGTCCCTGGAGGTCGGGGTGCACATCGCCGACGTGAGCCACTACGTGGCCGAGGGGTCGGCCCTCGACCGCGAGGCGCGGGCGAGGGGCACCTCGGTCTACCTCCCGGGCCAGGTGCTCCCCATGCTCCCCGAGGTGCTTTCCAACGGGGTCTGCTCCCTGGTTCCTGGCAAGGACCGGCTGGTGCTCTCGGTCGTCGCCCGTCTCACCCCCGAGGGCGAGGTGCGGGATTTCCGGTTCGCCGAGGGGATCGTTCGCTCCCGGGCGCGCCTCACTTACGGCCAGGTGGAGGGGTTCCTCGAGGGCGGGCCCCTGCCCTCTGAAGCCGCGTTTTTGGCCGAGGACCTGCGGACCCTGGCGGACCTGACCCGAAAATTGCGGGCGCGGCGCGAGGCCGAGGGGGCGATCTTCTTCGACTTCGATGAGGTGAAGGTCGAGATCACCCCCGAGGGCGAGGTGGCGCTGGTGCGGGTGGGGGAGGCGCGGGCCCGTAGCCTGATCGAGGAGCTGATGCTGTTGGCCAACCGCCTGGTGGCCAAGACCCTTTCGGAGAAGGGCTTGCCCGCCCTCTACCGGGTCCACGAGGACCCCAGCGAGGACCGCTACCGGGAGCTGGGGGAGGCCCTGGCTCGGCTAGGTTACCGCCTTGAGGAACCGAGTCCGGCCGCCTACCAGGCGGTGCTCCGGGCCGCCGAAGGGCGCCCCGAAGCCCAGGTGGTGGCGATGCTCCTCCTTCGCTCGCTGAAGCTGGCCCGTTACCACGAGGAGAACCTGGGCCATTTCGGGCTAGCTTTCCGGGATTACCTGCACTTCACTAGCCCCATCCGCCGCTACCCGGACCTGGTGGTCCATCGGGTGGTCAAGGCGTTGGTGCGGGGGAAGCTAGACGAGGGGCGTTTGCAGCGTTGGCGGGCACGCTTCCCCCAGATCGCCGAGGAAGCCTCGGAACGGGAACGGGCCGCCGAGGCGGCCGAGCGCGAGCTCACCAAGTACTACCAGGCCCGCTGGGCCCGGGACCACCTGGGCGAGACGTTTTGGGGGACAGTGAGCGGGGTACAGAACTTCGGGGTGTTCGTGGCCCTGCCCAACGGGGTGGAAGGGCTTGTGCGCCTGGAATCGCTCAAGGACGATTACTACCGTTACGCCCCTGAGGAACTTGCGTTAATCGGGGAACGGACCGGCCGGCGAATTCGGCTGGGCGACGCTATGCGGGTGAGGATCCTGGCCGCCAACCCGGCCGTGCGGCAGGTGGACCTCGCCCCCGAGGAGGTGGAGTCGGTGGAAAGGAAAGAGGGAAAGAAGCGCCGCCGGGTGGTGGGCCCGCCCGAAGGTAAGGACCGTCCCGAGCGGCCGGTGAAGCTGACCGTGAACCGCGTGTACTTCGGGGAGTGGCAGGGGGAGGAGCAGAAGGACCGCCCCCAGCGGAAAAAGTCTAAGCGCCGCTAGGGACACCGGTCCCTGGCCGGCGATGCTGCAATGAGGGGGGAACCTGCCCCAGGTGGGTTTTCCCCGCGTGCCCGGGGGGTAAGGTAGGGCTAGCTGCGCGCGACGCGCGAAAGGAGGGACCGTATGAGCGAAGCGAGGTTTCCCGGCATCCCCACCACCGGGGATGGCTCGGAGGCGGCGGTCTGGGTGGAGACCCACGTCTCCCAGGCGGGCATCGCCTACCCGATCACGCCCTCGACCAACATGGGTTACGGCTTTCAGGTGGCGGTGGCCAACGGACGCACCAACCTGTGGGGCGATCCGCTGGCATTTTTGGAACCCGAGAGCGAGCACTCGGCGGGCACCGCTGCCGAGGGCTTCGCTCTGGCCGGCGGTCGGGTGAGCTCGTTCACCGCCAGCCAGGGGCTGGTCTTGCAAAAAGAGGTCCTGCACGTCATTAGCGGCAAGCGGTTGCCGATGGTCTTTCACATCGGGGCCCGGGCCCTGACCAGCCAGGCGCTGAACATTCATGCCGGCCACGACGACGTCTACGCCGTTGCCGACACCGGGTGGGGCATTCTGTTTGCGGCCAACGCCCAGGAAGTCGCCGATATGGCGCTGATTGCCCGCCGCACGGCCGAGGCCTCAATGACCCCGTTCATGGTGGTGCAGGACGGTTTCCTCGGCACCCACACGGTGGAGAATTTCAACCTTCCCGAGCCCGAGCTCATGAAGGCCTTTGTGGGCGATCCTCGGGAGAAGCTGAAAAGCCTTTTCGACCCCGATCACCCGGTGATGAGCGGGGTAGTCGAGAACCAGGATTCCTACATGAAGGGCCGAATCGCCCAGCGGGCCTATTACGCCCGGGTGGTGCCGGCTTTGGAAGAGGCCTTCGCGCTCTTCGGGGAGCTCACCGGTCGGCGCTACGACTTCGTCGAACCCTATCGGCTCGAGGACGCCGAGTACGCCATCGTGGCCACCGGTAGCATGATCGGGACCATCCAGGCGGTGGTCGATTACTTCCGCGAAGAGGGGCAGAAGGTGGGCGCGCTCTACGTTCGCTCCTTCCGGCCCTTCCCCGGGGCCCGGATCGTCGACGCCTTAAAGCACACGCGGGCCTTTGCGGTGCTGGAGCGCACCGACGAGCCCCTGGCGGAGTCCAACCCCATGCTCCGGGAGATCAAGGCCGCCTTCGCCGATGCCCTGGACGGTTACCCCGGTTTTCCCGAGCTCAAGATCGATCGGGTGCCCACCTTCTACGGGGGCGCGGCCGGGCTCGGCGGCCGCGACGTTCGCCCCGGCGACGTCGTGGCGGTGTTTGAACACATGATGGCGGACCGCAAGGACCGGCGCTACTTCGCTCTCAACATCAAGCACCCCATCGCGCTGCCCCGGGAGAAGGACCCGGACCTGGTCGAGCCCGGCACCTTCCGGTTGCGGGGTTATTCCGTGGGCGGTTACGGTTCGGTGACCACCAACAAGGTGATCGCCAGCGTCACCGCCGACCTCTTCGGCCTCTTCGTCCAGGCCTTCCCCAAGTACGGCTCGGAGAAGAAAGGCCTGCCCACCAACTACTACCTGTGGGTGGCCGAGCGGCCGGTTCGGGTGAGGAGCGAGCTCAGGTACGTGGAGATGGTGGCGATCAACGATCCCCGGGCGCTCCAGTACACCAACCCGCTTGCGGGGTTGGCCGAGGGCGGGGCGGTTTGGATGCAGTCGCGGCACACCGACCCGGAGGCGATCTGGGCCTCCGTTCCCAAGTACGCTCGCGAGCTCATCCGTGAAAAGGGCTACCGCCTTTTCGCCATCGACACCGTGAAGATCGCGCAGGAGGTGGCCACCCGCCCCGATTTGGTGATGCGGATGCAGGGGATCGTGCTGCTCGGTTCCTACCTCCGAATCGCCCCCTTCGCCGAGCGGGCCAAAATCGGTGAGACGGAGCTCTGGGAGCGGATCGAGAAGGTGATTCGTAAGTACTTTGGCAAGCGGGGCGAGCAGGTGGTGAAGGACAACATGACCGCGATCCGCCGCGGCTACACCGAGCTCATTGAGGTGCCGGCCGAGGTGATCGTTCGCGAACCCCGGGAGGTGGTGGCATGAAGACCGGCAGGTTTGAAGCCGGCGAGCTCGAGCTCGAACTCGACATTTTGCCCGAGCCCGAGCCGCTGGACATCGACAAGCACAACCAGGACTTTGCCCAGGTGGTCGAGGCCTATAACCGGGGCGTGGCCGATGAGGAGCTCCCCGCCGACCTCGACGTGGCCCGCAGCCTGATTGCGCCAGGCACCGGCCTCTACCGCGATTTCTCCTACATCGCTCCCGAGATCCCCGAGTACTACGCGGATAAGTGCACCGGGTGCATGGAGTGCGTTACCGAGTGCCCCGATACCGCCATCCTGGCCAAGGTGGTTCCCGAAAGCCGGCTCGAGACCGAGCTCCAGAAGATCGCCGACCCCGATACCCGGGAGCGCATGCGGGCCCACTTCGCGAGGACCCGTAAGTTCTACGACCTGCCCCAGAAGAAGGGTAACGAGCCCGGGCTCTTTGCGATCTTCATCGACCCCACCAAGTGCAAGGGCTGCGGCGAGTGCGTCGAGGTTTGCGACGACGACGCCCTGGCGATGATCGAGAAGTCCGAGGGTACGGTCCCCGAATACAAGGAGGCCTTTGCCTTCTTCGAGGGCCTGCCCAACACCCCCCGCGTCTACATCAACGAGCGCACGCCCATCGACCTGATGCTCGACTTTGGCACCCACCTCTACGTGGGCGGGGCCGGGAGCTGCGCGGGCTGCGGCGAGGCCACCGCTCTGCGCATGATGGCCGCGGCCAACGCTTTCTACTACGGCAAGGAATGGGGCATCGTGGCCGCCACAGGGTGCAACACCGTCTATTCCTCGACCTACCCCTACAACCCCTTCCTGGTGCCCTGGACCAACTCGCTCTTCGAGAACGCCGCCACCGACGCTATGGGGATCCGGATGCGCTGGGACCAGATGGGGTGGAAGGACAAGAAGCTCTGGGTGGTCGGTGGCGACGGCGCGATGTTCGACATCGGCTTCCAGGCCCTTTCCCGCATGCTGGCTTCGGGAATGAACATCAACGTCCTGGTCCTCGACACCCAGGTTTACTCCAACACCGGTGGCCAGGCCTCGACCGCCACCTACCTGGGTCAGGAGACCAAGATGAGCGCCTTCGGGAAGGTGCTGAAGGGGAAGACCGAGCGCCGCAAGGAGATCGGCGAGATCCTCATGATGCACCCCGACGTCTACGTGGCCCAGACCACCCCGGCCCTCTTTAACCACTTTTACAAGGCGATCTTCGACGCCAACGAGTACGAGGGCCCTTCGGTGGTGATCGCTTACACCACCTGTCAGCCGGAGCACGGGGTGGGGGACGACATGTCGGCCCACCAGGGGCGGCTGGCGGTGCTCTCCCGCACCTTCCCGGTCTTCATCCACGACCCCCGGAAGGGCGAGCGGCTCTCCGAGCGCCTCGACCTCAAGGGGAACCCCTCGATCTACGACGACTGGTACATCGATCCCAAGACCAAGAAGCCGGTGACCTTCATCGACTTCGCCCGTACCGAAGGGCGCTTTGCCAAGCACTTCGACAAGGACGGAAACCCCGACGAGGTGTTGCTGGCCGCCAACGAGGACCGGCTCAAGAACTGGCGCCGGTTGCAGGAACTGGCCGGCATCCTGGATAGGAAGAAGAAGACCGCCTGAGCGGCGCGCCTTCCCTGGGCGGGGATGGGTTACCCGCCCAGGGTTTTTTTGACCCGGGCGGGACGGCCCAGGGGAAAGAGATGAACGCCGGCGGCGCCGGCGGCCCGTAGTTCCTCGAGGACCTTGCGGGTCCAGGCGTAGCCGGCCGAGGCGCCCTCGCGCTCGATCGCCCGCACCAGGGCCGGGGGAACGTCGGCCCAGGCGGCGACCCGCTCGGCCATCCGGGTGCTCACAAGGGGTAGAAGGCCCCAAAGAAAGTGGACCCCTTTGGGAACCGCGCCCAGCGCGTTCAGGAAGCGTTCGACCGGGTCCGCTGAAAAAACCGGTTGGGTCTGAAAAAACCGTGCCCCCGCCGCGATCTTGGCGTGGGTCTTCTCGGCTTCCAGGGCGAGATCCCGGGCCCCCGGGTTGGCGGCAGCGCCTAAAAAGAGCGTGGTCTTCCCCTCGAGTTCACCGCCGGCCCAGTTCCTTCCCCGGTTCAGCCCCTCGGCAAGGCGGATGAGCTCGACGGCCCCCACCTCGTAGACGGGTTTCGCGAAGGGGTGGTCGCCGCGCTCGGGGGGGTCGCCACCGAGCAGGAGAACGTTTTTCACCCCCACCGCGCTAGCGCCCAGAAGCTCGGCCTGGAGGGCGAGCGTATTCCGGTCCCGAGCGGTGAGGTGGGGGATGGCCTCGACGCCGGTCCTCTCCTCGACCAGGCGGGCGATGACGAAGGGGCTCATCCGGAGGTTCGCCATTGGCGCGTCGGAGAGGTTCACCGCATCCACGAAGGGGCGCACCGCCTCGACCTCGGCTAGGGTGCGCGCGATGGCCGTGCCGCGCGGGGGGTCCACCTCGGCGGTGATCACGAAGCGCCCTTTTTCGAGCTTTTCTTTAAGCGTCAACGTGCCCTCCGCGGCCGGGTGCGGTCAACGGAGTCGAGGATAATCGTCACCGGGCCGTCGTTCAAAAGCTCGACCTGCATCATGGCGCCGAAGACCCCGGTCTCGACGTGGAGTCCCTCCTTTAGAAGAAGCTCGACGTAGAGCTCATAAAGGCGCTTTCCCAGGTCGGGATCGGCGGCCTGGACGAAAGAGGGGCGTTTGCCCTTGCGGGTATCAGCGTAGAGGGTGAACTGGCTCACCGCCAGCACCTCGCCCCCGATCTCCTTTACCGACCGGTTCATTTTCCCGGTTTCGTCGGGGAAGATACGGAGGTTGGCGGTTTTCCGGGCCAGGTATTCGGCGTCCTCGGGGGTGTCCCCCCGGCGCACCCCAACCAGCACCACTAGCCCCCGTTCGATTTCGCCCACCACTTCGGCGTCGACCCGGACCCGTCCCCAAGCGGCTCGCTGGATGACCGCGCGCATGGCTGCCATTCTACGGGAGGACCAGGACCCCGATGGAGCCGGCACCTCCGTGGACGGTAACCGCTGCGCCGGCGTCGTGAACCACGGGGTCCACCCGAACACCTATGGACGTAAGCTGGGTCCTCAGTTCGATCACCGCCTCCGGATTATCGGCGTGGGCCAGCACTGCCCGGGACGGACGCACCGCTCGCACGAGGCGAACGATCCGTCGTAGGCCCGACCGCCACCCGCGCACCCGGCCGGCGGCGACTAGCCGTCCCCCCTTTAGCTCGATTAGGGGTAGCAGCGAGAGAAGCCCCCCTACCATCCGGGTAAGCCCCCCGATCCGGCCGCTTCGGTGGAGCGCCACCAGGCTGCCCGGAAGAATCCACCCACCAATGCCCGCGGTGAAGGGGGCCACCGCTTGCTCCAGCGCTTCGAAGGGCGTGCCCCGGGCCAGTTCGTAGCGGGCCCGTTCCAGGGTGAACCGGAGCCCCGCGTTTAACGATCGGGAGTCGAGCACTGCCACCCGGCCCCCGAAGGCTCGCGCCGCCAGCCGGGCGGCGTTGTAGGTTCCGGAAAGCGCCGAGGACACCGTGGCCAGCACCACGCGTTCGTGGCTGGAAAGCCAGCTTTCAAAGCGTCGGGCCAGGTTTTCCGGGCTCGGACCGCTGGTGGTCACCCGCTCGCCTCGCGCCAGGGCTTCGAGGATGGCCCGGGGATGGGCCTCGACGTAATCCTCTAGGTTCCGTTCCCCGATGGTGACGGTAACCGGAACGATCTCGATGCCCAGGGCCCGGGCTCGCTCGGGCGATAGGCCCAGAGTGGAGTCGGCGGCGTAAACAACCCTCACCCTTCGGCGTCGAAGGCGAAGTAACCGTAGGTTCCAGGGCCCACGTGGCTGGTGATCACCGCTCCGATTTCCCCTGTGTAGAGCTCGCGGATCCCGGGTAGGTTTTCGCGCACGCGGGCCTTCAGGGGCTCCACCGCCGCTGGCTCGCCGGCGTAGAGGTAGGCGATCCGGGGGCTCTTCTTCCCCTGGCTCCAGGCGGTCAGGGCGGCGACCATTTCGGCCAGGGCCTTTTTCTCGCCCCGGGCCTTGCCGGCCGGTTCCACCCGGCCGTTCTCAAGGGTGAGGATGGGCTTAATCCGGAGCAGGCCGCCAAGGAAGGCGGCGGCCCCTCCAATCCGGCCGTTTTTCTTCAGAAACTCCAAGCTGGCTACGGTGAAGCGGAGCAGCGAGCCCGCCTGGGCCCGGCGGAGGCGTTCAAGGATGGCGTCGAGGTCAAGCCCCGCCTGCCGGAGCTCTTCGGCCAGCATAACGAGCGCCCCGATCCCGGCCGAGGCCTCGAGGGTGTCGAAGACCGCTACCCGGCCGGGGAAGGCCTCGGCCGCCAACCGTGCCGACTGCACGGTGCCCGAGAGCTTGGAGGAGATGTGGATGGATAGGACTTGGTCGGCGGTCTTTAGGGCCTCGGCGTAAGCAGCCTTGAAGTCCTCGGGGGTGGGCTGGCTGGTGGTGGGAATGCCGGCGCCTGACTGAACGGCCCGGACCAGGTCTTTGGGGCTGAGGTCCACCCCGTCTCGGTAGGTTTTGCCCTCGAGGTGGACGTAGAGAGGGACCACCCGCACGCCGTGGGCCTCGGCCCAGCCCGGCGGGAGGTCGGCGGTGGAGTCGGTGACCAGTGCTAGGGGCATCGCTTCCACCATAGCACGGATATTTATAAGCGTTTAGTGGTATGGTTTTCCCGCAATGTGGCGCGTGCTGGTCACCGATGAGATGAAGCTCGGGCCCACCGAAGGTCTGCCCGCGGTGGTCGATTACCGGCCCGGTCTTCCCCGGGAGGAGATCCTGGCGGCTATCCCGGAATACGACGCCCTGATTACCCGGAGCCGCACCCAGGTGGACGCCGAGTTGCTGGCCCGGGCCGAGCGTTTGAAGGTGATCGGTCGCGGGGGCGTGGGGGTGGACAACATCGACCTCGAGGCCGCGAGCCGCCGAGGCATTCTGGTGGTGAACGTTCCCGAGGCCAACACCCGTTCGGCAGCCGAGCTCGCCTTTGGTCTCTTGATCGCTGCGGCAAGGGGGCTGGCGCTCTCCGACCGCAAGATCCGGGCCGGCGAGTGGGACCGCAAGTTTTTGGGCGCCGAGTTGATGGGCAAGACCCTTGGGATCATTGGGCTGGGGCGCATCGGCGGCCAGGTGGCCCGGTTCGCCAAGGGGTTCGAGATGCGGGTTCTGGCCTACGACCCCTACATCCCTCGAAGCCGCGCCGAGAAGCTGGGGGTCGAACTTTTGGACGAGCTTGAGGAACTCCTCCGCCGCGCCCATTTTCTCACCGTGCACACCCCGCTGACCGAGGAGACCCGGGGCATGATCGGTCGCCGCGAGCTCTACCTCCTGCCCCGGGGGGCGGTGGTGGTGAACGCCGCCCGAGGGGGGATCATCCAGGAGGACGCGCTTTTGGAGGTGCTCGAGGAGGGGCACCTGTTTGCCGCTGGCCTGGACGTGTTCGCCGAGGAACCGCCCGGCAAGGACCATCCCCTGGTCCAGCATCCCCGGGTGGTGCACACCGCCCACCTCGGGGCCAACACCCTCGAGGCCCAGCGCCGGGTAGGGGAGGAGGTCTTAAAGCGGGTCATCGCCGCCCTGGAGGGGGAAATCGTCTACGCCATCAACGCCGGTTTCGATCCCGAGGCCTTCCGCGCCCTCAAGGGATTCGTGCCGCTAGGGGAGCGGCTCGGTCGGCTCCTTGCGCAAATTACCCGGGGGCGGGTTCAGGCGGTGGAGGTGGCCTTCTTCGGTGAGTTCGCCGCCGACCCCGAGCCGGTGGCCACGGCGGTGGCCAAGGGGCTTTTGGAGCGCGTGCTCTCCGAGGGGATCAACCTGATCGCGGCCCGGCCCCTGCTCAGGGAACGCGGCATTCGCCTGGCGGTTCGCAAGGAGGCGGAGGCCGAGGGCTACACCCAGCTGGTGGAGGTGCGGCTCACCACCGATAGCGAAGAACGCACCGCCCGGGGCACCGTCATTGGGGGGCACCCGAGGCTTGTTGGGGTCGACGGCTACGGGCTTGAGAGCGTTCTTGAGGGCACCCTGTTGGTCTGCAAGAACTTCGACCGACCCGGGGTGGTGGGTCGAGTTGGTACCCTGCTGGGCGAAGCTGGGGTGAACATCGCAGGGATGCAGCTGGGTCGGGATCGTCCCGGGGGTAAGGCCCTCTTCGTCCTCAGCGTCGATGAACGTCCGGGGCCCGAGGTGGTGGGGGCGCTGGAAGCCCTCGAGTTGATCGAGCGGGTGGACGTCGCCGAGCTATGAGCCGTGTCCGTCTCCTTACCCCCGGTCCGGTGGAGCTTCACCCCCGGGCCCAACTGGTTCTATCCGGTCCCCAGGTGCACCACCGCACCGCCCCCGCCCGCGAGGCCTTCCAGGCGGTGCGTGAAGACCTAAAAGCGGCCTTCGGGACCGAGGGGGAGGTCCTCCTCCTTACGGGGAGCGGAACCGCCGCCATGGAGGCGTTGGTGGGGGGGCTCTTTTCCCCCGGCGAGCGGGTCGCCGTGCCGGTTTCGGGGAAGTTTAGCGAGCGTTGGGCGGAGATCGCCGGGGCGCTTGGCCTTGATGTAGTCCGGGGGGATTTCCCCTGGGGCCAGCCCTTAAGCCCGGAAGAAGTCCTCGGGCTGCTCGACCGGAACACCCGGGGGGTCCTGCTTACCCACTCCGAGACCTCGACCGGCGTTCTCAACCCACTCGCCGCGATCGCCGCCGCGGTTCGGTCGGTGCACCCCGATCTTCTGGTGGTGGCCGACGCGGTGACCAGCCTGTTCCTGGCCGCCTTTTCGCTGGATGCGATGGGACTGGACGCCGCGGTCGCGGGTAGCCAGAAGGGGCTGATGCTCCCCCCGGGGCTCGCCTTCGTGGCCCTGGGGCCGCGGGCGCTCCAGCGGCTTCGCCCCTACGGCTACTACCTGAATCTCGATCGCGAACGCAAGGTGCAGGCGAAGGGGGAGTCTGCCTTCACCCCGGCGATCAACCTGGTCTTGGCGGCCCGGGCAGTGCTGGAGGTGCTCTTGCCCGGTCTGGAGGATCAGCTCCAGACGAAGCGGGGGCACCTCGAGCGGCTTTATCGGATCGGTGAGGGCCGGGGCCTTCGCCCGGTACCGTCCCGGGATGGGGTTCCCGTTCCCATGGATTTCAGGACCCCGGCCACCGCCGCCTTCTATCTGCCCGAAGGTGTCGGCTTCGAAGCGCTTCGCGATGCTTTCCTGGCGCGTGGGGCGAGGATCGCGGGAGGGCAAGGGGCGCTCAAAGGGCGAACCTTCCGGATTTCGCTCATGGGGTATTTTCCGCCGGAGGCGGCCGAGTGGGCCTTCGGGGTTTTCGAGGAAGTGTTAGAGGAGCTCCTCTAGCACCTCCCAGGCTGCGATCAGGGCCTTTGGATCGGCCACATTTCGGGCCAGGAAGACCTCCGTTACCTCCTCCCTGCGGAGGTACTCCCCATTAACCCGCCCCAGCTGGAGCGGGCGGCCTTCTTCGGCCGTCACCCTGCGCCGCTCCAGCCGTACCTCGCCGCTTGGATCGAGGTAGATGCGATCGATGGCGTCGTCGTCGCGGCGGGTAGCCACCAAGTAACCGTTCCGTTCCTCGATCTCGTAACCCCGTGCGGCTAGGTACGCCTTCAGATTGCTCACCGCACCACCTCGATGGCCCTGGGGTCTTCCACCACGATTTCCAAATGCTCGCGGTAGCGCCGGACCCGGCCGTGCACCCGAACCACGTGACCGGGGTAGCGGGCCAGGGGAAAACGCCCGGCCACCCGGGCCGGGACGATGACGAAAAAGCGCCCCTTCGGGTCGAACCGGAGACGGTAGACCGATCCTCGTCGCTCGGTTCCCAGTACGCGGCCAAAGATTGTGATCGAAAGGCCCAGGTAGCGCCCGGCCTCCTGCCAGGGGACCGGTTCCTGGGGCGGGGCGACCGCCGGGGCCGCCCGTTTCCAGTCGGTCTCCATCTGGGCGCGCAGCCGGTCGAAGGCGGGGCCGGACCCGAGCACCGCTCCGAGCTCGCGGTTTGTGGTGAGCGCGGTGGCGGTGAAGTTCTGGGAGCCCACGAAGGCGCGTTGGCCATCGATCAGCATCGCTTTGGCGTGGACCTTAAGCCCACGTAGGTAGCGAACCTCGGCGCCCTGCTCCCGGAGCCGCTCGGCCAGACGCCCAAAGTAGCCGGAGCGGCGGGCGCGCACGTCACCGAGGAGCCGCACCCGTACGCCGCGGTCCATAGCCGCCAGCAAGGCTTGGTAGATCCCCTCGTCGGTGAAGCCGTTTTGCTCGATAAGAATATCCTTTTGGGCGCCGGCAATGAGTTCTTCAAGGCGGTGGCGGGCGTTCCCTTCCCAGAAGGGCCGAAGGAGCGAGTAGACCCGTTCCGGGCTCCAGACCAGGTGGGCTTCGGCCAGGGGGACCGCCCGTCCTTCCCAGTCGGCGTCGAAGACCCGCCCGAACTCGCCGACCCATTCGGGTCGATCGGTCACCACGCTGTACTCGCGGTTCCGGGTGAACGACGAGAGGGCCCAGTTGCCGGTCGAAAACCAGAGCTTCTTGCCGTCCACCCGGGCGGCCTTGATGTGGTAGTTGGCGAACCGCACCGGGCTTACCAGACGCACCTCGACCCCGGCGTCCCTTAACACCCGGAGGACCTCGGGGTCTTGGGGCTCCCCCCCCGGCCGCTCATCGAGGAGCACTCGCACCCGCACGCCCCGCCGGGCGCTCTTGGCCAGGGTTTCGGCCAGGTCGATCCGGCCCCGGGTCCACAGGTAGAGGGCGACCTCGACGTGTTGTTGGGCCGTGCCCAGGAAGGCCTTGAGGTATCCGGCGCCGTCGTCGGGGGCCACGTAGAGACGGGTGACGGCACGGGCCGGAGTTAATAGGAGAAGGGTTACCAGGAGCCAGCGCAGGGCCACGGGCTTAGCCTACGCCTCCTTCGGGGGTTCGGGGTCGGGCGGGGCTGGGGCCCGATAGGGAGAGGGGATCTTCACGAGCTGCGCTTTGGCCAGGGCCTCCTCGACCAGGGCGTCGACCGCGAGGTCATCCTCGGCCGCTGCCAGTTCTTCAGGGGTGCTCCGGGTGGCCGGACGGCGGGGTTCGAGAAAGGAGCAGCAGTCCTGCTGGGGGAGGACGCTGATCGCGTAGGTGCCGATCCGCTTGGCCTCGGCGATGACCTCGGTCTTGTCCATTCCCACCAGCGGCCGGAGCACGAGGGACGCCACCGCCTTGGACACCGCGTGCAGGTTCTCCAGGGTCTGGCTGGCCACCTGCCCCAGGGCGTCCCCGGTGACCAGGGCGCCAGCGCCTTCCCGCTCGGCGATGCGTTCGGCGATACGGAGCATGAAGCGACGGTAGAGCAAGGTGCGGTATTTCTCCGGGCTCTTGGCGAAGATTTCGGCCTGTACCCCGGCCAGGGGAACCAGGTGGAGGCGAGCCCCGCCCTGCCAGGCGGCGAGAACCTCGGCCTCACGCTTGGCCTTGACCGCTGAAGCGAAATCGGTGTGGGGGTAGGAGTGGAAGTGCACGAAGACGGCCTTGGCCCCCCGCTTCATGATCCGCCAGGCGGCCACCGGCGAGTCGATGCCCCCCGAGAGCAGGGCCACCACCCGCCCGCTCGCTCCCACCGGCAGCCCCCCCGGGCCGGGGTGGCGATCGCGGTCGGTGTAAAGCCAGGCGCGGTCCAGGGCGAACTCGAGGAACACCGTGAGCTCGGGGTGCTTGAGGTTGACCGAGAGCCCGGTGGCGGCCACGATGGCCGCCCCCACCCGCCGTTCGGCCTCGACCGAGGTGAAGGGCAGGCGCTTATTGCCCCGCTTGGCGCTGACCCGAAAGCTTTGGGTCCCCTCCGGGATCCGGTCGCTCGCCAGGCGGGCGAGGGTCTCGAGGTCGGGCGGGGTCTCGAGGGCAAACGCGAAGTTCGCGATTCCGAAGACTTTTGAAAGCCTCTCCCTGACCTCCGCCCGCTGGGTCGCGCCCATCCCCCGCACCACGATCCGTCCCGGGAGCCGGCTGACCTTGAGGCCTAGGCCAAAAAGGGCTTCCTGCACACGGGAAAGGAGGATCTGCTCGAAACGGGCCCGGTTCTTGCCCTTCAGGCTGACCTCGTGGTAGTGGACCAGCGCCACCTCGCTTACCGCTGCCACCGGAACAGCCTCCTCGCGTTTTCGTCGACGAGCTTTTCGGCTTCCCGGAAGGGGAGTTCCCAGAGGTCGGCGAGCTCGGCCAGGGTGTACAGCACGTAGGCGGGCTGGTTCTCCCGCCCGCGCTTGGGTTCGGGGGTAAGGTAAGGGGCGTCGGTCTCCACCACCACGCGGTCCCGCGGCAGCCCGCGGGCGATTTCGCGGAGGCGTTTTTTCTTCCGGTGGGTCAGGTTGCCCGCCAGGCTCACGTAGCCGCCCAGCGCGAGAGCGGTTTCCAAAAGCCCCTCGTGCCCGGCGAAGGCGTGGAGGACAAAGCGCGGTGGGCGATGCGCCTTGAGCCAGCCAATGAGTTCGCGTTCGGCGTCGTCCCGGCCCTCCTTGCTACGCACGTGGAAGACCAGGGCGTGGCCGTGAGCCTGGGCCAGTTCGGCCTGAAGGTCGAGGGCGGCGGCTTGAGCTTTGGGGCCGGCCTTGTCCCAGTAGAAGTCGAAGCCGGTCTCGCCGATGGCCCGAACCCGGGGGTGGCTGGCCAGGGCCTTTAGGTCCTCGGCGACCTCCGGGGAGAGGAGCTCGGCCGAGTTGGGGTGTAGACCGATCGCGGCGTAGACGTTGGGGTTTTCCTCGGCGAAGACAATGGCCCGCCGGTTGGCTTTGGGGTCGATTCCCACGGTGAGAATCGCCGCTAGGTCGGTCGCGCGGGCCAGCGCCGACTCCGGGGCCTCCTGCATGTCGAGGTGGGTATGGGCGTCGGTCATGCCTGATCATGTTACCGAAAGCGCCTTGGCTTGGACTTTTGCCCCTCGGCCGGTGCTACAATACCCCCTGGCTTTGGGCGGGCGGCTGCCCGCGAGGAGGCGATGAGGCATGCAAGAGGTGGTACTGGCGATCGCCGGTTCAGGCGGCGACGGCGTGATCACGGCGGGGGACTTCATCACCAGGTCGGCGGCCCGTAAAGGGCTCTACGCGTTTATGTTGAAGTCCTACGGACCCCAGATCCGCGGCGGGGAGTCCTCGGCCCGCATTCGGGTCTCGGCCGAACCTATCTACAGCCAGGGCGATTACGTCGACGTTCTGGCCGTCTTCTCCTGGAAGGATTTCAAGCGCTTCACCGACGAGATCGAGATCCGGAAAAACGCCGTCGTTCTCTACGACGACGCCGACAAAACGCCCCTGGAGGCGGTCCCGATCCCGCCAGAGAAGGAGGCACGCTTTATCGGCGTGCCGTTCAAACGGCTGGCCAGCGAGGAGCTGAAGGTCCCGCTGGCCAAAAACATGGTCCTCCTCGGGGTCCTAGGGCGGCTGCTCAACCTCCCTATCGACGCCCTTAAGGACTCGGTAATGCAGAAGTTCGGGAAAAAGCGGCCCGAGGCGGCCGAGATCAATATCCGGGCGATCGACCTGGGGGCCGCCTGGGTTGAGGAGAACCTCCCCGAGGGCATTCCCTACCGCCTGGAGGCCACCGGGGGCAGCCCCAAGCTGGTGATGACCGGCAACGACGCCCTCGCCTTCGGCGCCATTCAGGCGGGTCTCAAGTTCTACGCCGGCTACCCGATTACGCCCGCGAGCCCCATCCTGGAGTTCCTTGCCCGCGAACTGCCCCGATTCGGGGGCGCGGTGATCCAGACCGAGGACGAGCTGGCCGCTGCCACCATGGCGATCGGGGCTTCCTGGGCCGGCGTGCCGTCTATGACCGCGAGCTCTGGGCCGGGCATCTCCCTCAAACAAGAGGCCATCGGCCTGGCTGCCATGGCCGAGATTCCCCTGGTGGTGGTGAACGTCCAGCGGGCCGGTCCCTCCACCGGGATCCCCTCCAAGACCGAGCAGGCCGACCTGCTCCAAGCGGTGGCCGGGACCCACGGCGACTCGCCACGGGTGGTGCTGGCGCCCGCCGACGTCGAGGACAACTTCCAGGTGGCCGTGGAAGCCTTCTACCTGGCCGAGAAGTACCAGCTACCGGTTTACATTCTCTCGGACCAGTTTCTCGGTGAGCGGTCGGAGACGGTGGACGAGGAGGTGCTGTTCTCGCGGGTCCGTTCGATCGCCCGTAAGCTGCCCGCGGAGTCTGAGCTGGGCGAAGACTACGCCCGTTACAAGCTCACCGAGGACGGGGTCAGCCCGATGGCCCTGCCCGGTATGAAGGGCGGGCAGCACTACATCTCCGGGCTCGAGCACAACGAGAAAGGCTGGCCGAGCTCCTCGGGCACCCTCCACCAGGTGATGAGCGAGAAGCGGGCCAAGAAGCTCCCCCTGATCGCTGAAGAGGCCGGCTTCGTGCGGGTCTACGGCGATGGCGACGCCGACTTCGCGGTGCTGGCCTGGGGGTCGTCCAAGGGGGCGGTTCGCGAAGCGGTTGAGCAGGCCCGGAAACAGGGGATGAAGGTAAAGGCCATCGTGCCCCAGCTGCTCTACCCGATTCCCGAAAAGGCCCTGGACGAGGCCCTGAAGGGCGTGGAGCGGGCCCTGGTGGTCGAACTCTCGTTCAACGCCCAGTTCTACCGCTACCTCCGCGCTTTCTACGACGGCCTGCCCAAGGAAACCTATTCCTACAGCCGGGCCGGCGGCAACCCGCTTCGGGTCGACGAGGTGCTGGCCGCGATCGAGAAGCACTACGGCAAGAAGGTGGAGGCCTAGGTATGGAAAAGGTCAAGCTCACCGCCAAGGACTACAAGACCCAGATCCCCATCGTCTGGTGTCCGGGATGCGGCGACTTTGGTGTGCTCTCGGCGATCCAGCAGGCGGTGGCCGAGCTGGCGATTCCCCCGGAGAAGCTCGGGGTGGTTAGCGGCATCGGCTGCTCCAGTCGGATCCCCGGCTACATCAACGCCTACGGCTTTAACTCGATTCACGGCCGGCCGCTCCCCATCGCCACCGGGGCCAAGGTGGCCAACCCCGAGCTCACCATGCTGGTGGCCGGCGGCGACGGCGACGGTTACTCGATCGGCACCAACCACTTCGTCCACACGATTCGCCGCAACCCCGACCTCACCTACATCGTGATGGACAACCGGATTTACGGCCTGACCAAGGGGCAGGTTTCGCCCACCACCCCCACCGGCGACATCACCAAGACCACCCCCAGCGGCAACCCCGAGCGGCCGCTCAACCCCTTGGCGCTGGCGCTGGAGCTGGGCGCGACCTTCATCGCCCAGGGCTTTTCCGGCAACGTCAAGCACCTGAAGGAGCTCATCAAGAGGGGGATTGCCCACAAGGGCTTTGCCCTGATCAACGTGCTCAGCCCCTGCGTGACCTTCCGGGGTAAGCAGGAGTACGACTACGTGCGGGAACGCGGGGTCTACCTCGACGACACCGGCCACGACCCGAGCGACTGGGATGCCGCCCACGAGGTCACCCAGTGGATGCTTACCAAGAACCAGGTGCCCCTGGGGGTTATCTATCAGGTCGAGGGCCGAAAGACCCTGGCCGACGAGATCGCCGAGGTGCAGGAGCGGGCCCGGGCCAAGAAGGTCTACCGCGAGGTCCGCGACCTGATCGAGCAGTTCCGGTAATATGCGCGCTTTCCCGGCGGGGCTTGAGCCCCGCCGGGTTCTCGCGTAGCCTGGGTCTGCGGGCGGTTAGCTCAGTTGGTCAGAGCGCCCGCCTTACAAGCGGGAGGGCACTGGTTCGAGTCCAGTACCGCCCACCATGTTGTCCGGGGCCGCGGGCCCCGGTCTTTTCGCTTACCCTGGAGGCATGAGGGGTCTGGTCCTATCCGGCGGTGGGGCGCGGGGCTTCGCCCATATCGGCGTGCTGGAGGTGCTCGAGGCCGAGGGCCTCACCTTCGAGGTGGTGGCCGGGGCCAGCATGGGGGCGATCATCGGGGCCCTCTACGCCGCTGGCCACAGCCCCGCCAAAATCCTCTCCATCGCCCGCCGGGCCCGCTGGTCGGGGTTTTTCCCCTTCGTTCCTGGGCGACGGGCCTACGCCCGGCGGCGGCTCCTCGCGTTTCTCCGGGCCCATTTGCCGGTCCGTTTCGAGGAGCTTAAGCGCCCTTTGGTGGTGCCGGTGGTGGCGCTGGAGACCGGGCGGCTCCGTTACCTTTCCCGCGGGCCTTTGCCCGAGGCGATTCTGGCTTCGGCCGCCCACCCCCTGCTGGTGGGCTCGGTGGAGCTCGCCGGTGAGCGGTTGATCGACGGCGGGGTCCTCGACGACCTTCCGGTGGCCGGGGCCCGTTGGCTTGGGGCCGACGAGGTGTGGGCGGTGGACGTGACCGGTGGCGAGGAGGGTCCGGTGGCCCGTAACGCCCTGGCCGAAGCCCAGCGGGCTGCGGGGATCATGGGGTCGGCGTTGACCCAGGCCCGGCTGGCCCTGGACCCTCCCGAGGTGCACCTCCGGGTTCCCTTGCCGGGGGTCGGGGTCGCCGCCTTCGGGCAGCTCGGTTCGATTGTTGAGGCCGGCCGGCGGGCGGCGCGCGCCGCGCTGGGGTAGGCCATGCGTGAGCGGTTGGTCGAGCTCTTCCGGCACGCCTTGGCCGCCACCGAGCCCGGGGCGCGGGTGGCGGCCGCGCTTGGGCCCGAGCCCCGGCGTCCCCACGTGCTGGCGGTGGGCAAGGCGGCCTGGGCCATGCTCAAGGCGGTGGAAGCGGCTTGGCCGAGGGCCCAGGGCTTCGGGGTCACCCGCTACAACCACGGCGGGCCGCTGAAGCGGCTTGAGCTCCTCGAGGCCGGCCACCCGGTGCCGGACGAAGCCTCGGAGGCGGCGGCCCGCCGGGCGCTTTCGCTGGCCCGGGGGCTTGGCGAGGAAGACACCCTGTTGGTGCTGGTTTCGGGGGGCGGAAGTGCGCTTTGGGCGGCGCCCTGGGGGGTGAGTCTGGAGGAGAAGCGGGCCCTCACCCGGGCCCTCTTGAACAGCGGGGCCACCATCCTCGAGGTCAACGCGGTTCGTAAGCACCTTTCGCGGATCAAGGGGGGGCGGCTCGCCGAGGCCGCTTACCCCGCCCGGGTGGTGGCCTTTTACCTTTCCGACGTTCCCGGCGACGACGTGAGCGCGATTGCCTCCGGCCCCACCGCCCCCGATCCCACCACCTTCGAGGATGCGCTGGCGGTGCTCGACCGCTACCGCCTCGAGTTTCCCCGGGTCCGCGCCCACCTTCGGGCTGGGGCGCGGGGCGAGCTTCCCGAAACCCCCAAGCCGGGCAGCCCCATCTTCGCCCGGGTGGAGAACCGGGTGATCGCCGCCGGCGCCGATCTTCTCGCGGCCGCCGCCGGGCGCCTTCGGTCGGAGGGGGCGCGGGTGCTGGTGCTCTCCGACCGCTTTACCGGCGAGGCCCGGGACCTGGCCCGCTTCCACGCCGCTATCGTGGCGGGCGCCCGCGACCGGGGGTTTCCCCTTTCGCCCCCCTTCTTC